>NZ_JBEPPM010000010.1:0-156550 GCF_040547315.1 Arthrobacter sp. UYP6
ACATGAAGACCTCTTAGGTTCGGCGTGTGTGGTAACCACCAAATCTAAGAGGTCTTCACCCTATTTTCGTGTAATTAACGTGGTGACTGAGTACACCTAGGGTACCGGCACCGCATCCCGTGTGCGACGCTCGAATTACCGCAGCTGTCCGGCCGAAAGGCCCAAAGCGAAAGAGAACCCCATGACCACAATTCTGGTTGTCGGTGGTACCGGCGGCATCGGCCACCTGGTTGTCGCGGAAGCACTGCGCGAGGGCTACACCACCCGGGCCCTGGTGCGGAACCGCGCGAAGGCATCGCGGCTGCTGCCGGATGATGCCCACGTTGTGGTGGCAGATGTGACCCGTCCCGAAACCCTGCCGCCAGCCGTGGAAGGGGTCAACGCCGTTATCCTCACCCTGGGGTCGGAGCGCGCCGAGGAGGCCGAACGCGTTGACTACGGCGGGGTCCGCAATGTCCTTGCGGCCCTGGGCGGGCGGCGGGTCCGCGTAGTCCTCATGACCGCCGTCGGGCTGACCGGCCGAGCCGGGAGCTTCGGCCAGCTGCTCGACTGGAAAAGGCGTTCGGAGCGGCTGGTTCGGGCCAGCGGCCAGCCTTACACCATTGTGCGGCCGGGCTGGTTTGACTATAACGACGCCGGCCAGCACCGTCTCGTGGCATTGCAGGGGGATCCGCGGCATACGGGAACGCCGGCCGACGGCGCGGTGGCCCGCCGCCAGATCGCCCAGGTCCTGGTGCATGCGGTCGGTTCCGATGAGGCAGTGAACAAGACCCTTGAGCTGATCTCCGAGACCGGCCCGGCCACCATCGACTTTGACGAGTTTTTCGCTCCTTTGGAACGGGATCCGCAGGGCTCTTTGGACGGCGTTCGGGATGCCCGGAACATGCCGCTGGACCAGGAACCGGCGGCCGTACGGCACGATCTGGCCGCCGTCGCCGGGCGTTAGGCTCCTGAACCTTCAGGTGCCGGATCCCGGCGCCCGGCTTTAGCGAAAGCGTTCCCAGGCGGATTGCCTGGACATCCCCAGGGCGGAACCGATGCTGGCCAGCCCGGTGCCGCTGCTGTTTGCATGGGCAGCCCTCGCCTGTGCCGCTGCTGTTCCTGTTATTCATGCGCCGGTGCTGGCGGAATTTCGATAATCCTTGGGGCCCGGCCGGGTCCAGCCCGGTAGAGGATATGCGAGGCTGGGAAGGTAGGACCGGTTTCCCCCCTTCACTTCAGTACAGCAGCACCGGCAGTTCACAGCCCACCACCGGCAGGAGAACAACATGAGTAACCAGGATCGCAACATCAACCCCGGAGCCGACGCCATGGAGAACAATTTGGCCGGCACACCGGATGAGTTTAACGATGAGGTGACTGCTCGGCTCGTCGAGGAGGCCAAAGCAGAGGAAAACGGCAGGGACCGGAGCGAGGAGCGGGAGGAGCAGCCCGCACTGGAAGTGGATAAAGAGAGCCCCGCTTCACCAGCAAAGCCCTCGTCCTAGCGCCAGGATGGCCGCCAAAGAACTAGCAAGTGGGTACCCTGTGTTTTGGATGCATTCTTCCTCTTCTGGGACACTGATCCCAGGGACCGAGCCGCGGAAGGGAACCCTCCCATGAGTGCCAGCACAGAAGCAGAAACCACGGGTAGCCGGCGCTTCCCCCACGGCATAGCTAAAGCTGGTCTGGGTGCCTGAGCGCCAGACATGCCGTCCGGAGCCCTGGCCGCAAACAGGGCAAAAGGAGTGAAAAGTGACAGGTTCCCGCCGTGGCTGCGGCGAACCGGCATCGAGGTGGCAGGATGGACGCTGGTCGTTTTGGGACTGGCGGCGCTGGTCCTGCCGGGCCCCGGACTCCTCGCCCTTGTGGCGGGGCTGGCCGTCCTGTCACTGAGATACCGGTGGGCTCAGCGGTTCCTGCGGCCCGTGAAGGCCAAGGCCTTCGAAACGGCGGAAAAGGGAGTGCAGAGCTGGCCCCGCATTACCGCCAGTGTTGCCGGTGCGTTTGCCGTCATGGCCGTAGGCATCACCTGGGGACTCTGGGCAACAGCTCCGCAGTGGTGGCCCTACGACAGCAGTTTGTGGCTCCCCGGCGGATGGGGCACCGGAACGGGATTAATCACTTCAGGCCTCATCGCCCTAAGCCTGATTATTTATAGCTACCGCAGGTTCCGCGGAGGAGGGTCCCAAAAGTCCCGGACCGCAGAGTCCGGGGGCCCAACGTAGGGCCGGCCTCAGGAACTCTGGTCGGACCGGAGTAGGGAGTTGAGGGCTTGGAGCGCCTGGGCCGCCTCCTCCAGGGCCGCTGACTCCCGCTCATCCAAACCGGCGAGCGCCTTCCTAATGGGCCCCGCCCACGCGTCGCTAATGGCCTCATCCTGAGCCAGGGCCCTGTCTGTGGGGAAAAGCCTGCTGATCCGGCGGTCGCTCTGACTGCTTTCCCTGGTCACCAGCCCGCGGTCCGTGAGGGTCCGGACTGCCGCACTGGCATTGCTCTGCTTCAGCGCAACGCGCCGGGACAGTTCAGTCACGGTCAATCCCGGCGCTTCCAACACGTGTTTCAACACTGCGAGATCCGTGGATGTCAGGGGGTCCACCCCGGTCACCTCGGGAACCCGTCGGTGAATGGTCCAGGAGAGGTCCCGCAGGAGCATGGCCACTTCGCGCCGTCGCGCCGCAGCCTCCGTGTTGTCTGCCATCCACCTATCCTAACCCATATCTTGACATATATATGTTGACATATATATAGTTGAATACTTCATCGCCGCACCTCAGAAAGCCATCATGCCCGATTCCAGCGCCACCCCTCCCTCGATCGTGCGCCGCACGAGCGGACAACTCATTCTCCTCCTGGCCCTGCTGACCGCGCTGGGCCCCCTCTCCATTGATCTTTACCTTCCTGCCTTCCCGGGCATGGCCGGAGACCTGGACACCACCGCTGCCGGCATCCAGCTGACGATGACAACCTTCCTGGTGGGGCTTGGCCTCGGCCAGCTGTTCATCGGTCCGCTGTCCGACGGCATTGGGCGGCGGAAGCCCATGCTGGTGGGTACCTTCGTCTGTGCGGTCGCCAGCGCCGCGTGCGCCGTCGCCCCCAATGTGGAAATCCTGGCCTCCGCCCGCTTCCTGCAGGGCCTGGGCGGTGCAGCCGGCGTTGTTCTGGCCCGCGCCATCGTGTCTGACACGTCCCGCGGAGCTGCCGCCGCCAAGCTCCTGGGTGTGCTCACCATCATCTGTGTCATCGCCCCCGTTATTGCCCCCCTGGCCGGCGGTGCCATCATTGCCGCGGCCGGATGGCGCGCGGTGTTCTGGATTCTGGCCACACTGGTCCTGGCCCTCTTCGTCTGGGCGGTGTTCGGCGCCAAGGAGACTCTGGCGGTTGAAGACCGCAACCACGGCGGAGTCAAGACCACGCTGCATGTGGCCGGAGTGGTCCTGCGCAACCGGAATTACACCGGCTACCTGCTGACCTTCTGCTTCGCCTTTGCCGGCCTGTTTGCCTACATCTCTGCGTCCCCGTTCATCATCCAGAACATCATGGGACTGTCCGAGACCCGCTTCTCGCTGATATTCGCCATGAACGCCCTGTGCATCACGATTGTCAGCGTGGTGGCCGCCGCGCTGGCCGGCAAGGTTTCCTACCGCCGGATGATCTCCATCGGCCTGGTGGTTGCGGTCTTAGCCGCAGCCGGACTGCTGATCTTCGCACTCTCCGGAACCCCAACGGCTCCGATGCTGGTCCTGTTTGCGGTCTTCCAGGGGTCACTCGGCTTTATTTTTGGCAATGCCACGGCGCTGGCCCTTGAAGAAGCCGGCCACCACGCCGGAACCGGCTCAGCGTTCCTTGGCTGCCTGCAATATGTGCTGGCAGCTGCCGTGGCGCCGCTGGTGGGCCTTGGCGGCGAAGACACCGCAGTTCCGATGGGCATTGCCATGGTCGCGTTTGCAGTTCTCTCGGCAGTGTCATTCATCACTCTGACGCGCAAGACCAGCGCGGCATCCGCTCCCGGAGCCGACGTGCTGACAGAGCAGGCCGGACAGCCCGTCTCCTAGTGCTTCACTGCCTCTATTCGAATGTCTGAGGGACCTCGAGACTCAGGCGCACAGCGCGCATCGGCACAGAAGAGTGTCCGGTCCGCCGATATCACCGTCCCCCACCCCCGAGCCCCTGAAACTTGTTGCTTCAAACAGCAGGTCCAGGAATTCGGGGATGGTCCCTTTTTCGGCACGATACCGCGACGCGGCGAGGACCGGCGGCAGCGTATAAAAGCGCTCCAGGTCCTGCTCCCCCGGGCCGGTCCCCAAATCGGCGGCCAGGACCTTCAACAGCATCTCCTCGGCGACCGGACTCATGGTCCGGCGCTTGGAGATCCTGTCTATTCTGGAGCCCGCTTCATTGGATGTGCCCCAGGTGTCCAGGTGCAGGCGGAGAACAATCTGCAGCGCAACCAGGTCCACTTCATGCAGAGCCGGCCCGTCCGTCCACGACACGTCGAGCGTGACGACGTCGTACACCGCCAAGGGAGCAGTCTGGAACTGCACACCGGTAAAGGTGCCGGACAAATACTCTCTGAGCCTCTCGGATACTTCCGTTGGCCACAAGGGATCTTTCATGTGCCCTTCCCTGACCCTAGACATGCCGGGGAACAGGTAATTCTATTCACCCGGACCGGTCTGACCCGCCACAGGTTTGGGTTTGTCGCCGTTGGCAACCTACTGGACAGTAAGGTCTCCAACACCTCGAGCGCCAGAGTGTTCAACGATTTTAGCCAATTTTTCTCGGCAGCCTTGTGGGCGTGCGTCCTCCGCGTTGGGGATCCACCCGTCTAATACCCGATATTTCTGTAGGTGCAACTAGTTTCTCGGTTTCGGAGAGGTTTTTCGAATATCTCTGGTGGACACGGCGTGGCTGCTGGAAGGATATGAGCCTGACGGCATCACTTCTTCAGTTCCTGGGAAGAAGGTCAGGACACGCACACAAATCCACCTCTTCAGTTTCCAACCCCGCCGGGCAGCGAAGCAACGGAACCCAGACTTTTAAGGGCGCGCACGCCGGACTCCCTCCAGGTTGGAGAACCCCCACCACCTTCCGAGGCCGCAAGATCATGCCGCCCTGTACCCCACCGTTATTCTTCCCGCAGCTTCACCGCCGGGAGAACATGTCCCGCTGGGCCGCGGGACTGGGGCGCCGCAGCACATCAATTCTCTTTTTCTAAGTGCCGGGGCGACATCCCCGGTATGACACCAACGGGAGGCATCTCCAATGAGTCAGTTAGCTGCAGCACAACAAACCAAGCCGCTAACCAACGGAGCCGAGTGGTGGTCACTGACCATCCAGCCCACGGGAAAGGATGTCTGTGACGCTGTCGTCGGTGACGTTGTCACACCTCTGGCTGCGCAGGCGCGGTCATGGGGGGCCCTGCGGTGGTTTCACACACGGTGCATGGACCCGGCCCATCCGTTTATTCAGGTACGTATCCTCGGCTCGCCCCGCGTTCTGGACCGGTTGGAGTCCTTGATGCGTGCTCTGGTGGACCAGGCAGTGCCCAATTTGGGTGAACTGCAGACCTCCGAGTACCGGGAGGAGCCAATACCCACCCGATGGGAGTACGGTCCGGTATCCCCCAAGGCCGAATCAGACCTTGCGAAGTACGGCGGTGCTGACGGATTGGCGCTGGCAGAGGAAGTATTTGAGCTGTCCTCCGATCTCGCAGCCTGGGCCACGTCCCGTTTCCCCAAGGCCAACAGCCGTTCATCACTGGCCGCCCTGCTTCTCTTCGATGCCAGCTACGCGATGATGCGTGGACCGCGCTCTCCCGTTTGGGCCGACCGCCGCGCGATCTCATGGGACTACTACTGGGACAGCCACTTGCGCAGCTGCACAGCGGCGTCGGGCCCCCAAGCCGCGCACATGCGCAACGCCCTGACTTCCCAGCTGGCGCCCCGGATCCTACCGGCCCACCGACTGATGGCCGCCACTGCATCGGAACCGGCGGTAGACAACTGGCGGAAACGCTGGTCCAGGGCGATCGACACCTACCTGTATCGGGCAGACAAGGTCAGGGCCAGTCGCAGCGCGCAGCAGCTCACCGTGTATCAAAGCCGGCTCATGTTGAACAGGCTTGGCATCTCCGTCCGCGACGAGGCGGGGCTGGGGCTGTACGCCCGGTCCTGGAGTAAGGAGCGGGAAGCGGACTTCCTGCGAATGGCACCCTAAGACCTTGGTTCTTGACGCTGGACTCTAGCCCGGGCGGGTCCGTCCAAGGGGCGGCATCCAGTTTCTTCACAGGTCGATTGGTAATACTAATAGAGCAACGCGAGGGGCGCTTCCGGAAGTGAGACCACCGGAGGCGCCCCGCTTTTTAACCGCCGGCTGCCTGTCTCAGGCCGCCGCTTTCCTCGTCCCGGCACAGGTTTGGCAAAATAAGAGTGGTGAAACCGCGTGTGCCTGCAACAGCATGGCGTGTTCACAGCAGACCAGTATCGGAAAGGCGTCCCGGGCGTGCACTACTCCTGTACCTGCATCTACCGTCCCCATCCGGCAACTGCCCGCTTGGAGATTGCAGTCTATGACCCGTTTTGCGACCAGCGGATTCACCGCCTCTCGGGGTCAACCAAGTATGATCCCGGCTACAGTTTTCGCCACTAGCCCCGGGCCCCGCTCCGAAGGCCGGGAATCCGTCTAGTTTGTTACTGTCTTAGCCCGATGCGGCGGTTCCGGTTCCGGCCCATGTAGATCATCGGCACCGTTGGCTTCCGGCACCTCCCCTGATACCGCTGCATTGGCCGAAGTCAGTGACTGGTCCCGCAGGTACCTCAGCACCACAATGGCGACGGCGGTGGCCGGCACCGCCAGGAACGCGCCGACAATCCCAAAGAGGGTGCCGCCCACGGTCACGGATCCAAGCACGACGGCGGGATGCAGCTTCAGGGTCTTCCCTACCAGCAAGGGTTGCAGGATGTTCGACTCGAGCTGCTGGACCACCAGAACCACGCCCAGGACCACCAGCGCCGTCACCCAACCGTGGGCCACCAACGTGACCACGGTGGCCAGGATTCCGGTGGCAACTGCCCCCACAATGGGAATGAAGCTGGCAAAGAAGATCAGGACCATCAGGGCCGGTGCCAGCGGAACATCCAGGAACAGAAGGCCTATTCCAATGAAAACGGCGTCGGCGAGGGCAACAGTTGCCTGGGCGAGGATGTAGGCGGAGAGTGTCTGCCAGGCCTCCTCGGAGACCCGTACTGCGTGGATAAAGGAGCGGTTGTTGGTCCATCGGCTGGCCCAGGGAAGGAACTTGTCCCCGTCCTTGAGGCAGAAGAAAGTGAAGACCAGTGTCAGCAGGAACACCACGGTGACGGACGTAACGGTGCCCAACCCCGCTGTGATACCCGAAACAATGTCGCTGCTATGCTCCCGCAGTTGGGTCAGACCAACATCCAGCAGTTCGTTGAAATCTACCTCCTGGATGGCAAACGGAAGATCCGCCACAAAGTCACTGAGATCCTGAAGGTTCTCTCCTGCCATCCGGCCAAGCTCCTTTGAGCCGGAGGAAATAGAAGGAAGCACCGCCATGGCCACCGCTGCGATCGCCGCCAGCAATCCCAGAAGGGAAAGCAAAGCTGCGAGGGCTTTGGGCAGCACCCGGCGCAGCACCCGGTTCAGCGGCCACAGGATAGACGAAAGAAGCAGTGCCAACAGGCCAGGCAAGGCAACGGACCACAGCGACCGGATGCCAAACCAAATCACTACGAGGCCGGCCAGAACAATAAGCCCCCGGGCAACCCAGACGGAGCATTCCTTGAGGCCGCGGGAAAAGGTGCCGCGCGGCTTCAGGTTCTCTCTGCGCCGGTCAGACTCTGGCGCAGAGGGTTCTTCGGTGGGCACATGCCTTGAGGGGGAGGCTGAGGAATCGGTCGCAGTCACCATTCCATCTTGCCTCAACCGGCGGCGGTACTATTCCGCGAGCTGCGGCTGGGCTTCAATGAATAACCAGTCCCGTTCCTCAAAAAGCGGCTCCATCACAGGGCCGCCCGCTTCGGCGATGCGGTCCTGGATTTTCCCCGGGATCCCCTCGTCGCGGAGGTTTTCCCGGAGCCATGTCTTGGCCGAGCCGTCTAGATACGGCCACCAGCGCTCAATCTGAATCGGTTGCATTGCGGCCCCCTTTAAACTTGCCGTGAATCAACGGTGCCACTGCGGCACCGGCCGCGCAAGGGGGTTGAGCAAGTGCCAACCGCCCCGTGGCGCGGCCTGAGGCGGCAAACGTCAGGGCAGGGTGGTGATGCTCTCGATGGCCTCACTGGCCTGCTCCGCCAGGGCGGCCGGAATCGGAGCACTCTTGGCGGCATCCTCAGACGCTGCCTGTCCCTCGTCGCTGACGATGTACTGGCCAAAGGTCTTCACCAGCTCCACGGTGTGCTCATCTTCATAGGCACTGCAGTAGATCTGGTAGGAGACCAGGACCAGCGGATAGGCGCCGGGGGCAGTGGTGGTGCGGTCCAGATGGAGAGCAATGTCATGCGGTCCGCGGCCCGGAACCCGGCTCGCCTGCTCCACGGCGATGGAAGCACCGGCGGCACTGATCGGAATATACTCTTCCCCGACCAGCAGGTTGACGGTGCCCATGGAGTCGTCAATGACCGAATCGTCGGCGTAGGTGACGGCCCCCTCGGTACGGGTCACGGTGCTAACCACTCCGGAGTTGCCCTGCGCGTTTTCGCCCTCCAGCCCTCCGGGCCAGGTCCCCGAAGGACTGTCCTGCCACGCAGCGGGTGCCGCCTCGTGCAGGTATTCCGTGAAGTTCTCGGTGGTTCCCGAATCATCGGCCCGGCTCACCGGCGTGATGGGAAGATCCGGAAGGTCAATTCCGGGATTCTGTCCGGCGACGGCCGGATCATTCCAGGTATCGATCTCGCCGCGGAAGATCCCGGCAATCGTTGCAGCATCCAGGTTAAGGGCGTCGATGCCCGGCAGGTTGAAGGCCACGGCGATCGGTGAAATGTACGTAGGAATATCCAGGGCACCGCTGGGACCGCAGACCTCCCTTGCTTTATCCATTTCCCCTTCCTGCAGGTAAGCGTCCGAGCCGGCAAAGTCCACGGCACCGGCCAAGAGGGCGCTGCGGCCGGCGCCGGAGCCATCCGGGGAATACTGCAGTTGAACCTTCGGGTGGAGGATCCCAAAACCGGCGATCCAGGCGTCCATGGCCGGGCCCTGTGCGCTGGACCCGGATCCGGAGAGAATACCGGAGAGCTTTGAGGTGCTGCTTTCCGCTGCCTCACGCTGCGCATCGCCCAGGGGATAGTCCGAGCCGCAGGCGGATAAGGCCAGCGCGGCGGCAGCAAGCACGGCAAGGGTGCGGGCGGGACGGGGTGTGGGCACGGAGGCTGTCCTTCCGGGGACTGTATCTGCTAACTGTGGGGCTAAATGGGGCGGCCCAGGGAGCTCCCGGAGGGGAACCGGGCGCCTCTTCAAGGCTAGCGGCCGTTCCCACTCCTCCGCTAACCGAAAGACCTTCCGGCCTTGGCCGGGTCCCCACCGGGTGGAAAGATGAGGGCACCGCAACAGCGACGCTGCCCTGCAGCCGGCTAACGGCTCGGGCCCCCAGACGCTGTCTTCGGCCTAGGAGGAGTCACAGTGCTCATAACCGCCGCCGTTTTTGCCGTGATAGCCGCGGCTGTCCACCTGTACATCTTCATCCTGGAATCATTGCGCTGGACGGCTCCGGCCACGATGGCCATCTTCAAGGTGTCCAGCCCCCAGGAGGCGGCCTACACCCAGGCACTGGCCTACAACCAGGGCTTTTACAACCTGTTCCTGGCCGTGGGTGCCGTGCTGGGCGTGGTGCTGCTCGGTGCCGGCAGCAGGGTGGCCGGGCTGACCCTGATGAGTTTCGCCTCCGCGTCCATGTTTCTGGCGGCTCTGGTCCTGATCTTCAGCAATCCGAAGATGATCCGTCCCGCCTTCATCCAGGGCGGACCGGCGGCCGTCTGCCTGGCGTTTACACTTCTCGGGGCCTGATTCCCCGGGTGGCGCCGTAAGCGGCCCGGGTAGTCCCGGAGTCAGCTCCGGCCCGTATCACCAGACCAGCCGCCGCTGTTTTAGCCAGCGCCGCCACGGTGCGGGTCCGGGCGTGCGTTAGGCCTACGGCCGACTGGAGCTCCGACGCCGGCACGGCGGCCAGCTGTTCCGGACTCGGGAAGGTGCGCAGCCCGTCCCGTTCGGCTCCACCAAAGGAGGCCCCGAGCCGGGATCCGAAGGTGCGGGCGGCAGCCAGCGAGACCTGCTGGCCCAAGACTGTCTGAACCGCGGTGTCAAAGCCATCCACCGCCCCGGGCACGCGCAGACCCGGCGATGCGGCCTCCAGCGGAGCCAGCAGGTCAAAGCCGGAGAGGAAGTCGTCAACCACGGCAGGGTCCGCGTCCAAGTCCAGCCAGCACCGAAGCAGCGACAGCACTGCGGCTTCCTCGCGTACCAGTGTCTGGGCCGAGCCTCCGGCGTGGGCCTCCGGAGCCAGGGAAAGCTCCACGTCAACGGCGCCCGGCCGGCCAAACCGGACTCGGATCAGGGCCGGACCTGACGCGAAAGAGCGGCTGCCAGGCAAACGGTTCGGCACGGGGCAGTTCGTGCCGGACAGTCCGGCCTCCAGACGGGCTCATCAGGCCAGCCCGGTCATGCGAAGGGTGATATTGATGCGGCCCCGGGCGAGTCCGGAACCGGGATCAGCGGTGCCCGGGAGGGTCTTGGGGACGCCGTGATAGGCGAAGCGTGACGGACCGCCAAACACGAACAAATCGCCGGAATTCAGTTCAATGTCGGTGTAGGGCTTGGTTCGAGTTGAAGTATTACCGAATCGGAATATACAGGTATCGCCGATACTCAGTGACACCACCGGGGCACTGGACTTCTCATCCTTGTCCTGATGCATGCCCATGTGTGCACCGTGGGCGTAGTAATTGATCAGCGCCGTGTCCGGCGTATAGTCCTCGGGTCTCCACAGGCCCGGCGCGTATCCGGGTTCCCCGGGTTGTCCGTAGGCCTCGGCAAGGGCCTGCCGGCCCAGGGAGATCAACCAGTCGGGCACCTCAGCCACCCGCCCGCCGCCGGCGTCGTCGGCGGTGCGGGTGTATTTGTACGGCTGCCAGTGCCAGCCCAGACACACCGTCTGTACGGACATCGGATGCCGGCCGGGCAGGACGGCGGCGCGCATGGGAACCGGCCCGATTGCCCACTGCCGGCAAACCTCCACGATCCCGCGCTGGGCCGCCAGGTCCAGCCAGCCGGGGATATGGACGGCGCCAGGGCCTAACTCGGCACGGTCCCGCGGGAACAGTGCACTGCTCATGCGGCAGCCTCCAGGTTCAGCAGCAGCCGTTTGGCGTCCGGGCCGCCACGGTAACCGCCGGTGCTGCCGTCCGAGCGCACCACCCGGTGACAGGGCACCACCACGGGCAGGGGGTTCAGTGCACAGGCGGTACCGACGGCACGGACCGCGCCGGGACTGCCCGCCAGTGCAGCGACGGCGGCGTAGGTGGCGGTGGATCCGTACCCAATGTCCGTGAGGTGCTCTACGACGGAACGGCGGAAGCCGGCGGTCAGCCGCAGGTCCAGGGGCAGGTCGAAGCCGTGCCGTGTGCCGGCGAAATACTCGCCGATCTGGGCCGTGGCGGCCTGCAGACGCTCAGGGGACGCCAGGATCCGGGGGCTGATCCGTTCGGCGAGCGCCGACAACACCGCGTCATGGTTCTCACAGGCGAAGGAGACCCGCACCAGGCCGGCGGGCGTGGCGGCCAGCAACAGTTCACCCACCGGTGTGTCGATGACCGTATACGCCACGTCCAGCAGACCGGTGTGCTCGGCGGCTGCCGCCAACCGCAGATGCAGGCGGGCCAGGGTTGCGTGCTCGGCGGCCTCCTCCCCGGGCTGCAGCTGCAGCTCCGGCGGCATTCCTTCGAGCGGGGTCTCTTCCGGCGGCATTTCTTCGAGCGGCGGGATCATCGGGAATCCTCCAGGTTCAAGCTGCGCAGTTTTTTCATGCCGTCCGCTGCCGAGCGGCGGCACGCGGCCTCGGTTGAGCCTAATATCACTGCCACTTCGGCGTACGGCAGGCCAGCCAGATGGTGATAGGCCAGTGCCTCCCGCTGGCGCTGCGGCAGGGTTCTCAGCGCAGTCCAGAGCGGATCATAGTCATCGCTGCCGCCCGGGAATCTATGGGGTCCCCCGGCGCCGGCGCCCGCTCCGGAACGGTCCTGCTGTTCCGGCAGGTCACCCACGGGAAGAGGCCGCCTGGCGGCGCCGCGATGGACGTCGATGGCCTTGTGTTTGGCGATGGTCACAAGCCAGGCCTGGATATTGGCGCCCGGCGGCAGCTCGGAGTAGGTCCGCAGCGCCGCCAGGAACGTCTCGGACCAGGCGTCATCAGCGTCCTGCGGCCCCAGCACGGCACGGCAAACGCGCAGCACGGCCGGGCCGTGTTCCCTGACTATGGCTTCGAACGGTTTCACTTCCACACCCGGTAGACGTTCCCGGAGCAGCTTTTGTGAGCCCTCTCCGGCGTACGCTCCCATAATCTCACTCTGCAGGCTTCCACTGTCCGCTGCGTGGGCGGGCGTGGCCCGGCGTCAGAACAGCGTGTCCTCGACCCGCCGCGGATCCTCCAGGCCCAGCAGGAAATGCTTGCGGTCCAACCCGCCCGCGTAGCCGGTGAGTGCACCGGCAGCGCCCACCACCCGATGACACGGAATGATGATGGAGACGGGGTTGCGCGCGTTCGCCGCGCCAACGGCCTGCGCCAGGTTCTTATCTCCCAGCTCACGGGCCAGGGCACCGTACGAGCGGGTTTGGCCGTACGGAATATCGCGCAGGAGCGCCCAGACCCGCTGCCGGAACGGATTGCCTACCGGGGCCAGCAGCAGGTCGAACTCCTGACGCTCACGGGCAAAATACTCGCCCAGCTGGTCTCGCGCCTGCGCCAGCAGGACGGCGTTGGCCACGGTGCCGCCGTCGTGCCCCACTGTGGCGACGGCGCCTGCAGTGGTGCCCGCAGCAGCCTCCTTGGCGGGCGGATCCAGCATTAGCCGGGTGCCGAGGGTTTCAGCCGCCGGACCGCGCTTGTGGTTCTCCATGTACACCGCAGTGAGTGCCCCGCCCTCGGCCACCAGGGTGAGGAGCCCGATGGGCGAGGCAATCACGGCGTGGACGGCAGTCATGAGCCGAGCGTACCGGCTTAGCTGCCTAGCCGGCCGCTGAGCCGGGAGCGGATCGCGTCGGAGGAGTCGTTGAGCCCCGTGATGCTGACGGTTTTACCGCGGTTGCGGTACTTCTCCGCGATGGCGTCCAGCGCTGCGACCGTCGAAGCATCCCAGACGTGCGAGGCACTCATGTCGATCACCACCTCCGCGGGGTCCAGAGCGTACTCGAACTGGGTGTACAGGTCATTGGAGGAGGCGAAGAACAGCTCCCCCTGCACCGCGTAGGTGACCATCCCGCCATCGTCCGCCACGGTCCGCTGCACAGTGACAAAGTGCGCCACCCGCCTCGCGAACAGCACCATGGCCGCGAGCACTCCGGCACCCACGCCGATTGCCAGGTTGTGCGTGATCACCGTGGCCAGCACCGTGATGAGCATGACTGCGGTCTCGGACCTGGGCATCCGCTTCAGGGTGGAGGGCCGGATGCTGTGCCAGTCAAAGGCAGCCCAGGCCACAAAAATCATCACGGCCACCAGCGCCGCCATGGGAATCAGTGCCACAACGTCGCCAAGTACGACCACCAGGACGAGCAGGAAAACACCGGCCAGGAAGGTGGAGATCCGGGTGCGGGCGCCGGAGGCCTTCACGTTCATCATGGTCTGCCCCACCACGGCGCAGCCCCCCATGCCGCCGAAGAACCCAGTGACAATGTTGGCGATGCCCTGCCCGGCGGCTTCGCGCGGCTTGGAGGAGCGGGTATCGGTGATGTCATCCACGAGCTTGGCGGTCAGCAGGGATTCGAGCAGGCCCACAAAGGCCATGGCCACGGCGTACGGGGCAATGATCTGCAGGGTTTCCAGGGTGAGCGGAATATCCGGGAACAACAGGGCGGGCAGGCTGTTGGGCAGCTCGCCCTTGTCCCCCACCGTGGGGATCTTCCAACCGGCGGCAACGGCGGCAACGGTCAGGACCACAATCGCCACCAACGGTGCGGGCACCGCCGTCGTCAGCCGGGGCAGGCCAAAAACAATGACCAACCCGACGGCGACAATCGGGTAGACCAGCCACGGCACACCGATCAGTTCGGGCAGCTGGGAGGAAAACACCAGAATCGCCAGGGCGTTCACGAAACCCACCATCACGGAGCGCGGAATGAAGCGCATCAGCTTGGCCACACCGGCCAGTGCGAGCAGGATCTGCAGGACGCCGGCCAGGATCACGGTCGGCACCAGGTACTGCACGCCGTGGCTGGCCACCACCGGGGCGATGACCAGGGCGACGGCGCCCGTGGCGGCGGAGATCATGGCGGGGCGGCCGCCCACAAAGGAGATGGTGACCGCCATGGTGAAGGAGGCGAACAGACCCATCCGCGGGTCCACTCCGGCGATAACGGAAAACGCGATCGCCTCCGGGATCAGTGCCAGGGCAACCACCAGGCCGGCCAGGACCTCTGTTTTGAGCAGCCGCGGTGACTTCAGGGTGGCCAGCACTGACTGCCGGACGGCAGGGGTGGGGGCGGGCGCCGCGGAAGTGGGCACGGTGTTCCTTTGACTCGGGTGACGGGGCTCTGGTGAGGGTGGCTTGGATGACCGGGGTGGGGTGCCGAACGGCGCCCTTCCCTGAATCCAGATTACGCCGGGCCGCCGACACTCCGATTGCCAGCACGTGCTCCCCGGAAGAAAAATCTGCCCGCTGCAGCCCCGCAGGGGGCCGGCTGGCGTTAGACTGCTCCATACCGGCCGGTATGTGATGCAGCTCACCGCCGCAATCGGACCACCATACTGACCGCCACCGCCTGGAAGCTCTACGCCTGATCAAAGGAGATCTTCATGCAAAACCTCGCCGGAATCCTTACCGAAACCGCCGCCCGGGTTCCGGACCGCGCGGTCCTGAAGCTCGATGACACCACGGTCCCCTATGCAGCCCTCGATGCCATGAGCGCCAAAGTGGCCGGCGTCCTCGCGGCGCGCGGAATTGAACCCGGAGACCGCGTAGCCCTGATCATGCCTAACATTCCACAGATGGCCTTTGTGTACTACGGGGTGCTTCGCTACGGGGCGGTGGTGGTTCCCATGAATCCACTCCTAAAGGCCCGTGAAGTGGCCTACCACCTGCAGGATTCCGGCGCACGGCTGGTCTTCGCCTGGGATGGGATTCTGGCCGAAGCCCTGGGCGGGGCGGAGGAGGCCGGCGGAGTCGAGGTCATTCCGGTGGATGCGGGGGGCTTCCTGCAACTGCTGGCCGGCGCTGAGTCAGTGACTGAGGTACGGGAGGTCGACGGGGAGGACATCGCCGTCATTCTTTACACCTCCGGGACCACCGGGCGGCCCAAGGGTGCCGCACTGACCCACAACAACTTGGTCAGCAATGCCGAAATCTCCCGGAATCTGCTGCATACGGTGGAATCAGACGTGATTTTTGGCGGGCTGCCGTTCTTCCACGTGTTCGGCCAGACGTCCGCACTGAACTCGGCGGTCATGGCCGGCGCCTCGATCAGCCTGCTCCCCCGGTTTGATGCCGGAAAGGCGCTGGAGATCATTGAGCGCGACGGTGTCACCATCTTTGAGGGTGTGCCCACCATGTACGTGGGCATGCTGCGCCATCCCCATCTTGCCGCCACGGACGTCTCGACACTTCGCGGCGCCATCACCGGCGGCTCAGCCATGCCGCTGGAAGTACTGCATGAGTTTGAACGTGTCTTCGGCACCCAGCTGCTGGAGGGCTATGGCCTCTCCGAAACCTCACCCGTGGTCTCCTTCAATCTGCCGGGCCCGGACCGCATGGCCGGCTCCATCGGCAAGGCGGTGGCAGGGATGCTGGTGCGGGTGGTGGACCCGGACGGCAACGACCTGCCGGAGGGCGAGGTCGGAGAGCTGGCAGTGCAGGGCACCGGCGTGATGAAGGAATACTGGAACAATCCGGAAGCAACGCAGGCGGCCATTCCCGACGGCTGGTTCCGCACCGGAGACCTGGGCCGGGTAGACGACGCCGGAAACATCTACATTGTTGACCGCAAGAAGGATGTCATCCTGCGCGGCGGTTACAACGTTTATCCGCGCGAGGTTGAGGAAGTGCTCTATGAGCATCCCGCCGTCGCCGAGGCCGCCGTCATCGGAGTGCCCGATGAACTGCACGGCGAGGAGATCGTAGCTGTGGTGGGCCTGAAGGAAGATGTCCAGCCTGCGGACAACGAGGCCCGCGAGGCACTGCTATCGGAAATCCGCGAGTTCACCAAGGACCGGCTGGCAGCCTACAAGTATCCGCGCCGCGTGATCCTGACGGACGCCCTGCCCAAGGGGCCCACCGGAAAGATCCTCAAGCGCGAAATCCGCGTGGATGCCGCGGCGGACCAGGGGGAGCCACAGGTCGAACCGCAGGTCTAGCGGGCGGCCCGCCGCAGCGAGGTACGGCAGTGCGGCGGGCCAGCTTACGCGCAAGGATCAGGCTCTTTTTATGAACTCGCCGGGCAGTCCGGCGGTTTTGTCCGAGCGCACCAGCACCACCCCCAGGACAATCAGCGCACCACCAAGGAGCTGCACGGTGCCGGGCAGCTCGGACAGGAACAGCCAGGCCCACAGCACCGCGAAGAGCACTTCGGTTAGGGAGACAAAGGAGGCTACTCGAGATCCGAGGGTCCGTGCCGCCACAATTCCGGTGACATAGGCCAGCACGGTGGAGAAGAGGACCAGACCCGCCAGCGGCACCCACCACGGCGTCACCCGGCCGGCCAGCACCACATCGCCGGTGCTGAAACCGGTGGGAAGTATGCCCACGACACCGAGCAGCACCATGGTGACGGCACCTACGAGCATCCCTCCTGTGGCCAGTACCAGCGGCGGCAGGGAATCGTTCTGCTTTGCGGTAATAAAGAAGTAGATCGCCAGGCACACCGCTGCTGCAAGACCCCAGAGGACACCCACGGGATCGACGTGGACCGCGCCGCCAATATCCAGCACAAGCACCAGTCCGGCGATGGCAGCCGCAGCTCCGCCAATGGTCCTTAAGCCGGGCCGGCGCCGCGTGGCGGCCCAGATCCACAGCACCATGATCACAGGTGCCAGGAACTCCAGTAGCAGCGCCACCCCCACTGAGAGCCGCTCCACGGCATTGAAGTAGAAAAACTGGCAGCCGGCCACGCCAATGAATCCAAAGGCGAGAATTGTCTTCCAGTTTTCCCGGACCTGGTACCAGCGCCCGTGCAGCGCCACCAGCGCCGGAACAAGGAGCACCAGCGCGGCACCGCCCATGCGCACAGCCACCGCCGTGGTGGACGTCCATCCGGTTTCCAGCAGGGACTTGGCGAAGGATCCCGAGAGCCCAAAGACTGCCGAGGATACAAGGGCCACCGCAATACCGGTGCTGCTGCTGTTGCTGCCCAGCCTGCCGGGGGCATGCAGGACGCCCGCCTTAGCGGGCCTTTTTCCGACGTAACGGTTCATGGTGCCTCCAAGAGCACGGATTTCAATGTCCCCTGGGACCAGTCAGGTCCATTCTGCCCCTTAGGTCATTACACTAGGAAGACCTTCCCCAAGATGTCAGGATTCACGATGGTCTTAGGACATGACACGGTGGATTCGCTCGGCACCGTGGCCGCTCTCATCAACACTGGAGCGGGCAGTCAGGATGCCCTACTGACCCTCGCTGACCTGGATGCATTTCTGGCACAGGAGCGTTTCAGCGGCTCCCGCACCCACGCGGCCGCCGAGCTGCGTGCGGTCCGGCATCTGCGGGCAGGGCTGCGCCTGCTGTGGACCGCGGACGAAGCGGTGCTGGCCACCGGAGTGAATCAGCTGCTGCGCAACTCCCGTGCCCTTCCGCAGGTGGTTCGGCACGACGAGTGGGGCTGGCATCTGCACTGCACCTCGCCCGCGGCACCGTTGGAGGAGCGCATGTCCACGGAAGCGGCGATGGCCTTGGCGGACGTCCTGCGGGGCGGCGAGCTGGACCGGCTTGGAACGTGCGCCGCCGCGGACTGCTCCGCGGTGATCCTGGACCTGACACGCAATCGGTCCAAGCGCTTCTGCGACACCGGGAACTGCGGCAACCGGGCCCATGTCCGCTCCTACCGCAGCCGCCTGGCGGCCAGGCAGGACCCCGCCGTCTAACGACGCCGGCGTGCACGGTGTTTCTTACGGCGAATGCCGACCCAAAAGTGCTAAGTGGTCTTGTTAGTTTCCTCACCTGCCGTTATGCCCACCTTGAGCTTCGTCCGCCGTAACGGCGGGCGGCTATTCCACTCAGTCTCGACTCCGCGTTGTTTCGGCCAGGGCTACCCCTGTGCCCGCTTCGGGGACGCGGGCTGTGCCAGCACAAAATGGGGGTTTCAATTGCAGGACAACTCGAGCGCGTTTTACAAACGCGTCGGCGCTCTGGGCGCCGTAACAGCATTGGCGGTGAGCGGAGCGTTTATCGCTTCGCCGGCCATCGCCTCACCGGCAGCCGAGCCGGACACAACCGCACCAGCCACCGCAACCACGGAAGCTCCGGTTGATCAGACTGCCGCTGAAGAAACGGTTGTCGAAGAGACCGTCCCTGACGAGACTGCTCCCGCTGAAGAGGAAAGCACCCTGGCTCCCGGCCTGGCTGAAGCCCTTCTGCGCGACCTCGGCATGACCGTCGAGGAATTCGAAGCAGCCGGCGAGCTGGGCAAGAAGGCAGCAGATGCCCTTCCCGAGCTCCAGGCCACCGAAGGCTTTGTAGGCATTGCCATCGATGACGACACGATTGTCATCACCGGTTCGGGAGAGGCCCTTGAGGCTCTTGCGCTCGAGCTTGACGCCACCCTCGTGGCTCCCGCGACCGAAGAAGCTGAGGTTGAGGCTTCCGAGCCCGCCGCCGAAGCCACCGAAGAGGCAACCGACGCTCCGAGTGTCGAAGCACCCACAGCCTCCGAAGAACCCGAAGCCACCGAGGAACCGGCTTCAGATGAAGGGACCGCATCTCCGCTCAGCCTCACCGGGGATTACCGCGCCAACATCGACAAAATCCGTGCTGACTACATCGCCAACATCGGTGTTGCGGGCCTGCAGTCCATCATGTGGAATGGTTCAGGTTATGTCATCAGTGTCGACAAAGACGCCACACTGGGCAGCTCCGTGCTCTCAAAGAGCCTGGCCGAAGTAGCCGGGTCTCCGGCCGAGGCCATCGCCAAGAAGTACACGAACGTTACCGTTGCCGACTCTTCGGGTGCGGCTACTCCGGTCGAGGACGTCGTCAACGGCCAGGGCTATGCCAGCCCCGTTACCAATGGCGCCGCCTTATGCTCCATTGGATTCAACGGCTTCAACAGCGAAGGTGACGCTGCTGTGATCACCGCCGGCCACTGTGCTCAGGACGGTGAAGTCACTGAAGCACTCCTGACCGATCCCACCGGTGACCCGGCCAGCGGAACCGACAATCCGTCCCTCCTGGCCGAACTCGGCACTTGGGGCTTTTCCCAGTTCGGCGGCCCGAGCAACGCGCCGATCCCGAATATTCCCGCTGAGTACGACATCAACAACCCGCCTGAGGGCACTGGCACCGATATTGCTGTTATCGACAAAATAAACGAGGATCTCGATCTTCTGCCAGAGGTCACCAAATGGACGAATGCTAAGGACCTCACCGCGGATGCTGTCCAGGTCACGGGCACAGCGGACGCCATTGTTGGTGCTGCAATCTGCAAGTCCGGCCGTACCACCGGCTGGAGCTGTGGCGAGGTGACCGGAGTAGGCTGGTTCGCCGTCGGCGGGCACAACCAAGCCGCGGATCCCAAGGACCTGCGCGGCGTCATGGGTTTCGAATCCACGATGAAGGGGAACGCCGCACCGGGCGACTCCGGTGGACCCACGGTGTCGGGAACCATCGCCGTTGGCATCAACAGTGCCATTGGTACCCGTGGAACCGACGAGCTCATGTTCTCCACCTCGCTGTCCGACGGTCTCAGTCACACCGGCGGCTACACCGTTGCAATGTTCGTCGACGCACCGAAGCTGACCTCTCACGAGAACAAGGCAACCGTCCTGACGGACGCCGCCATCAGCGGCTCTGCTCCGGCCGGCACCGCGGTCAAGCTCACCCGCAACGGCGAGACCACCGACCTTGACGTCGTGGACGGTGCATGGAGCTTCACGGCCCCGTCCACCATTCCGGAAGGCGGCACGCTGGAGTTCACGGTTCAGGCCGTCAACGGCTTCAATAAGTCCAAGACTTCCTCCTACGAGCTGTCTGTGAAGGAAGCTCCCCTGGCCGCTCCGGTCATTACTAACCCGGGTGCCGGCGCGCAGATTGCTGACTCCGTCAAGACCATCAAGGGCACCGGCGTTGCCAATGCCGAGGTCACTGTGGACATCACAGGTACCTCTGCGGCTGATACGTCAGACTCCGCGCAGGCAACCGCTGCCGTTGAAGAAACCGGCACCGCCACTATCGATGACAAGGGCAACTGGGAATACAAGCTCGAGGACGCACTGTCCTACGGCGAGTACTCCGTGGCCGCAACACAGGACGGCATTGCCGGCAAGTCGAAGTCCCCTGAGGCTGCCTCTGCTTTCAAGGTCATCCTGAACAAGCCGGTCATCACCTCGGTTGTAGACGGACAGGACTTCGCCGAAGGTTCCACGCCTGACAAGATCTCCGGCACCGGCACCGCCGGCGCCACAGTAAACCTCACTGTCGGCGAGACTCCCTTTAGCGCCTTGGTGACAGACGAGGGCAGCTGGAGCGTTGCGGCCCCCGCCCTGGCTCCGGGCTCTTACTCGCTGCGTGCCGCTCAGACCCTCAGCGGAGCAACTTCCGAGGACACATACTTGGTCTTCAGCGTCACCGCCGTGGAGATTGCTCCCGAAGCACCGCCCGTTGTGCCCGGCCCCACGCCGGCACCGCAGCCGGGCGACCCCACCCCGACGCCGACTCCGGCACCGGACAACAATGGTGACGGCCTGCCCGACACCGGCGTTGCCGGCATGGGTCTCTTCGCCGGAGCAGGCGCACTGCTCACGGCCGGTGGCATCAGCGCCCTGCTGATCAACCGTCGCCGCCAGATGCAGGATGCCTAATCTGCAGCTAGCGTAAAAAACCGAAGCGGGTCCCAGCCTTGTGCCGGGGCCCGCTTTGGTATTACCTGCTTAACAACCTCAGGAGGCCTTGATGTCCAGCCCAAAGAAGACGCACACCGCAGCACCGGTTGCCGTTCTGGCAACTGCTGTCCTGTTGGTTCTGAGTGCCTGCGGCCAGGACCAGCAGCTGCCGGGAATTGCCCCGCTTACCGCCGAATCTGCGGAGGCAGGGTCGTCAGCGAACCCCGACGCCCCTGAGGCACCGGCCGGACCGGAGAACCCTGGCGCAGGAACCACCGGAGCTGTTCCGGCCACACCCTCCGACCCTGACACAGCTATGGATGAAAACATGACCCAGCTCCTGCAACTGCATACCCAGTTAAAAACCGACCTCGGCCCCGCCTATTCCGATGCCTGGATCGAGAACAACCAACTCCACGTGGCGGTGACCACCCCCGAAGCCGAAGCCGCAGTTCTTGCGGCAGGCGCCGTTCCCTTCACTGCAGAATTCACTGCTCAGCAGCTCCGAGACGCAACGGACGCATTCAAAGCCTGGCTCGGCTCCGATTCGGCTCCGCAGGTTCAACTTCATTGGCTCAGCACCAGCGGGCGTACGGCCAGCATCACGGTCCGCGTGCCTGGAGATCAGGTAAAGCCCCTGAGCGATGCCATCGCCGATCAGCAGCCCACAGGCTCAGTGAAGGTCATTGTGGAGGAGTCCACCGGCCCGGCAACCCCCTTGGCCACAAACGCACCCTAAACGCACCAAGGGCTGTCCGGCCCCGGAACAGGCTACCTAGACTTGAGGACGTCGAGCAGACGGCACCACGGCCTCTTCCTAGGACCCATTCAGGACCAGAAGCTGCAGAACCTGCTGTATTCAGTCTCGTCCCGTACCGCATGGGTGATTATCGGCAGCAGTATCGCGTACTGGCTTATCTGCCTCACCGGGGGCTTAACTCCACCGGTGTCCGCTCCGCCCAACTGGTCACTTCTCTGGTTCTACTCCATGCTGATGCTGGCCCTGGCCTCCGGTGTTGCCGCCGTCTGCGCTGCCGCACTGCTTCTCATGCGGCGGCGGAATCCGGCCGTTGCCCTAGCTGCCGCGCCTCCGGCGGGGGCGGACAACGCCGGCCGCGACCAGCTCGCAGGACTCGCCCGCATACTCGACGATCCCGAAAACCTCGCCGGTGCCGCGGCTGAGCCCGGACGGCACCCGGCGAACCCGGTTCAGGAGCCGGTCCAGATGCCCTCGCATCCGGTTCCTGAGGCCAGATCATTGAAGCCAACACCACCAAAACCTAAATCCCGCAAACGCCGCCGATAGCTGTTCGCACTGGGGGGACGGCTAGACCGTGGGGTCGGTGGGGCGGGGGTCGGTGGGAAGGGAGTCGCCGTCGGCCGCGTCCGAGGTGTTCACGGTACGGTCCGCAGCTTCCCCGGGCGTGGATGCTGCGGCTGCACCGGCGCTGCGGCCGCCTACAGAGCCGGCACCGCCGGGAATATTGGCCGAACTGCGGTGAATGCCGGAGCCTTCGCTGAGGTGTTCCGGATTGGGCTTTTCCGTCATGAGGAGCAGTGAGCAGATCAGGACGGAAGCTATAAACGCAATGCCGGCTGCTATCAGCGCCAGATCAACCCGCAGTTCCTTCTCGGCCCCGCCGGTGGCGAAGATCATCGTGGCAACGCCCGCAATCACAGCCAGCACGGCAGAAAAAATGAGCGGGGCCTTCACGGAGTTCCGCTTCTGCGGCCCACCGGATGAGCTGTTCGCCACTGATTTTCCTCCTGCTGCGTTGTTGTTCCCAGTTCTACAGTAGGTAGAACCGGAGTTTTCCAGTTTACGGCTTTTGCCGGGCCGCCGCTGCCGGCTGTGACCGGCCCTGCGAACGGGCGTCCCAGCGGGCGCCGAGGCCCGAGGTTGCCAGCATGACGGCAATGATGATGGCTGAACCGCCGGTAACTCCCAGCATGGCGTGCGCACCGAGGCCCATGAGCTGCACCACCACTAGGATGATGGCGGTTCCCAGGCTCACAACTCCCGTGATCAGCCAGTCCCGGGCTGGCAGGAACGTTTTGCGGGCCGTGGTCCAGAGATAGAGTTCGACGGCGCCGCCCACCACCAGGGCAAGGCCGGCTGCCACGCAGAAGACTTCAACGGACCGCAGGGCGAGGATTGCTACACCGGCTGCCGCGTAGACGGCGGCTTCCAGCAGCTGCAGGCTGCGGATCCGCGCTTCTGAGCCGGTGCCCGCAAGGACAGCCATCCGTGAGACGGCGAAGCCCGTTACCAGCAGGTACAGGCCGCCGGCCGCGGAAAGAACGCCGACGCCCGGCGACTGCCAGAAAACGGTCAGGATGCCGAACGCAGCCGCCGTGGCGGAACGTAGGAGGATGGGTACCCACGGGGTGCCGTGGTTGGAATCGCCCACTGCCGAGCCTCCGCTTTCGTGTCTGAAAATCGTGTGGCCGGTTGGCCACCCACCAGCTTAGTCGCTCGCGGTGCCCGGCGCCGCCCCCGTGACCATCCACACATCCTGACGGATACGCCAGGACAGTGTCACCGCCCGTGCGCTCATGTAGGCCAGCGCGAAGGCGGCCCACAGCCAGGCGATGCCGCCGGGACCTTCCAGTCCCGAAACATGCACCCACCACAACAGCGGCAGATAGGCCGCCAGGTTCAGCATGCCCGTAACGGCCAGGTACCGTGCGTCACCGGCGCCAATGAGCACGCCGTCGAGCACAAATACCAGTCCGCAGATCGGCTGCGAGGCCGCCAGCACCCACAATCCGGCGGTCAGCGCGGACTGCACACCGGCGTCGGACGTAAAGATCCAGCCGGCGAAGGGAGCCGCGGCGGCCAGCAGCCCTCCGGTGATGACCCCAAAGCCCACGCCCCAGCGGATCATCCGGCGGGTGAGTTCCCGCGCCACGGTCCGGTTGCCGGCACCGAGCTCCTTGCCGATGAGCGCCTGCGCGGCAATGGCCAGCGCATCCAGGGCGAAGGCGAGGAAAGTGAAAACGGTCATGACCAGCTGATGGGCGGCAAGGGACTGTGCCCCCTGTGCGGTGGCTACCAAAACCGCTGCCAGCACCGCCAGACGCAGGCTCAGCGTACGCAGCATCAGCCAGGAACCCACCCCCGCGGTGGCGCGGATACCGCGGACTGCGGGACGCAGCGGAATCCCCGCCTCCCGCGCCATGCGCCCCACCAGCACCAGATAGACGGCGGCCATTCCCCACTGGGTGATGCTGGTGCCAAGAGCCGAGCCCGCAACTGAGAGGTTGAAGCCGTACACCAGCAGATAATTCAGACCGATATTCACCCCGAAACCAACGGCGGCCACAGCCAGTGGTGTCCGGGTGTCCTGCAGTCCACGGAGCACACCCGTGGCCGCGAGCACCACCAGCATGGCCGTCAGCCCGGGCATCGAATATTGCAGGTAGTCCACGGCGAAGGTGTGCACCTCGCCGGTGGCTCCCATGGCCGTGGCAAGGGCCGGTGCGGCCAGAATGCCGGCAGTGGAGAGGAGCACGCCCGGAATCAGGGCCAGGCCAATGCCGTCCCGCCCCGCGGCTACGGCCTCGGCGTGCCGGTCCCCGCCCAGATGGCGGGCCACAGTTCCGGTGGTGGAGTAGGCCAGGAAAACCATGAGCCCGACGGCGGTCTGCAGCACTGTGGAGGCCAGCCCCACGCCGGCCAGTTCATTAACACCCAGGTGGCCGACAATGGCGGAATCCGCGATCAGGAACAGCGGCTCGGCTATTAACGCCCCCAGTGCCGGGACGGCCAGAGCCAGGATTCGTCGGCCCAGGGCCGCCTCGGAAGTTCGTGCTGAAGTGCCCACCTTCACAGCTTACGGTCCGGCCGGAGCGTAAGCCGCGCCGGAAGCGTGCCGGAGTTCGACGCCAGCACGGTTGTGGCCACGGCGGCAGCCAGAATCATCAGCACCCCCACAAAGGCACTCAGCCCGGCCCATCCCCAGTTCTGGAAAAAGATGCCGCCCACCCAGCCCAGCACGCTCGAGCCCACATAGTAGAAGAGGTTGTACAGCGACGAGGACTGGGCCCGCCCCGTCGTCGCCAGAAACGGAGCCCAGCCGGAGGCAATGGAGTGTGCAGCGAAGAATCCGGCCGTGAACACCACCAGCCCGGCGATCACCGCGGGCAGCCAGGTTGCGAGCGTCAGGGCAAGTCCTGCAGCCATGACGGCGATCGAAACCAGCAGCACCGTCCTGCGGCCCCCGCGAGCGGACAGCCGGCCGGCCAGGGTCCCCGCTGCCCGCGAGGACCAGGTGCCGGCAAGGTAGGCCAGGAACAGGAAGCTGGCCACGCTTTGCGGCAGCCAGAACGGCGCACCGCCCAGCCGGAAGCCCAAGTAGTTGTACACCGCCACGAATCCGCCCATCAGCAGGAACCCCTGCAGATATAGGCTGACCTGCCGCGGATCGCGCAGGTTCAGCAGCAGCCGCCCGCCAAGCCCGGGCCCCGGATCGGAGCGGCGCAGCGCCGAGAAACCCTGCTGTTTCGGTGCGGTCAGCATGAAGACGACGGCGGCTCCCGCGGCCAGGAGACTGACAGCGCCCACGCCGATCCGCCAGTTGGCGGCGTCGGCCACCGGGGCGGCGACGATGCGCCCGGCCAAACCGCCGATCGTGGTACCCGAGACGTAGCTGCCGGCGGCGACGGCGGCATGGACCCGGGAAACTTCCTGGCTGAGGTAGGCCAGGGCGACGGCGGGGATTCCGCCCATCGCTGCGCCTTCGGCGAACCTCAGTATCAGCAGCACCGGCAGGTCCGGACTGAACGGGACCAGCAGTCCCAGCACGACGGCGGCGATAACTGCCAGTCGCATCACCGGCAGCCGGCCAAAACGGTCTGCTGCGGCGGACCAGGGAATGACGGCGGCGGCCAGGCCCAGAGTTGCCGCCGAGACCGCCAGTGCGGCCGACGAGGCGCTGATGTCCAGGTCCCTGGCCATCCCGGGCAGGACACCCTGCACTGAGTAGAGCTGCGCGAAGGTTGCCATGCCCGCCGCGGCCAGGCCAACCTGCACGCCGCGGTAGCCACGGCTGCCCTTCGGATGCCCGGCCCAGGGCTGATCCGCGTTGCCGTCCGCTCCTGCTGTCCCCTTTTGCACCCTCAAACTCTAGGCCCAAACCGGCTCAGGTCCGTTGTGGAAGCACCACTTCGGACAGCAGATTACTGCGCGCCTGCTCGCCCCAGCGGTCGCGGGCGGCAGGGGAGGAAAACAGTGGGTCCAACGCCAGGAGCTGTGCCACCACACGGCGGCGGCCTGCGGCGAAGGAGTCGTCGTCCAGATGTGCGTACTCGTGCCGGACATCGGCGAGGTAGCGGCGGTAGGCTTCGGGGCTCCGGCCCAAAACAGACAGGTCTGCGTCGCAGAGCAGTGCTCCGGCGGCGTCTTCCGGCTCCGGCCGGTGTCCTGCCGTCAGCCGGACCAGGCGCTGGACCTCGCGGATCTCACGATCCGGACTCCCGGCCTCGCCGAGCAGGGTGCCGGCAAGCACAGCAGAGCTCTCCTCGTCGTCGGCGGTTCCGCGGTACACGGCGTCGTGGAACCAGGCGGCCAGCAGCACCGTTCTCGGCGGCGGTCCCGTCGAGAGCAGCTCCGCTGCCTCCAGGACAGCAAGCAGGTGGCGGCGGTCGTGATACCGGCGGTGCGGTTCTCCCCAGCGGTTGAGCAGCTCAGCCCCGATCCCGCGGGCGCCGGGCAGCAGCGCCTCCCAGCGCGCCAGCAGCGGATGCACCAGTGATGCGCTGCGTTCGCGCGCCTTGACCCGCAGGCCGCTGCGGATCAGCAGGCGCACCAGCGTACCGCCGTCAACCTCCACGGCTCCCCCGACCACCAGATCGCGGTAGCGGCGCACCGGCACGTCATAGTGGTCCAGGTCGAAGGCGCGGGCCGCAATTCCTGCAGCAGCCGCAAAGCCATGCAGCTCGGCCAGCGACGTGTCGGAGACCAGGTGGGAGAACATCGTGCCGTGGGCCGGCCACAGCGGCGGGTCGATGTAGATCATCGGGCCACACACCCGAACGGAAACTCGAAAGACATATTCCATACCTACCGGACGGAAGCCGGTATTTCCACGCCGGAAATTTCCGGCGGACCTTGCCTACACCTTGTACCCGTGGTCGAATACCTGCATGAATGAAGGGGACACCGCTGTCCTGGCCATCGGCACGCGCAAGGGCCTGTGGCTGGCGACCAGCACAGAACGGCGCACATGGAACGTTGAGGGGCCGCATTTCCTGATGGATGAAGTTGCCTCTGTGGCGATTGACACCAGGGGGGCAGTTCCGCGGATTCTCGCCGGCATCATGAACTGGCACTGGGGACCATGCGTGGTCCATTCCGATGACCTGGGGCAGACCTGGAGCGAGCCGGAGGACGGCGCCGTCCGGTTTCCGGCAGACACCGGAGAGGCGCTCGCCCGGGTCTGGCAGCTGCAGCCGGACAGCACCGGGCGGCCCGGGGTGGTCTGGGCCGGCGCCGAACCCATCTCCGTGTGGAAGTCCATCGACGGCGGCGAGCACTTCGAGATGAACCAGCCTTTCTGGGACCATCCGCACCGCAGCGGCTGGGGTGCCGGTTTTGGCGGCGCCGCCGCGCACACCGTGCTGCCCAGTCCGGATGATGACACCGTGCACGTGGCGATCAGCGCCGCCGGCGTCTACCGCACGGACGACGGCGGAGAGTCCTGGGCCCCGCGCAACACCGGCATCAGCGCGTACTTCCTGCCCGACCCCAACCCGGAGTACGGCCAGTGCGTGCACAAGGTGGCCCGGGACGCCGGCGACGTCCGGCGCCTGTATGCCCAAAACCACCACGGCGTGTACCGCACCGACGACTCCGGTGATTCCTGGACCTCCATTGCCGAGGGGCTGCCAGCCGATTTTGGTTTCGTCATGCTGGCGCATCCCACCCGTTCCGGCACCATTTGGACCATCCCGCTGAAGGCCGACGGTGAGCGCATTGCCCCGGAGGGGCATCTGGCGGTGTACCGCAGCACAGACGCCGGAGATTCGTGGACGCGGCTCGACGAAGGGCTCCCCGAAACGGATTTCAATGCCGTGCTCCGCGACGCCGCCGCGGTGGACAGCACCGAGCCTGCCGGTGTGTATTTCGGTACCCGGGGTGGACAGGTCTTCGGCAGCGCAGACGAGGGGAACACTTTTTCCTTGGTTGCCGGCAACCTCCCCGACGTGCTGTGCGTACGGGCGGCCATTGTGCCGGCCGGAGCACTCTGATGGCCGCCGACCCGGTGCGCATGGTTCTGCCCGCTGCGCTGTCAGCCGTAGCCGGAGGACACCGCGAGCTGGTCCGCCCTGCGGACCCGGGGCTGACGGCCGGCGCGCTCCTGGACGGGCTGGCCACTGACTATCCGCGGCTTGAGCGCCGGATCCGGGACGAGGCGGGGCGGCTGCGCCGGTACGTGAACGTGTACATCGACGGTGAGGAACTGCGCACCCTGGACGGCCTGGCCAGCGCGGTGCCCCCGGGCTGCGAAGTCCTGGTCTTGCAGTCCGTGGCCGGCGGTTGAACGGCAGCTGCGTTAACGCGGCAGGCGCCCCGCCGATGGCGGGGCGCCTGCACACTTAATTTCCGTTCCGCGGTTGTGCTGCAGATCCGCTGTAGCCCGTCGTTAGGCCGGCAGCTGCAGAACCTGGCCGGTGAAGATCAGATCCTGATGGATAACCGTGCCAACATTGGCGTTGTAGAGGGCCTCCCAGCCGCCTTCAATGCCCAGCTTCTCCGCGATGCTGGAGAGCGTGTCGCCGGCCTGGATGGTGTAGGTCTCACCGCTCACGGCTGGCGCAGTGGTCTGCACAGGCGCGGTCTGCTGGACCTGCGCCTCGGGCAGCACCTGCGTCTGCGGCACGGTAACCTCGGGGGCAGCCGGGGCTTCAGGCACGGTGTAGGTCTCGGCGGGAACGATTTCCTGTACCGGAGCCTCAGCTTCCTGTACCGGAGCCTCAGCAACGTATTCCTGAGTGGTTTCCGGAGCGGTGTACTGCTGGGTCTGCTCCGGAACGGTGGTCTGGCTCTGGGTGCTCACCGAACCGGTGGCACCGCCGGACAGGCCGAGCTTGGCGGAGCAGGCAGGCCAGGCGCCCCAGCCCTGGCCGGCGAGTACATTCTCGGCCACAGCAATCTGCTGTTCACGGCTGGCGGACGTGGGATCGCCGGTGCCGCCAAAGGCAGCCCAGGTCTCCGGGGTGAACTGAAGCCCGCCGGAGAATCCGTTCCCCGTGCTGGTGCTCCAGTTACCGCCGCTTTCACACTGTGCAAGTGCATCCCAGGTGCTCGCGTCAGCGGCCTGGGACGGTACTGCGGTCAGGGCAACGCCCGCACCGGAGATTGCTGCAATAGCGAGTCCGCGGCGAACGTTTCGGCTGATCTTAGACTTGGTCATGTGGATGAGCTGCTCCCAGGGCCCACCTGCGTTCCACCCTTCCCAGGGCTTCGCAACGCCGTCGCCAACCCCTTGACTTAGAGGTCATGGTTCCGGTGCCTGACGATGTGGCGACGTGTGGTGGCTCGAGGCACCGAGCGTTCTGCGGCTGCACCTGGAACGGTGCTAGCCTCCATACCGGGAGTTCGATACCCGGCGGGGTCCGTTTTCCGAACCGTTAACCACGCTAAAACAAGTCCCGCTAGATAACAAATAGGTATCGATCACACCATCGTGTGGCGTGGCCCCCAAAATCCAGTCACATGCCTGCTATAGAGGGGCTCCTGCCCACCGGACGCGCAGAGAGCCGTGTCGGAGGTCACGGACAGCACCCCTTGTGGACAGCACCCACCGGCGGGTCTAGGGTTTGACCTCGTGCTCACATTCTTCAATGCGCTCAAACGCATTCTGGTCGGGCGACCCTACGGCAACGAACGGCTGGCGCACACCCTGCTTCCCAAGCGCATCGCGCTGCCGGTCTACGCTTCCGACGCCCTCTCGTCTGCGGCTTACGCCCCGGACGAAATTCTGCTGACCCTGGCGCTGGCCGGCGTCACTGCGGTGACGCTCTCACCCTGGGTCGGACTGGCTGTTATTGTCGTCCTCCTCACAGTGGTGGCCTCCTACCGGCAGAACGTGCATGCCTATCCTTCCGGCGGCGGTGACTATGAAATTGCCAGCACCAATCTGGGTAAGCCGGCCGGGCTGACTGTTGCTTCGGCGCTACTGGTGGACTACGTGCTGACGGTCGCCGTATCCATGTCCTCCGCCTCCCACTATTTAGTGACAGCGGTTCCTGCCCTGAACGGACAGCAGGCACCCGTTGCCGCCGTCGGCGTGGCTGTTCTGGTCCTGGTCAACCTGCGCGGCATCCGGGAGGCCGGAGCAGTGTTTGCTGTCCCCACCTATGTCTTCATGGCCTCGGTGCTGGGTATGTGTGCCATTGGCGCCTTCCAGGCGGCCACCGGCAACCTGGCCCAGGCCCCGTCGGCCGGCTTTGATCTGGTGCCGGAATCGGGACTGGACAGCGGGCTGGTGGGATTGGCCGGAGCGTTCCTGCTGCTGCGCGCCTTCTCCTCGGGTGCGGCGGCCCTGACCGGGGTGGAAGCCATCAGCAACGGAGTTCCCACCTTCCGCAAGCCCAAGAGCACCAACGCGGCCAGCACACTGCTGCTTCTGGGCGGAATATCCGCGGCGATGCTGGCGGGCATTCTGGCGCTGGCCACCGCCACCGATGTCCGTGTGGTCCAGGATCCGACCACCCAGCTGACCTTCAACGGCAGCCCGGTGGGCCCTGAATATGTGCAGCACCCGGTCATCAGCCAACTCGCGGAGACCATCTTTGGCGACGGCAGCCTGCCCTTCTACATCGTGATCGCCGCCACCGGCCTGATCCTGGTCTTCGCCTCAAACACCGCTTTCAACGGATTCCCCGTGCTGGCCTCCATCCTTGCCAAGGACGGTTTCCTGCCGCGGCAGATGCGCACCCGCGGGGACCGGCTCGCGTTCAGCAACGGCATCGTGGCCCTTGGCGTGGGCGCGCTGGTCCTGATTCTCGTTTTTGATGCCGACGTCACGCGCCTGATCCAGCTCTACATTGTGGGGGTGTTCGTCTCATTCACCGCCAGCCAGTTCGGCATGATCCGGCACTGGACAGCACGGCTGCGCACGGAACGAGACCGCGACGCGCGGCACAGAATGAAACGTTCCCGGGTCATCAATGCCGTGGGATTCGGCATGACGGCGCTGGTCCTGGCCATCGTCCTGGTCACGAAGTTCACCCACGGCGCCTGGATTGCCCTGCTGGCCATGGCCGGGCTGTATCTGCTGATGTTCTCTATCCGTTCGCACTATGACTCAGTGGCCCGGGAGCTGGCCGTGGATGACGGTGCGCAGGGCCTTGCGCTGCCCTCACGGGTCAATGCCGTGATCCTGGTGTCCAAGGTCCACAAACCGGCTCTCCGGGCGCTTGCCTATGCCCGGGCATCGCGTCCTTCGAGCCTGAACGCCATCATTGTGGATATCGACCCCGAGGACACCAAGCGGGTGATGGAGCAGTGGGAGCGGATGCAGATCCCGGTACCGCTGACCGTTCTGTCTTCCCCGTACCGCGAGACTGTGTCCCCCGTGCTTACGTATCTGCGCGAGGCCCGGCGGCACGCTCCCCGCGAGCTCTTTGTGGTCTATATCCCCGAGTACGTGGTGGGGCGCTGGTGGGAGCAGCTGGTGCACAACCAAACAGCCCTGCGGATTAAGGCCCGCCTGCACTTTGAGCCGGGCATCATGGTGGCCAGCGTTCCCTGGCAGCTGGCCTCCAGCAGGGACCGGGACGCCACACCCACGCCGGGTTCCGGGCTGTAGCGGCGCCAGGCACCGCTACAAAGGCCATGCTGCCGGGCGATGCAGGAGCAACCCCAAAGGATCAGCCGTCCGGATCGGTGCGGGCCTCGGTGGTCAGTGCGGGGTCGGACGGCTGGCCGCGGCCAGCAAGGACTGACCGGTAGGCGTAGTCCGTAAGGCGGCCTTCAGCGCGGGCCCGAACCACTTCTTCAAAGGAGCGGGGTCCCGGTTCGCTGCTGTAGGGGAAGTGGATCAGCTCGGCGACCAGTTCCCATTCCTCGGCGATGCTGTCAATGAGGTCAGCGGGGGTTTCCTCCGGTCCGGGGCCGCCGCCGAGAACGGTCCACGCCTCCTGCGGAACACGGTAGGCCTCCAGCCGTTCCAGGTCCGCTTCCAGTTCTTCGAGGGACCCGTACTCGGTCTGGGCCTCGGGCGGAACGGAGCCGTCCGGCGTCGCCAGCTGGCTCACGAATCCGGTCTCCAGCGGGAAGACGGAGGTTGGCACCGGCTCACCTTCCTCCAGGTAGGCGGACAGCTGCGAGGGCATCCAGTACCAGGCATCGCCCTGGTCGGCGCCGCCGGGCTGGCTCCGCTCGCTGATCCAGCCGCGGGCCGTGAGCAGCGCCTCCCCTTCGTCGCTGACAAAGCTTTCAGTGTTGGCGAAGAGCAGGTTGGTCTCGTGCTCGGTGCGGCGGGCCTGCTTCTTCTTGGCGGCTGCCTTCTTGCGGGGCTTTGACGTGGGCACGGGACTCCTTGGATACGGCTGTTCAGGGGAAGCGGCCGTGACGGACCATGAAGGCGCAGACCGGCAGCACCAATTCTAGTCGCCGGGAACCTAGAAGCCCGAGCCGCCCTCCACCGCCATGTTGGAGAAGCGGGAATAGTGTCCCTGGAATCCCACGGTGATGGTCTTGGTGGGGCCGTTACGGTGCTTGGCCACAATCACATCGGCCTCGCCGGCGCGCGGGGATTCCTTGTCATAGATGTCCTCGCGGTGCAGCAGGATCACCATGTCGGCGTCCTGCTCAATAGAGCCTGATTCACGCAGGTCGGAGATCATGGGCTTTTTGTCGGTGCGCTGCTCGGAACCACGGTTCAACTGCGAGAGGGCAATAACCGGAACCTCAAGCTCCTTCGCGAGTAGTTTCAAGGCGCGGGAGAACTCCGAGACTTCCTGCTGGCGGGACTCCACCTTTTTGCCTGAGGACATCAGCTGCAGGTAATCCAACACCACCAGTTTGAGGCCGTGACGCTGCTTCAGTCGCCGGCACTTGGCCCGGATTTCCATCAGCGACATGTTCGGACTGTCGTCAATGAACAGTGGAGCGTCGTTCATCCGCCCCATGGTGGTGGCGATCTTGCCCCACTGTTCGTCCTTGATGGTTCCCTTGCGAAGGTCCTGCAGTCCGATGGTCGCCTCAGCGGAGAGCAGGCGCATGGCAATTTCGTTGCGGCCCATTTCCAGCGAGAAAAAGACAGTGGTCATATTGTTCTTGATTGCCGCGGAGCGGGCAAAGTCCAGGGCGAAGGTGGACTTTCCAACGGCGGGACGGGCGGCGATAACGATCATCTGGCCGGGGTGCAGTCCCTGGGTTAGTTCGTCGAGTTCATAGAAGCCGGTCGGCACGCCGGTCATGCCTTCGCCGCGGTGGCCGGCGGATTCAATCTCATCCACCGTGCCCTCAATGATGTCCTTCAGCGGAACGTAGTCCTCTGCCGTACGGCGTTCCGCCACGGCGTACACCTCGGCCTGAGCGGCGTTGACGATGTCATCCACTTCCATGCCGTCGCTGGAGTAGCCCAGCTGGACAATCTTGGTGCCGGCATCCACGAGCCGGCGAAGGACGGCGCGTTCGCGGACAATCTCCGCATAGAAGCCGGCGTTTGCGGCGGTGGGCACCGACTGGATCAGCGTGTGCAGATAGGCCGGGCCGCCGATGCGGCCGATCTCGCCGCGCTTGGTCAGTTCATCGGAGACGGTGACGGCGTCAGCCGGTTCGCCGCGGCCGTAAAGATCGATGATGGCTTCGAAAATGGATTCGTGGGCCGGACGGTAGAAGTCGATTCCACGCAGCACCTCGACAACGTCGGCGATGGCGTCCTTAGAAAGCATCATGCCGCCCAGGACGGACTGCTCGGCAACCAAATCCTGCGGGGGCGTCCGTGTGAAGTCGGAGCCCGAGCTCGATACCGGTGAGTCAGTATGCGTGAGCGACACTGTTTATCCCTTTCCCAAGGTACTGCTGTGGTGCGATCCCTGCCCGGTGGGCAGCTGATTCAGTTCTATCCCGCCGCGGTGACACTTTGAGGTGCGGCGGCCGCCGGTACATCGACACCTGCCCGGTAACGGGCACGGAGTCGAGCAGAAGGGATTCACCCGCAACCGTAGTCGCGAATCCGCCTCCTCCCAAACGAGTTATCCACAGCCCCTGTGGACAAGATGTTCATAACTGGGCGTGTCTTGTGCACAGGTTGGGTATAAGGGTGTGGATAAACTATTGATTCTGAGTCCAATATGGCTCTGACGTGCGTAAACGTTCATCCACACCTGTGTATATCTAGTAATTTTTCCCAACATTCAGCCCATACCTACAGGTTGACAGATGCCGGAAACACGCCTATGGAGGGGAGTTATCCCCGGGTTTGGGGGGATTTTCCACAGCTGATATCCACAAGGAGCCCACTGGACCTGCTGTAACCGCTTGTGTGCCCTCCAGAGACGCAAAAGCGCCCCCCGCCACTAAGGGCGGAGGGCGCATCAGCCGGATACGCTCAAAGGCGTATCAGTGACCGTGCTAGCTGGCTACGACGTTGAGGTCGATGACAGCAGCGACGTCGTCATGCAGACGGACGTTGGCCTGGAAGGAACCAACCGACTTGATGTGCGTCGGCAGTTCAACCTTGCGCTTGTCGATGGCGCCGAGACCGGCAGCTTCAACAGCAGCGGCAACATCGGCGGGCTTGACGGTACCGAAGAGGCGTCCGGACTCGCCGGCCTTGACGGTCAGCGTGACCGGCTTGGCGGAGAGTGCAGCAGCCTGCTTCTGAGCATCTTCCAAGGAAGCGTGCTCGCGGGCGGCGCGGGCAGCCTTGATGGACTCAACCTGCTTCTCGCCACCCTTGGTCCAGGTCAGAGCGAAACCGCGGGGCAGCAGGAAGTTACGTGCGTAACCGTCCTTTACCTCGATGACGTCGCCGGCAGCGCCGAGACCGGTTACTTCGTGGGTCAGAATGAGCTTTGCCATGAGTTAGGTTCCTTTCCTTTAGCCGCGGCCAGCGCCGGAGTACGGCAGGAGAGCAACTTCACGGGCATTCTTGATTGCCTGTGCAATTTTGCGCTGTTCCTGCACGGTTACGCCAGTTACGCGACGAGCGCGGATCTTTCCGCGGTCGGAAATGAACTTGCGCAGCAATGCTACGTCCTTGTAGTCGATGACAGTGATGTCAGCGGCCTTCAAGGGATTGGACTTTGGTTTGGGCTTGCGAAGTTCAGCCTTAGCCATCGTGGAGCTCCTTATGTCTAGTGGAGCCCGTGGATCATTCCACGGGATGGGCTCGACGGCGAATGCCGTCTGAGGTTGCACCCGGAGGCGCAGGGTGAAGAGATGCACGTTCCCTGTGAAGGGAGGCGCCGCTCTTCGGTGGAGATTTAGAAGGGCGGATCGTTGGAATCCGGTCCGTTACCCCAACCGCCGGCGTTGCCGCCGCCTGCCGGAGCACCCCAGGGATCTTCGGCCGGTGCAGCCTGAGGCTGCTGCTGGCCTCCGCCCCATGCAGGGTTGGAATTGCCGCCGAAGCCGCCATTCCCGGAGTTTCCGCTGTTACCGCCAAAGCCGCCGCCACCGCCGCCGGAGCGCTGGGTGCGGGTGACCTTTGCGGAGGCGTACCGGAGCGAGGGGCCGATTTCATCGACCTCAAGCTCCATCACGGTGCGCTTTTCGCCTTCTTTGGTTTCATACGAACGCGACTTCAGGCGGCCCTGGCACACAACACGCGTCCCCTTGGTCAGGGATTCGGCCACGTTCTCAGCAGCTTCGCGCCAGACAGATGCGCGGAGGAACAGCGTTTCGCCGTCCTTCCAGTCATTTGACGTGCGGTCGAAGGTCCGCGGAGTCGAGGCAATGGTGAAGTTAGCCACTGCCGAACCTGACGGCGTGAACCGGAGTTCCGGATCATTCGTTAGGTTGCCGACGACGGTAATAGTTGTCTCGCCTGCCATGTTGCCTCCTGATATCGGTTTGGTTTGCAGAAACTACTCTGCGGAAACCTTTGCAGCTTCAGCCTTTGCGGCCTTCTTGGCATCCTTCTTCGAGATCTTCTGCTCTTCCGGGCGGATGATCTTGGTGCGCATGATGGTCTCGTTCAGGCTCAGCTGGCGGTCAAGCTCAGCAGCAGCAGCAGGCGTCGCGGTGAAGTTAACCACTGCGTAGATGCCTTCAGCCTTCTTCTGGATTTCGTAGGCGAGGCGGCGACGGCCCCAGATGTCCACCTTGTCGATGGTTCCACCATCGTTGCGGACAACATTGAGGAACTTGTCGAGCGAAGGCTCGACTGTACGCTCTTCTACCTCGGGGTCGATGATAACCATCAGTTCATAAGCACGCATTTGTGAACCCACCTCCTTTGGGCTATACGGTCACGGCATTTCCGTAACAGGAGGTTCTTTTGCGTTGTCGTCCCGCCGGCCCTGGGTGACCAGGGGGCAGGAAAAGCGTCGGCAAGGCCGACAGCACAGACTTAACTAGTCTACCGGACACCGGCAGGTGATTCTGACGCTCCCGCCGGCACCGGCATCCCGTCCGTGGCGAACCTTTACCCGGTGAAGAACACTTCGCTCACCCGGGCCAGGTAGAAGGGATCCTGCACGCCGGCCATCTCACGGGCGGAATGCATGGACAGCAGCGGAATGCCAACGTCCACTGTGCGGATACCCAGGCGGGTAGCCGTCAGCGGCCCGATCGTGGAGCCGCAGGGCATTGAGTTGTGCGAGACGAACTCCTGGTACGGAATGCCGGCCTGCCGGCACAGCCGGGCCCAGCGGGCAGCACCGGGGGCATCCGTGGTGTACCGCTGGTTGGCATTGATCTTCAGCAGCGGACCACCGTTGAGCACCGGATGGTTGGCCGGATCGTGGCGTTCGGCATAATTCGGATGGACTGCGTGTCCGGCGTCGGCGGAAATACAGAAGGACGCAGCGAAGGCCTGCTGCCGGTCCAGGTCCGAGGCACCCAGCCCGCCGGAGATCCGCTTCAGGACGTCTTCCAGGAACGGCCCCGCGGCTCCGGAGCGGCTTCCGCTGCCCACCTCCTCGTGGTCAAAAGCAGCCAGCACGGCGATGGAACCGTCCGTCTTCTTCTCCGCGGCGGCGATCAGGGCCGCCAGTCCGGCGTGGACCGAGGACAGGTTGTCCAGCCGTCCCGAGGCGAAGAACTCATTCTCGGCGCCGAAGGTCCGCGGCTCCTGGGTATCCGCAGCGACAATGTCATACCCGCCAACGTCCTCCGCGGAGAGTCCGGCGCGGGCGGCCAGCAGTTCCAGCAGGTCAGCGGCCGAGGGGTCCCCCAGCCCCCAGACCGGGTTCATGTGCTGCTGTTTATCCAGCTTTAGGCCCTCATTCACGGCCCGGTCCAGGTGGATGGCCAGCTGCGGGAAACGCATCAGTGGGCCGGTTTCCACGAGGTGTTCCTCGCCGTCGAGGGTCACCAGCCGGCCGGCCAGCTGCAGCTCACGGTCCAGCCAGGAGTTCAGCAGCGGCCCGCCGTAAACCTCCACACCGGCCTGCAGCCAGCCCAGCCGCCCGGTGGTGGGACGCGGCTTGAGCTTGAAGGACGGCGAATCGGTGTGGGTGCCCAGAATGGAGAAACCCGTTCCGCGGCCTGCCTCCGCCGGAACGACCCAGGCGATGAGAGCTCCGTCCCGAACCACCAGGTACTTTCCGGGCTCGACCGGCCAGTGCCGGTCCTCGCTGAGTTCGGTGAAACCGGCCGCCGTGAGGCGGCTCGCGCCCTCGCGGGCCGCATGGAAGCTGGAGGGGGAGGCGCTGACAAAGGCGCCAAGGTCATGGATGTGATCCGCTGCATCAGACATACTCCGATTCAACCAGAGCCGGCTCTGCGAGCGTAATAGCTGTCAGAAACCATGCAAAACCGGCCGGTTAAACACGGAAACTCCCCGCTGTGGAGGAGTTTCGATGTCCCGCAAAGGGTTCCGGGAAGGAGGCTGCGGCCGTTCTTCCGCGGCCTCCCTGCCCGAAGGATGGGGTCCCTAGACGTCGCGGCGCTTGGTGACGATCAGGGAGATGATGAGCAGCGCGGCGGCCCAGGCGGCTAGGACGAGCCCGCCCTGGAGCTGGGTCAGGTCGCCCTCGGCGGTGGCATTGGCCATCACCAGCTGGGTTCCGGCGTTGCTCGGCAGGAAACGTGCAGCGTCAGGAATCCAGTCGGCGATACCTCCGACAAGCTGGACCACCAGCGGCAGCACAAAGATGATGCCAATCGCGGTCACCACTCCCCCGGCAGTGTTGCGCAGCAGCGTGCCAATCGCCATGGAGAACACGGCTATCAGCGCCAGACAAGTGCCGGTGTTCAGGATGCTGGCGAGCACACCTTCGTCGCCCATCGCGAGGTTGAGGTCGCCGCTGCTCAGGATCGGCTGAGCTACGAAGAAGGAAATGAACGCGGCGCCGGCCCCAATGACAAAGGAGATCACGGCAAGGATCAGGGCCTTGGCCAGCAGTGCAGGGATTCGCTTGGGTACGGCGCTGAAAGTGGAGCGGATCATGCCTGTGCCCCACTCCGAGGCGATCAGCACCACGGCCAGGGAGGCGATCAGCAGCTGTCCGAAAAACAGGCCGCTGGCAGGAATTTCGGTCACCATCTCACGGAAGATCTGCGGATCACCGAAGGCCATTGCATCCTCGGGCGAGTCCGAGGAGCCAATCATGTCCAGGATGGAAACGATCTGCCAGGCGCCCAGGGCCGCCAGCCCAACCATCACCACCACGGTGATCGCCAGGAGGATCACGGTGGAGGGGACCGTAGTGACCTTGATCCATTCGGACTTCAGGATCCGGGAAAAGTTCAGTCCGGAGCCGGCCGCCGCGGCCTGCTGAGATGCGGTGTGCTTATGGGTTGTTGTAGCGGTGCTCACGGTTCTAGTTCCCCTTCCCGGAGACGGTTCCCGCAGGAACGGGATCCAGCGGCAGGTCCTGGGACCGGTATTCGACGTCGTGGCGGGTCAGTTCCATATAGGCATCCTCAAGGGAAACCTGCCGGGGCGTCAGTTCATAAATCAGGATTTGCCGGGCCAGGGCGGCCTCGGCAATGCTGCGCGGATCCCTGCCGGTGACTTCCAGCAGGTCCGGTTCCAGCTGTGTGAACGTGGTTTCGCGGTTCTCCAGTTCCCGGCGCAGCTCATCGGGCTGATCGGTCCGAACCAGGGTCCGATGCCTGTTGCCTCCGTCAATGATCTCCGTGATGGGAGCATCTGCAATGATGCGGCCGCGGCCGATAACGATGAGGTGGTCCGCGGTTTGCGCCATTTCGCTCATAAGATGCGAGGAAAGGAAGACTGTGCGGCCTTCAGCGGCCAGTCCCCGGGCCAGATGGCGCACCCAGAGCACACCCTCGGGATCCAGCCCGTTGACCGGTTCATCCAGGATGACCGTGTGCGGATCCCCCAGCAGCGCCACTGCAATGCCCAGCCGCTGGCCCATACCGAGCGAGAAGCCGCCCACGCGCTTTTTCGCCACCGGAGTCAGGCCGGTGAGTTCAATAACCTCGTTGACGCGGTTGGTGGAAATGCCATGTGTGGCGGCCATCGCCCGCAGGTGGTTGTACGCGCTTCGCTTGGTGTGCACTGCCTTCGCGTCCAGAAGGGCCCCAACCTCGCGAAGGGGGGCTCGGTGCTGGGCGTACGGCTTGCCGTTGACCAGGACTTTGCCGTGAGTAGGGCGGTCCAGGCCGACGATCATGCGCATGGTGGTGGATTTTCCGGCCCCGTTGGGACCTAGAAAGCCGGTGACCTTGCCCGGCTGGACGGTAAAGGAAACGTCATCGACGGCCGTTTTGGCGCCGTAGCGTTTCGAGAGGCCGAGTGCCTCGATCATGGTGATCCTCACATTGGGGCGGAAGTGGATGCTGGGGTTCTCCCACCCTAGGGGACCGCCGGGTTGCAAGGACCCTACCAGAGGATGATTTCAGGACTTTTCCGGGGTCCCCCTTGGGGATGACTCAGGGATGACCCTGAGTTTGTCATATCCGCGGCAGCGCTTAGACGTCCCGTTTTTTGAGGACGACGACGGCGGCAGCCAGGAGCACCAGCGCCCAGCCGGCGAGGATCAGCCCGCCTTCGCCCTGGTTGAACTGGCCCGGCTGGATCCGCGTCGCGACGAGTTGGATGGCAGCATTGCTCGGCAGGAAACGAGCAGCATCGTCTACCCAGTCCGCAAGCCCGGACAGCAGGCTGGCAATGATCGGAAGGACAAACAGCGCACCCACTAGCGTCACCACTCCCCCGGCGGTGCTGCGCAGCAGGGCACCGATGGCCACACCCATAATCGCAGTCAGCGCCAGGACCGATCCGGTGTTCACAATGGACGGCAGGACCCACTCAGTGTCCAGCCCAAAGCCCAGATCCTGCGTGTTCAGGATCGGCTGGGCCACCAGATACGCGGCAAACGCCGAGAGGGCTCCCACAACAAAAGAAACCACTGCAATCACAAGAGTTTTGGCCAGAAGGGCAGGAGTGCGGGTCGGCACGGCCACCATGGTGGTGCGGATCATTCCGGTGGTGTATTCACTTGCCATCAGCACCACGGCCAGGGCAGCAATCAGCAGCTGCCCGAAGGGCAGCCCTGACGCCGGGACGTCATAGGCCAGGCTCTGCACGGAGGAATCGAATCCCCCGGGCGGGCCCGCGGCGGGGTCACTCACCAGCTGGGCCGTACCCCAGGCAACCAGGGCACCCAGGCCAACCATCACCACAAAACTCACGGCCAAAAGGATGACGCTGGAGGGCACCGTGACCGTTTTGATCCACTCCGAGTGCAGGACCCGGGGAAATGTCACGCGGCCGGATTCCGGCCTGTCGGCCGGGGGTGCGGGGGAAGCTGCGGAGGTGCTCATGCGGTCCGTCCTTCCGGCGCCGGCGCGGATCCGGTGGGCTGGTTCATCTGCTGCGACTGGTATTCAACCTCGCCGCGGGTCAGCTCCATGTACGCGTCCTCGAGGGATACCTGCTGCGGGGTGAGCTCGGTGATGAGAATGCCGCGGGCCTGCGCCGCTTCGGCAATGGTGCGGGCGGCCAGGCCAACCACCTGCAGGACGTCCGGCCCTGCCCTCTCCACGTCCACCCCGGGGGACCCGATGGCGGCCGCCAGCCCCCCGGCGTCGTCCGCGCGCACCAGGACGCGTTCCTGATTGCTGCCGGCAAGGACCTGCTCAATCGGGGCGTCAGCCAGGATCCTGCCGCGGCCGATCACAATCAGGTGGTCCGCCATGACAGCCATTTCGCTCATCAAATGCGAGGAGATGAAAACGGTGCGGCCTTCGGCCGCCAGGCCCCGGACCAGGAACCGCACCCACTTCACTCCCTCCGGATCCAGCCCATTGACCGGTTCATCCAGGATCAGGGTCTGCGGGTCTCCCAGCAGTGCTGCCGCAATGCCCAGCCGCTGGCCCATGCCCAGGGAGAAACCACCCACCCGCTTCTTTGCCGCCGGCCCGAGACCTGTCAGCTCAATAACCTCATTGATGCGGGCGGTGGAGATGCCTTCGGTGGCGCCCAGTGCCCGCAGGTGGTTGTAGGCGGTCCGCTTGGGATGGACAGCCTTGGCCTCCAGCAGGGCACCCACTTCATGCAGAGGTGCCCGGTGTCGGGCGTACGGTTTCCCGTTGACAATCACCGTGCCGGCGGAGGGGTGGTCCAGGCCGACAACCATTCTCATGGTGGTGGATTTTCCGGCACCGTTAGGCCCCAGGAATCCGGTCACCTTACCCGGCTGAACAGAAAAGGTGATGCCGTCGACGGCGGTTTTCTCACCAAAGCGTTTAGTGAGTTCGTGTGCCTCGATCATGGGATGTCCTCACAAGGGAACGGACGGGCCTACCTGGAGCTCACCGACGCAAACTTCCGCACGGCAAACGGAACAAAGACCAGCAGCATCACCGCCGATCCGATCAGAACGGTAGCAATGGCGTGCTGCATCGGCCAGGTGTCGGGCACCGGAGTGGTACCCAGGTTGCCGAACAATTCCCGCACTGCCTGCACCAGGGCGGAGACGGGGTTCCAGTCCGCGAAGGTGCGCAGCGGCTCCGGCAGCGTGGAACTCTGCACAAAAGCGTTGGAAATGAAGGTGATGGGGAACAGGATGATGAAGGAGGCGTTGTTGATGGTTTCCGGCGTCCGGACGCTCATGCCCAGCAGGGCCATGACCCAGCTGAAGGCGTAGGAGAAAAGCAGCAGCAGTCCAACGGCGGCCATGAAGGAGGGGAAATTGGTGGTGACCCGCCAGCCCACCAGCAGGCCGGTGCCCATCATGATCAGCATGGAGATGCCGTTGAGGGCCAGGTCCGAGTTGGTCCGCCCGATCAGCACCGCCGAAGGGCTCATGGGCAGGGTGCGGAACCGGTCGATGATGCCTTCCTTCAGATCCTGCGCCATGGCGGCGCCGGAGAACGTGGATCCGAAGACAACCGTTTGGGCGAAGATACCGGCCATCAGGTACTGGGTGTAGTCGGTGCCGGCCACGTTAATCGATCCGCCGTAGACCTGGCTGAACAGCAGCACAAACATGATGGGCTGAAGGACGGCAAAGATGATCATGTCCGGAGAGCGCTTGATTTTGATCAGGTTGCGCTTGGTGACGGTCCAGCCGTCAGCGGCCCAGTTGGCTGCGGTTGATGTGCCGCCGGCGGCGGCGGGAATTCGTACGGCTGCGGCGCTCATCGGCGGGCTCCTTCAGTGTCCTTGGCTGCCTGTGGCTCCGGCTCTTCCTCGGCGGGGCGGCCGGTGAGCTGCAGGAACACGTCATCGAGCGTGGGCCGACGGATCCCGGCGTCGTGCAGCGCTATCTCCTGGGCCTGCAGGTCAGCCAGAATCAGCTGCAGGGACGCCGGGCCGTTCTGGACGGCCACCTCCAGCGTCCGGCCGTCGTCGGCGGTGTGCGGTGCACCCGAACCGTGGCGGGCAAGAATCCGCCGTGCCGAATCGGCGTCGTTCCCGTCCATCAGTGCCACCGCAACGCTGTGGCCGCCAATCCGGGACTTCAGCTGGTCCGAGGTGCCCTCGGCAATAACGACGCCGTGGTCAATGACTGCAACGCTGTCCGCGAGCTGGTCCGCTTCCTCCAGGTACTGGGTGGTCAGCAGCAGCGTGGTTCCGCCCGCCACCAGGTCCTTGATGACCTGCCACAGGGCCAGGCGGCTGCGCGGATCCAGACCGGTGGTGGGTTCATCCAGGAACAGGACCCGCGGGCTGTTCACCAGCGCGCCGGCCAGGTCCAGGCGCCGGCGCATACCGCCCGAGTACCCCTTGACCGGGCGGTTGCCGGCGTCCGTGAGTTCGAACATGTCGATCAGTTCCGCCGCGCGAGTCCGTGCCTGCCTGGCGGGCAGATGGTAGAGCCGGCCCACCATCCGGAGGTTTTCCTGGCCGGTGAGATTCTCATCGACTGCGGCGTACTGGCCCGAGACACCGATGATCCGCCGCACTTCCTTGGGCTCCTGCAGCACATCGATGCCATCGATCATGAGCGTGCCGGCATCCGGCCTGATCAGGGTGGTGAGGACCTTAACGGCCGTGGTTTTCCCGGCGCCGTTGGGACCCAGCAGCGCCATGACGGTGCCTTCCGGCACGGCAATATCCAAGCCGTCCAACGCGCGCACCGGCCCCGACTTGGACTTATAGACCTTAGTGACCCCCTGCGCCTGGATCAGCGCGGAGGCGGGGGCAGGGCGCCCCGAAGGAGGAGTTGAGGAAATGAACATCGTCCGAACGTAGACCGTGCGCCAAGCCACCGGAACCCCCATTGCGGACAGTTCCGGTCCGCGGGTCCGTGGGCCCGGACCGGGTCAAGACATTTTGGCCGGCACGTGTTTTTGCTCTGCGGCAGCCGGGGCAAAAATGATCGACAGCAGCATGGCAGCTCCCACCACCAGCAGGGAATTGCGGATCCCCCAGTGTTCGCCGAGGAAGCCCAGCACCGGCGGACCCACAAAGAAGGCGGAGTAGCCGATGGTGGAGACCACGGAGACCCGGGCGGCAGCGTGTGCCGGGTCCTCTCCGGCGGCGGACATTCCCGTAGGGAAGCCCAGCGCCGCCCCGATTCCCCACAGCACGGCGCCGACGGCGGCCAGCGGGAGGTTGGGCGCCAGGACAAAGAGCAGCAGCCCCACTAGGGAGGCGCTCATGCACATCCGCAGCGCCGGCACCCGGCCCACCCGGTCGATCAGCCGGGCGCCGAACCAGCGAGTGAGGGTCATAGCGGCCACAAAGACCGCAAACATGACGGCACCGGCGGATTCGCTGGTTCCCAGCCCGTCCACGGTCGCTTTGGCCACCCAGTCGTTGGCGGCGCCCTCGGTCAGTGCGGCGCCCAGGACCACAACGCCGATCAGCAGCGTGCGTCCTTCCTTCCAGGCGCCAAAGCGGGAAGGCTTCACGGGCGCGCCGGCGGCATCGGTGCGGTGAACCGCGTGGGAAACCTGCAGGAAGTTGCGCGGCACTATGAGCACCACAATGCAGACAATGGTGAGGATGGCCAGCAGGTGCAGGGACAGCGAGACGCCGAGCGACGACAGTCCGGCGCCAATCAGGGCGCCCACAAAGGAACCACCGGAGAACGCAGCATGGAATTTGGGCATGATATTCCGGCCCAGCCGGCGTTCCACGTCCGAGCCCTCGAGGTTCATCGCGACATCCCAGCCGGCAATGCCGACGCCGAAGACCAGCAGGCCAGCTGCGGTCAGCGGAATCGACCCCAGATACAGGCCCGCGGCGATGATCAGGGAGGCGGCCGACGTCGTGACTCCCCCGGCGCGCACGGTCCCGGCGGTGCCGATCCGCTGTGCCACCGACCCGGCCAGCGGAAGTGCCGCCACGGAGCCGATGGCCGAAAAGAGCAGCAGCAGTCCCACACCGGCGGCCCCGATGCCGAGGTCCTGGGCTGCGGCCGGAATGCGGGCAGCCCAGCTGGCGAAGACCAGGCCGTTGAGGCCGAAAACCACAAAAACGGCGATAAGTGCCTTGCTGAGTACGGTGTCTTGCAGGGCAGCGTCAGTCGGGTTCTTTTCGGTCACGGCACCATTGTCTCTTATCGCGCCCGCACAACACGTTTCTCGTCCCAGACCGGAGTCTGGGACTCATAGACCAAGCCGTCGGAGCCAAACACCAGGAACCGGTCGAAGCTGCGGGCAAACCAGCGGTCGTGAGTGACGGCCAGGACGGTGCCCTCGAACGCGTCGATCGCTTTTTCCAGGGCTTCGGCGGAGTGCAGGTCCAGGTTGTCAGTGGGCTCATCCAGCAGCAGCAGTGTGGCGCCGGAAAGTTCCAGCAGGAGAATCTGCAGCCGTGCCTGCTGCCCGCCCGAGAGCGAATCGTACTTCTGCTCCGAGGACGCGGCCAGGCCGTAGCGGTCCAGGGCTCCGGCGGCTGCCTCGCGGCCCAGACCGGAACGGTGGTCATCCCCACGGTGCAGGATGTCCAGCAGGGTCTTGCCCAGCAGGTCCGGGCGCATCATGGTCTGCGCGAAGAAGCCGGGCCGGATCCGGGCGCCGAGCTTCACCGATCCCTCGTGCGGGACCGGAGCGATCTCCACCTCGGACACCGGTTCGTGTTCCTTCTCCGGATCCGTGCCGCCGGCTGCCAGCAGCCGCAGGAAGTGGGACTTTCCGGATCCGTTGGAGCCGAGCACTCCCACCCGGTCGCCGAACCAGATTTCGGTGCTGAAGGGCTTCATGAGGCCGGTCAGCTCCAGCTTCTGCGCGACGACGGCGCGCTTGGCGGTCCGCCCGCCGCGCAGTCGCATCTTCACGTTCTGTTCGATGGGCAGCGCCTCGGGTGGACCTGCCTCGAGGAACTTCGCCAGGCGGGTCTGGGCGGCCTGGTAGCGGTTGGCCATGTCGGAGCGGAAGGCGGCCTTGTTCTTGTACATGTTGACGAGTTCCTTGAGCTTCAGGTGCTCCTCGTCCCAGCGGCGGCGCAGTTCCTCGAACCGGGCATTGCGGTCCTCGCGCGCCGTGACGTAGCTGCTGAAGCCGCCGCCGTGGATCCAGGCGGAGGCACCGTTGATGCCCGGCTCCAGGGTGACGATGCGGGTGGCGGCGTTGTCCAGCAGCTCCCGGTCGTGGCTGACGAACAGCACCGACTTCTTGGATTCGGCCAATTTGGCTTCCAGCCAGCGCTTTCCGGGCACGTCCAGGTAGTTATCCGGTTCATCCAGCAGCAGCAGCTCGTCGGGACCGGAAAACAGTGCCTCCAGGACCAGGCGCTTCTGCTCTCCGCCGGAAAGGGTGGAGGCCCTGCGGTACTGGGCGCGGTCAAAGGGCATGCCGAGCGCGGCCATGGTGACTTCGTCCCAGACGGTCTCCTGCTCGTAGCCGCCGGCATCACCCCAGTCCGCAATGGCGGTGGCATAGCGCATCTGGGTGGGTTCGTCGTCGTGCTCCATCATGGCCATCTCGGCGTCGTCCACGGCTTTGGCGGCGGCGGCGAGCGCCGGCGGGGCGGCGGAAACCAGCAGGTCCCGGACCGTGCTGTCGTCACGGACCTGGCCCACGAACTGGCGCATGATGCCCATGGACCCGGACTTGGATACGGTGCCCTCATCAGCCTTGATGTCCTCGGCAATGATGCGCAGCAGAGTGGTCTTTCCGGTCCCGTTGGGACCGATCAGGGCGGTCTTGTGCCCGTCGCCCACTTTGAAGCTGACGCCGTTGAGCAGCTGCCGGCCGTCGGAGAGGAAATAGTCAATGTTGGATACGTCGAGATGTGCCACGCATCCATCCTCCCATCCGACAGGAGCAGTCTATGCAGGGAGAAAGGGGTGCGGCGAACCTCGCGGGACAGCCGCAGTCCGCGCTCCCCTATTCAGCTAGCTGAACTACACGACGAATGACAGCTGCGACTTCCGGTGCGTTGGGTACATCCGAATGGACGCAAAAGCTCTCTGGCCGCACTTCGATTTCCTTGCCGGTAATGCTGAAGGTTGTTCCTTCGATGAGCGCCTGCCTGGCCCGTTCTTCAACTTCTTCAACCGCGCGCATCCTCCCGCTGCGGTTCACGATGATCGTTCCGTCATCGTTGTAGTCCAAATCGACGTAAAACTCGGAAACAAACGGAACGCCGCGTCGAAGCGCGACGCGTTCGTGTGCCGTCCCCGGCAATCCAAAAACGGGTACCTCATACTGAAGTGCAACATCGCACGCCGCGTCCATCAGTTCTTCATCGCGGGAGAGCATTCCAAAAAGAGCGCCGTGCGGCTTGATGTGATGAAGCCTGCTCCCAGCCGCTTCTACAAACGCTGCTACGGCTCCAGTCTGGTATCTGATCAGGTCTCGAACTTCCTCGGCATTGAGCACCATTTCCCTTCGTCCAAAACCGGCGATATCGGGAAGCCCGGGGTGCGCACCGACAGTAACCCCGCGCCCAATCGCTTGGGTGACAATGTGGGAAATCGCCGAAGGGTCACCGGCATGCATTCCGCCGGCCACGTTGATGGTGTCTACAAATTCCAGAAGCACCTCGTCATGGCCGAAGCTGTGGATTCCCACGGCCTCGCCCATATCGGCGTTCAGGGTTACCGGCACATTGCGACGCTGCTTCCCCATGTCAGAACTGTGGCTTCCGTCGCGCTGAGGTGGCTCTCTCAATCGCCGACGCAACCAGCAGCAGGCGTTTCTCATCATAGGGCGCGCTCATGATCTCGATCCCGACGGGGAGACCGTTGTCCGTGAAACCGGCTGGCACAGTAACCGCGGGAAAATGCAGCTGGGAGGCAATGACCGTATTGGTGGGATAGGTCAGGCACGTCCATTTGTCAGACATAACGTCTTCATGCGTCGGTGCCGGAAGCTTGGCATCAGGGAACACAACTGCATCGAGGTTGAGGTCGGCGAGCATGCTCATCACGCTGCGCTGAAAGTCCTGTTGCACGAGTATCCGTTCGGCGTAGTCTCGATCATCCCTTGGACTAGCCGGAGACTGCGCAATGCCCACAAGGAGGTCGAGCTTAGGGTGGAAGCGGCCACTCGAAATGACTTCACTCATACCCTTCACCCCGCTGCCGGGGCGGGATGCGAAAAAGGCGTCCATATCCTCATGGGAACGAGTGTTATAGAGCGACGTGAATCCGACGAGATGCATGAGCTCATCGATGTGAACATCAACTGTCTCCGCACCGGACTCGCGGATCTTGCTAAGTGCGTCTTCCAGAACCGCGTTGACGCGTGCTCCGTCCGGATCTGCGGGGTCCCCGAATGCTTCGCGAAGCACTCCGATGCGCCGTCCAGCCAAAGTAGCCTCGGCCAGGCCATCCACGAATGATCCCTCGTGCCGGGCAATGCGATTCACGGCGGTGTAAGGATCGCTGGGATCGAAGCCCACAAGTACATCGAGAAGCCGGGCAGCATCCTCAACCGTCCGTGTCATGGGTCCGGGGGTGTCCTGCGGCGTCACCAGGCTCGACATACCTTCCCGGCTGATGAGTCCCGGGGTCACGCGCACTCCTACAAGGTTGCAGAAGGATGCCGGAAGCCGAATGGATCCACCGGTATCGCCGCCAATTCCAACGAGAGCCAGGTTCGCTGCGACCGCAGCTGCCGTTCCCGATGACGAGCCGCCCGGGTCCCGGGAAAGGTCGTAGGGGTTTTTCGTGAGCCCGCTCCGCGATGAGGTGCTGAACCATGACGTGGCGAAGTCAGGCATCGTGGTGGTTCCCAGAATGACAGCACCTGCCTTGCGAAGCTGTGAAACCACGGTCGAGTCCTCATCCGGAACGTGGCCTGAGGCAATCTCACTGCCGTAGCTGGTAGGCATCCCGCCCACTTCAATCTGGTCCTTGACGAGCACTGGCACACCGTGGAGCGGGCCCACCAATTCACCCTGCTCAGCAAAATGCCGGTCCAGTCGCTCTGCCTCTTCCAGAACTCCTGGTGAGAGCGCGATAACCGAATTCAGCTCAGGCCCGCTGCGGTCCAGGTCCTGGATCCGGTCGAGGTACGCCTGCACCAGGTCGCGCACCGTGAGTGCCCCATTGCGGTACGCGCGCTGCACCGCTGCAATGGTTGTCTCAGGAATCTCAAAAACCTGCCCCATGTTCTTCACCGTTCACCTGTCATCGATTGTCTAACATTCATTGTTAGACAATGAATGTACTCGAACACGTGGTTCTATGGAAGAGGTGTGGAGAATTCCACATCCGCGTTACCTAGACGAGGGGACCATCTGGATGTCTCGCCCACCGTTCCAACCCGTCGCCCTGGTTCGGCGGGATGCCTCGGGTCAGATAGCCCGTCAGCTTCGTGAAGCGATTGCGGCAGGGGTCTGGGTCCCCGGGGAGCGGCTGCCCACTGAGCAGGACCTCGCCGATACCTTCGAGGTTTCACGCGCCACGGCGCGGGAAGCGCTCAAGTTGCTTTCAGCGACCGGACTTGTCCGATCCGCCCGCGGCGCCCAGGGCGGTACTTTTGTATCCGTGCCCGTCGCCGAACAGGTGGCCACCCAGCTCGGCGAGGCCATTCAGCTCTGGTATCGCGCTGGCAACGTTACCGTCCAGAACGTGGATGAAGCGCGTGAAGTCCTCGAAACGATCTGTGCCGGTTTAGCTGCCAGCAGGCGCACTCCTGAGGATATCGGCGACATCCAGTCGGCGGTGGAAGCCGCCCAGGACCCAGCCATGAGCATCGACGAGTGGCTTGATTGGGATCTGGCCTTCCATACAGCAATCTCGCGTGCCGCAAAGAACCCAATACTTGAGCTCGCAATGATGTCAGTCCATCTGAGCCGTCCGGCAACGAATACCGTTTTTGTTGACCTTCTCGACCGGCAGCAGGTGTTGGATCAGCACTCCGCGATAACTCAGGCGATTATCGATGCCGACCCCGCTGCGGCGCGCGCAGCACTTAAGAACCATGTGTCCTACCTTGACCTGGTACGCCGAGATGCACTTCAATCCCTGGAAGTCGATGACGTTCCGCTCTCACAGCTTCCGCTGAAGCCCGCCCGGCCACAGCAATAGTCTGCTGCCCGGATCAAAGCCGGCGGGATGACCAGCCGCCGCCCGGACCTGCCTACGATGAAGGCCGCGCCTGCCCTGCCCGGGGCACCGCAGCCATACCGCTTAGAAGGAGCGACCATGATCTTCATTACCGTCAAATTCAACGTCAAGCCGGAATGGGTGGAGCGCTGGCCGGAACTGACCGCGGACTTCACCGCCGCCACCCGCGCCGAGCCCGGCAATCTGTGGTTCGACTGGTCACGCAGTCTGGAGAACCCCAATGAGTTTGTCCTCGTGGAGGCCTTTAAGGACGACGCCGCTGGCGCCCATGTGCAAAGCGATCACTTCCAGCAGGCCATGAAGGACATGGTTCAGGCTCTGGTGGAGACTCCAAAGATCATCAACACGGTCATCGAGGGCGAAGACTGGTCACGCATGGGTGAACTCACCGTCGAGTAGGCGAGGGGGTGGGACCGGCAGCGAATGCCGGTCCCCTTGCTTTTCCCGGTGTTACGTGGTGTCCGGCTTACTTGGTGTCCGGGGTTACTTGGTGTCCAGGGTGTAGCCGGCCCTGGTCAGCATCTTCCGCAGGTCCACCACGGTCTGTTCGTCAATGTCCTTACCCTTCGGCGGCTCCAAATAGTCCGTTTGCCCGGCGAGGGTGACCTCGTATTTCCCATTGTGTTCCCGGGTGGTGTCGGCCACTGCCTCAAGCAGGGACCGCACTCTCTTCCACTCGATGTTGGAACTGGTGGGATGGCGCAGGATCTGATCCAGCGTGTCCCGGTGGTGGTTGTTCAGGTGCTCGGTCATCGGCACACCTCCTGTTTCCAGTTCGCCACGCCGACGCGCGGAGCGCAAGGGAAGCAGGTCTCCTCCCGGCCCCGCCGGGCTACTTCGGAGCGTTGCCGGTGAAGAACGCGCCCACCCGCGCCGGCACCAGGTGCACCACATGCGGCGCCAGCGTCCGCGCCCCCAACTCGATCGCAGCACCCCACACCGCCATCACCAGGAACGTCCACCAGGCCGGCCCCAAAGTACCGATTCCCGGCCCAATGCCGCCGCCGGTTGCGCCCTCTCCTGCCGCGATCAGGCTCAACACCGACACGGCTGCGCCGGCCAGACCAAAGACCACCGGCAGGGTCAGCCAGGAGGCCTTCGGCAGGGACGGCGCCGGGACCGCTTGGGAATCTTGGTTGCGAATCAGGGACCAGGCCACCGAGGCCGCTGCTGCCAGCAGCAGCCCCAAGCCGCCAATCAGCGCGCTTCCCCATCCGCTCAGGTCGGCCACGGAGGCCGGAAGCTGCCAGGAAAGCATCAGCCCCTGGTCTGTTACCGGGGACAGGTGACCCACAGCGTAGGCCCAGGCTGACGCCGTCGGCAGCCAGAGCGGGGAGGCGAAGGCAATGGCTGCTCCACCTCGAACCAGGGCGGTGACCAGCAGTGCAGTTCCGGCCACGGCGGTATAGGCGAGGTAGTGGCAGCCGGCAATGCGCAGGGCCGCACGTAATCCCGGCAGGATGCGCTCCACTCGGCCGAACCACTGCAGGGCAGTTCCCGATTCCTTCTTGCGTCCCGCCCAGCTGGCCACAGTGCCCAGCAGGATCGAACCTGCCACCAGGCTCGGTGATGCCGCGGTCAGGAACACAGCGCCGGCTTCGGTGTCCGAACGCAGTGAAGAAGCCAGGCTCAGCAGCACGGACACGACGGCCAGCACCAGCCCGGTTCCGCCGGAATACAGCCAGCGGAGCCCATCGGACTCCAGCGCTGACTTCCGCTCCGCCCGGCGGCCCAGGTGCCACAGCGCGCCGGCTGCCACCACCGTGAGCAAAAGCGGGAGAACGCCGATCCACACACTGGTCAGAGGCAGTGCGGCGTCGCTGAACACCGCCGGCGAGACCGTCAGGACCGTTGTGCTGCCCAGCGCCATGGCGGCCAGGAAAAACGGGTAAATCAGCAGCGCGGAGGGGCCGTCCAGCCTGGCACCCATACTGGACGCGGAATCATTCATGCCGTTGAGGGCACCGGCGCCGCCCAGGAAGAACCCCAGGACCAGCAGCGCCATCATCACCAGTGCTGCGCCCAGGGTCAGGCCGTAGGCAAACAGTGCGGACTGCGCTGCCAGCCACCACCGCGGATTGCGATGGGCGGGGCGGGCAGGCGGAACAAGGGTATCCGGATTTTCCGGCATACCGCCGTCCTGGTTGTGCATCGTCCATTCCCCCTGCAGAGCGTGAGCGGCGTTGCGCCGGATTCCAACATACAAGCTTCCGGCGCCCTCCCCCGCCCGCGGCCCCGACGCCGGCTAGTTTCCTGCCCCCAGCTCCGGCATCCCCAGTCCGTGGTCCCGGCGCAGCGCCAGTCCGGCGGCATGGAATCCGCCCATGCCGTGAACACCCGGCCCGGGCAGCGTGGACGCTGAGCACAGATAGACGCCGGGAAGTGGAGTCTGCCACGAATTCAGGGCCGGCACAGGCCGGGCCGCCATTTGCCACAGGCTCACGGCACCGCCGCCAAAGTCTCCACCCACATAGTTTTCGTTGTAGCGTTCCAGGTCCGCCGCCGTCGTCACCTGTGAGCGGACGACGACGTCACGGAAGCCGGGCGCAAAACGTTCGATCTGCGCAGTGACGGCTTCAGTCATGTCCACCGTGGAGCCGGCGGGAACATGACAGTAGGTCCACAGGATGTGGCGGCCCGCCGGGGCACGGGTGGCATCGAAGCTGCTCGGCTGCGAGAGCAGCACATAGGGCTTCTCCGGATGCCGGCCGGCTGCCACCTGCGCTTCGGCCGCGGCCAGTTCGGCGCGGCGTCCGCCCAGATGCACGGTTCCGGCCCGGTTCACCTCGTTGTTGGCCCAGGGCACCGGGCCGGAGAGGATGAAGTCCACCTTGCAGGCCGCGTTGCCGTACCGGAACCGTTCCAGTGCCTTCCGGTAGGATTCCGGCAGCCGGGGCCCGGCAAGGTCCAGCAGTGTTGCCGGGGACACATCCAGCAGAACCGTCTTGGAGCTGCGGACTTCCTCCAGGGAGGCCACCCGGTGGCCGGTCACCAGCTCACCTCCATGCGCCTGCAGGTCCCGGACCATGGCATCGGCGATGGCCTGCGAACCGCCCTCGGGCACCGGCCATCCCACGGTATGCGCCAGCAGGGACAGCAGCAGCCCGCCGCCGGCGGAGGGCAGTGACGGCATGGTCCCCACCGGATGAGCCGCGACGCCGGTCAGCAGGGCCGGTGCCTTGTCGGTGGAGAAACGCCGGTTCCACAGTGGAGTTCCCTGGTCCAGGGCGGCCCGGCCGAAGGCCAGCGCCGCCGCCGGCTTGCGGTAGCCGCGGATCAACGGGGACATCAGCAGCTCCGTGATGTCCTCGCTGCGCCGCACCAGCGGGGACATCAGCGCATGGAAGGCGGGACCGTCGGGTCCGAGCCCCTGAACGGTGCGTTCCAGGTCCCGGTAGGCCAGCCCGGCGTCGCCGCCGTCGAGCGGGTGGGCGTAGGAAATCTCCGGAACGGTGAGCGTGATGCGCTCCGCCAGGCCAAACCGGCGGAAAAACGGAGAAGCCAGCGCCATCGGATGCACGGCAGAGCAAACGTCGTAGCGGTACCCGGGCTCCAGCAGTTCCTTGGTGCGGGTGCCGCCGCCGGCCGTGGCGGCCGCTTCAAAAACACGCACCGACAGCCCTGCCCGGGCCATAATGACGGCGGCCGCCAGGCCGTTGGGTCCGGAGCCGACCACTGAAACATCCGTCATGGGGTTTCTGCTTCCTGTGCCGGGCGCCGGGAACGGCCGGTGCCTGAGAGTTTGCGATGCAGCCGGAACCGATCCGGCGCGTGGTCAAAGGGACCGCCCTGGGGATCATCGACGTCGAGCCGGCGCACCGGATCACGGGCCGGGTTCAGGATGTCACCAACCACCCTGGCCATCAGCCACGCCGTGGCCAGGACATGACCGGCCACGGCCCAGACGTAGATGGCGGCATCAATGTTGTTCCGGTCGGAGCCGCCGGAGGTGAGCCCGCCCAGGTACATCCAGATGGCCCACCAGTGCAGCACCTCGAAGAACTGCCACACCAGGAAGTCGCGCCAGCGGGGCCGGGCGAGGGCAACCAGCGGAATCAGCCACAGGACAAACTGGGGGGAATAGACCTTGTTCGTCAGGATGAACGCCGCCACAATCAGGAAAGCCAGCTGTGCCAGCCGGGGGCGCCGCGGTGCGGCCAGTCCCAGCAGGGCGATGCCCGCGCAGGCCGCGGCAAAGAGGAAATAAGCCCAGAAGTTGATGAACTGCGCCTCCGCTGCGGCCTGACCCCACCGGTCGGCCACAATATTCCAGGCAAACCACACCGAGGAATAGCCCGCCGGGCGCTCACCGGTGAAGGTGAGGAAATACTTCCAGCCGGTGAAGTCGGCGATCATGAAGGGAACGTTCACCGCCAGCCAGACGGCGGCGGCCGCTCCGACCGCCTGCCACGCCGGACGCAGACGCAGCGTCCGCAGGGCCAGGACCAGGACCGCGCCAAGGATCAGCACCGGATACAGCTTCAGGGCCGTTCCCAGCCCCAGGAGCACGCCGGCGAGGACGGGGCGGTTGCGGGCAAACGCCAGCATGCCCAAAGCGGCCAGCAGGACGGCCCAGATGTCCCAGTTGATGAAGACGGACAGGATCAGGGCCGGGGCCAGCGCAACCATGGCCGCATCCCACGGCCTGCGGTTGGCCATGCGCATGGTCGCCAGCACTGTGGCGAGCCAGGCCAGGACGGCCAGGACGGCGTTGATATCAAAGTAGCCCAGCGCCCGCTCCGCGGACACCCCGTCACCGGGCACCAGGAGCGCGGTGGCGCCGGCGAGCAGGCCCAGCAGCACCGGATACTCAAAGCCGGCGTCCGGAGTGAGGAAGGGGAAAACGCCCTGCCCCAGCCCGCGGGAATCGAAAAGGACCGGCCAGTCCGAATAGCAGGCCTGATAAAAGTGGTCAGGGGCACTCCAGCCGTTAATCCGGCACGGGGTTTTCACCAGGACGGCCAGCAACGCGGCGGCGGTGGTCAGCAGAATCAAGACCCGCTCCACCGTGAAGAATCCCGGCGTGACGAGGCCCGGCGCGGTGTACCGGCCCAGCGGACCGCCGATGCCTTCGGTCAGGTTTTTGAGGAGCGGGTCATTGCGGCTGGGCACCACTATCCGCAACGGCAGGCGTCGAGGCTTGGGCTTAGGCTCCATGGTTACCAGTATGCCGCCCAGCCCTGCGGGCCCCCGTCATTGTTCCGGGGTCAGGTCTCCTCCTCCGATCAGGGAATACCTGTCCCCGGCCAGGTAAGCATATGCGGCGGCTGAGGCGTCGCATGTCAGGTGGAAGCCGTTTCCGGTGATGTTGCTGATCTGGCCGCGGCCCCGCCTTTCCCGGTGACACTCACCAGTGTTCCGGAGCCGGCCGAAAGCTTCGCTTCGTCGGCCAGTGACAAGGTTGAAGACACTCTTGACCGAGGCTCCGTCCACCCCAGCTGCTCCTGTCCCAGAAGCGTCGAGTGTCGCATCTTCGAGCAGCAGTTGACTCCCGTTGGAGACGAGGACGGCTGCATTGAGGCCTGCGGCAGCGGAGGCCGACGGCGACGCCAAGCCGCTGCTCTCGCTCACCGGTCCGGTTGATCCGTTGCTCTCCCTGCTAGGCCTGCCGTTCCGTACCTTCCACGGTAGAGCGGGCCGGCCGGGAGGGCACGGGGCCGGGGCTGAATTCGGAGTCGAAGTCGTGTCTGTCACCCATCACCATTTTCGGAATACATGCCGGGGACAGTGTGATCTAGCACACGAAGCATCCGGGTTGAGGCCGTAGACTGGGCCGGTCCTGCCGCATCAGGTGCGGCAGAAGAAAACTTTCTTCAAAGGAGAACCGTGGCTAAGAACCCCATTCGGGTGGCAATCGTTGGTGTCGGCAACTGCGCAGCGTCCCTGGTACAGGGCGTGCAGTACTACCGCGATGCAGACCCGGATCTGACTGTTCCCGGGCTGATGCACGTGGAGTTTGGCCCCTACCACGTCAATGACGTGCAGTTTGTGGCCGCCTTTGACGTGGACAGCAAGAAGGTGGGCCTGGATCTGGCCGACGCCATCGGCGCCAGCGAGAACAACACCATCAAGATTGCGGATGTGCCTCACACCGGCATCACCGTGCAGCGCGGCCATACGCTGGACGGCCTGGGCAAGTACTACCGCGAAACCATTGTGGAGTCCACCGAGGAGCCCGTGGACATTCTCGAGGTCCTCAAGGCCGAAAAGGTGGATGTCCTGGTCTGCTATCTTCCGGTGGGCTCGGAGCAGGCGGCCAAGTTCTATGCGCAGTGCGCCATCGACGCAGGCGTGGCCTTCGTGAATGCTCTTCCGGTGTTTATCGCCGGCACCAAGGAGTGGGCGGACAAGTTCACTGCTGCCGGTGTTCCGATCGTGGGCGATGACATCAAAAGCCAGATCGGCGCCACCATCACCCACCGCGTGATGGCCAAGCTGTTCGAGGACCGCGGCGTCATCCTGGACCGCACGTATCAGCTCAACGTGGGCGGCAACATGGACTTCAAGAACATGCTGGAGCGGGAGCGGCTGGAGTCCAAGAAGATCTCCAAGACCCAGGCCGTCACGTCCAACACGTCAGCGGATCTGAAGGCCGACGACGTGCACATCGGCCCCTCGGACTACGTCGCCTGGCTCGATGACCGCAAGTGGGCCTTTGTCCGCCTCGAGGGCCGCAATTTTGGTGATGCCCCGGTGTCGCTGGAATACAAGCTGGAAGTCTGGGACTCCCCCAACTCGGCCGGTGTCATCATTGACGCGATCCGGGCCGCCAAAATCGCCCTGGACCGGGGCGTGGGCGGACCCATCCTCTCGGCGTCGAGCTATTTCATGAAGTCCCCGCCGGAGCAGTACAACGATGACATCGCCAAGGGAAAGGTGGAGCAGTTCATCCGGGGCGAGGTGGAGCGCTAACCCCTCCTTCCATCACGCGAAATGACAGACGATGCTCTTCCCAGCGCCGGGAAGAGCACCGTCTGTTATCTCGGTGAAGCGGGCGGCGGGCTAGGGCGGCGGGCTAGGACAGCCCGGAGGGAGTGCCGTCGGCGGCGACGTCCATGCGCAGCGCCGCCGGCACCTTGGGCAGTCCGGGCATGGTCATCACTGCCCCGGTAAGCGCAACAACAAATCCCGCTCCGGTCTTGAGGATCAGATCCCGCACGTGCACCGTGAAACCGGTGGGCGCTCCCAGCAGAGCTGCGTTGTCCGAGAACGAATACTGGGTCTTGGCCATGCAAACGGGCAGGGAGTCCCATCCCCCGGCCTTGATTTCCTCCAGCCGGCGCAGGGCAGGCAAGGCGAATTCGACGTCGTCGGCTCCGTAGATGTCCCGGACCACCGTGCGGATCTTCTCCTCCACCGGCAGATCCAGCGGATACAGGTGCTGAAAGGACGCGGGTTTTTCCAGTGCAGCCAGCACCTTGGCAGCCAGCGCATCGCCGCCGTCTCCGCCGCCGCCGCGGGCCCAGACATCCGCTGCGGCCGCGGCCACTCCCTCGCCCTCACACCAGCGCAGCAGCCAGTCCAGCTCTTCCTGCGTGTCAGTGGTGAAGGAGTTTACGGCCACCACGGGGTCCAGGCCGAACCTGCGGATGTTGCCAATGTGCCGGCGCAGGTTGGCTGTCCCCGCCTCCAGCGCGCTCAGGTCCGGCTGGTCCAACCGGTCCTTGGGCACGCCGCCGTGCATTTTCAGCGCGCGGATTGTCGCCACCACGACGACGGCGTCCGGGGCCACGTCCGCGGCCCGCGAGGTGATATCCATGTACTTTTCCGCTCCCAGGTCCGCGCCGAAGCCGGCCTCGGTGACCACAATGTCCCCAATGGTGCGGGCCAGCTCGGTGGCAATCACCGAGTTGCAGCCGTGCGCAATGTTCGCGAACGGTCCGCCGTGGACCAGGGCAGGCGTGCCGGCCAGGGTTTGGACCAGGTTGGGTTTGACGGCGTCTTTGAGCAGCAGCGTCAGGGCCCCCTGAACTCCGAGGTCGCTGACGGTGACCGGCCGGCGGTCGTACGTGTAGCCCACAGTGATCCGGGCCAGCCGCGCCTTGAGGTCTGCGAGGTCCCGGGCGAGGCAGAAAACGGCCATGATCTCGGAGGCCACGGTGATGTCAAAGCCATCCTGCCGCGGAGTGCCCTGTGTTGGCCCGCCCAGTCCAATCACGATGTCCCGCAGCGAGCGGTCATTCATGTCCATGACCCGGCGGAACGTGATGCGCCGCGGATCGATCCCCAGCTCGTTGCCCTGATAGATGTGGTTGTCCACCAGTGCGGTGAGGGCGTTGTTGGCCGTGGTGATGGCGTGGAAGTCGCCGGTGAAGTGCAGGTTGATGTCCTCCATGGGGACCACCTGGGAGTAGCCGCCGCCCGTGGCTCCGCCCTTCATGCCCAGCACCGGGCCCAGGGACGGTTCCCGCAGGGCTATGACGGTGTTGGCTCCGGCCTTTGCCAGGGCATCGCCGAGTCCCACGGTCACAGTGGATTTGCCCTCGCCGGCGGGGGTGGGGCTCATGGCGGTGACCAGCACCACCTTGCCCCGGGTCGTCCGCGGGGGAACCAGCAGCGGATCCACTTTGGCCTTATGGCGCCCGTAGAGCTCCAGGGCTTCCTCGGGGATGCCTGCCGCCCTGGCGATTTCCGTAATGGGCTTCATCACCGCCCGACGGGAGATTTCCAAATCACTGGATATGTCAGCGGCAGCGCGCATCGTTGCGGTCCTTCCGGTTCCCGTCGATGGTCTTCACCGACAGTTGTGACGTTCGTCCAAGCTATCAGCGGACGGAGTGCGAGGAGAACTGCTCGGCGGCCTGCCGGTAGCTCTGCGCCGTGAGAGTGGCGGTGCGCTTCCAGCCGAACTCGGAAGCGTGCACGGCGGCCCCGTAACCGAGCGCACGCCGCAGCCCGGCGTCGTCGTACAGCCGTTCCAGCTCAGCCGACCAGCGGCCGCTCTCATGCCCGTCCACCAGCAGTCCGGTGCGGCCGTGTTCCACAGCCTTGGGCAGCCCGCCCACGTTGGCGGCCAGCACGGGAGTGCCGCAGGCCTGCGCTTCAAGGGCAACGAGCCCAAAGGACTCGCTGAAGGAGGGCACCGCTACAACGTCGGCCGCCCGGAACCAGTCCGCCAGATCGGGGGCGCCCACGGGGGGATGGAGCGAAACGTGCCCTTGGAGCCCCAGCGAATCGACCAGCGGCTGCAAATTTAGTACCTCTGAGCCGCTGCCGGCACCGAGGATGGTGACGTGCAGCGGAATGTCCGGACGGCGGGCGTGCAGCTCCGCGGCGGCCCGGACCAGCACCTGGGGGCCCTTCATCCGCTGAATCCGGCCGGCAAACACAAGATGGAACACGTTCCGTGCGATGCCCAGGCGGGCGCGGGCCGCGCCGGAATTCCGGCTGGAGAAAACCTGCAGGTCCACACCCGGGGCCACCACGTCAACGGCGCGGGGATCGGCTCCGTACAGCGACTCCAACTCGGCTGCTTCGGTGCTGGTATTGGCGATCAGGCGGGTGGCGCCGTCCACGACGTCCTGTTCCCCGTTGATCCGCACCCGGGGCTCGGGGTTTTCTCCGGGCTGCAACCGTAGGTTCTTCACCCGGGCCATGGTGTGCATGGTGTGTACCAGCGGGAGATCCCACGCCCGCGCAACCGCAAGGCCTGCGGTGCCGGAGACCCAGTAGTGCGAGTGGATAACGTCGAACCGGCGGCGGGCTGGGTAGGGGTGCAGATCGGTGACTCCGGAGGCCAAATCCGCTTCCAGACCGGGCAGGGATTCCTTGGCGATCTTTCGGCGCGGACCGGCAGCCACGTGGTGGACCGTCACGCCGGGAGCAAGTTCCACGGCCGCTGGCTGCCGCGGATCGGAGGCGCGGGTGAAGATCTCCACCTCGACGCCTGATTTCGCCAGCTCAACAGCAACGGAGCGGACGTACACATTCATGCCCCCGGCGTCGCCGGAGCCAGGCTGTTCCAAGGGCGATGTGTGCAGGGAGAGCATCGCAACGCGCTTTACCTGAAGCAAACAGCACTCCCTTCCCGGCCAGCCGTGTCCTTGTCCCCTACTGACTTTATAACGACACTGCGCAGAGCATGGTTTCCGCGGTTCCGGGTGACCTTGCTTCTCCTGCTGCAGCTGCGTACATCGATTCACCCGCCCTACAGCCGTAACAGCACCAGCAGCCGGACAAAAGGGGAGCCCGCAAACTACAGCGCGGACTCCCCCGGTTTTGTTCCCGGTCGGTTCGGGTTGCTACTTCACCGACCAGGTGCTGTGTCCCATCAGATGCCACTGGGAGCCGTTCCAGCACTGGTCCAGGCGGGCCTGGTGAATGGCTTCGGACCGGGCAAAGGACGCAAGCAGACGGTTAAACATGACGAATACCTCCTTTCGGATGCGCTGTGGTGGTTCGCTCTCTTCCGTGGCCGACGGCGGAGGGGCAGGCACCACTGACGGCGGCAGCGGCGGTGTAGGGAGTTCGAAGGATTCAGGGGCTTCAGGGGAAGGGGAAATGGGCAGGCTGAAATTGGGCACAGTAAACTCCGGGAAAAGGCACCCTGACTTTTAGGGCACGCAAAAGAAAGACATAAAGAAGGGAAAAGCCCTCAAGGGAACAAGGGAAAGCGGCACCGGATGATTGGCATTATTCGAGGAATTCTGCTTTTCGAATTGATGTCAGGAGAGAACAGCAGTGCCTGCCCGGAATACGGTCAGGTCAAAGCAGTATCGGAGCCGCATATCGGGAGGGTGCCACAGCAGTCACGACAGTGCCGGAAAGGGGTCGCTGCCATCCTCCGAACCCGCCGACGCCGCTATGCGGCAAGGCCGCAGCAGCAGGTGCCCGTGCAGCGGACACCGCTGAGGGCTTCAGGGGTTTGAAGGGTGGATCAGGGCCGCGAAACGGTCCGTGCCGTGGTTACCCGCGGCCGCCGAGGATCAGGGAGCCGTGCCAGGACACTCCATAGGCCGCCAGTCCGGTCAGTCCGCCGCCCGCAGCGCCGGCCACCCGCCGTCCAAAAGGCCGGAGATCCGGCCCTGCAGTCGAAGGGGTGGACGTGCGGGCCTGCGGGCAGGCGGCCGTCGTGGCAGTGAGGAATTTGTGGATGATCATAACCCCACCTCCCTTTCATGAGTGCATGGACTTGCGGATGGACCGGACACTAAACTGCTGGCCGGAATAATGTGCTGGTGCTACTCGCTAGAGCGGGATCCACCTGCAATAAAGGTGGCCGCAGATAAAACATACAACAGATTTCCACTCCGTGCCAAGGCATTTACGGAAACTTTTTACATTCTTTTTTTGTTAAAAGTTCCAGCGCACTATTGCCGGGGTGTGCTTGTCCCAGCCGAGCGTGCAGACCGCAGCTGTTCCGAGAACAAAATGCCGGCCCTGATCGGCCGGAAGACCCAGCCAGCGGGCAGCTAGGATCCGCAGGAAGTGTCCGTGTGCCACAAGGAGGACTTTCTCCACCGGGGCCGCCTCCGGGTCCCGGTCCATCGGTGTTCCGCAACCGGCCTGCACCTGCGAGATGATGCGGTCCGCCCGTGCCGCCACCTGATCCAGGGTTTCGCCGTTGGGTACGCCGTCATTCCAGATCAGATAGCCGGGGTTCTCCGCCCGGACCTGGGTGCTCTTGCGTCCCTCGTTGTCTCCGTAGTCCCATTCGTGGGCGTGGGGAAGGATCTGCGGATTCGAATAGCCCACGAGTTCGGCGGTACGCCGCGCGCGGACCAGCGGGGAGGACAGCACGAGGTCAAAGTCGATCTCCCCGATCTTTTCCCTGGCGGCAACCGCCTGTGCCTCCCCGGCCTCCGTCAGGGGTATGTCCGTCAGACCGGTGTAGTTTCCCTCGCGGGACCACTCCGTTTCACCGTGGCGCAGAAGCCACAGCCGCGGCAGTCGGGTGCCTGCCGGTGTCGTATCCGGAACCGCCGGACCGAAGTCCTCAGCGTCGCTCATTTACTTCCTTCCGCTTCTTCGGACGGGTTTCCGTCCGCCTCCATTTTGGCACCGCCGCTGACGGCAGCCTCTTCGGAGCTCTCAGCGGAGGGTTCACCGGAGGCATCGGCAGGTTCGGCCCCACCAGCCGCTGAGGGTTCGGAGTTTTCGGAATTTTCCGGCTGTGCGGCCCACCAGCTGCGCAGCAGCTGGGCAGCTTCCGCCTCCGAGGAGGGACCCTTTTCCATCCGCTCCTCCAGGAGGAAACGGTAGGCGCGGCCCACCACGGGACCCGGCCGGATACCCAGCAGGGCCATGATTTGCTCGCCATCCAGATCCGGCCTGATCGCGGCCAGCTCCTCCTGCTCGGCGAGCGCTGCAATGCGTGCTTCGAGGTCGTCGTAGGCGAAGGCCAGGCGGTCCGCCTTGCGCCGGTTGCGGGTGGTGACATCGGAACGGGTCAGCCGGTGCAGCCGCTGCAGCAGGGGGCCGGCGTCGTTGACGTAGCGGCGGACGGCGGAATCCGTCCAGCCCGCATCTCCGTAGCCGTAGAACCTCATGTGCAGCTCCACCAGCCGCGACACCGCCTTGACGGTGTCATTGTCAAAGCGCAGCGCTTTCATCCGTTTGGCGGTGAGCTTGGATCCCACGGCGTCGTGGTGCAGGAAGCTGACCGATCCGTTGGGTTCGAAGCGGCGGGTGGCGGGCTTGCCGACGTCGTGCATCAGTGCCGCGAACCGCAGGACAAAATCCGGAGTCGGCACATCTCCGTCGGCCCCTGTCTCGTGACTGCAGGCCTGCCGGAGCACCGTCAGCGAATGCTGGTAGACGTCCTTGTGCCGGTGGTGCTCGTCGATCTCCAGCTTCAGGGCTGACACCTCCGGCAGAACATGCTCGGCCAATCCGCTTTCCACCAGCAGATCGATTCCGGTCCAGGGAGCCTTGCCGTTGATCAGTTTCACGAGTTCGTCGCGGACGCGCTCGGCGGAGATGATCGTGATGCGCCCCGCCATGTCCTTCATGGCCTCGAACACCTCGGGCGCCACGTCCACTTCCAGCTGGGAGGCAAAGCGGGCGGCGCGCATCATGCGCAGCGGGTCATCAGAGAACGACGTCGAGGGGGCACCCGGGGTGCGCACGAGGCCTGCCTGCAGGTCCTTCGCTCCCCCGAACGGATCCACCAGTTCCATTGACGGCAGCCGCAGCGCCATGGCGTTCATGGTGAAGTCGCGGCGGAAGAGGTCGTCTTCGAGGTTGTTGCCAAAGGCCACCGCCGGTTTGCGGGAGTCCGGGTCATAAGCGTCAGCCCGGTAGGTGGTGATTTCTATCTGGAAGCCGCCCTTGCGCATGCCGATGGTTCCAAAGGCGCGCCCGATCTCCCAATAGGTGTCGCACCAGCGGCGAATAATGCCGATGATGTCGTCCGGACGGGCGTTGGTGGTGAAATCAAGGTCCGGGGAGACGCGCCCCAGGAAGAGGTCCCGCACCGGTCCGCCCACGAGGGAGAGTTCGTAGCCGGCGTCTTGGAATAACTCCCCGAGGTCGCCAACAACGGAAGGGAGGGGGGTTTTCAGGGCCGAACTGTCAAAAAGGTGCGCCATAGTGCTTTAAGCGTGCCAGATAAAAGGTCGGAAGACGCACAGTAGACGCCTCACGGGACCCGGACACGCCGAGGGTTCCCGCTTCCCCTCCGGGGCGCTCCCGCACAGTCATCATCCCCGGACAAAGATCGTTAGAGTGGTCCTATGGCCCATCCCGTACCGAGCGCACCCAAGCGAACCCCGTTGACGGCGTCAATGGGCGGCGCCGGCGCGCATCCGGTGCATGCCTCCCTGCCTACGGTGGAAGAGGTTTCCGCCGGGGGCATTGTGGTGGATTCCACCTCTCCGGACCTTCCCGTGGCCATCATCGCGCGGCTCAACCGCGGCGGACGGCTGGAATGGTGCCTGCCCAAGGGCCATCCGGAGAACGAAGAGGACAGCCGCGAAGCAGCCATCCGTGAGATCGCCGAGGAAACCGGGATTGACGGACGAATCCTGACCGCTCTGGGCAGCATCGACTATTGGTTCACGGTCAGCGGCCACCGGGTACACAAGACTGTGCACCACTTCCTGCTGGCAGCCACCGGCGGCCAGCTCACCATCGAAAACGATCCGGACCACGAGGCCGTGGACGTTGCCTGGGTCCCCCTGGCCGAGCTCGGCAAGCGGCTCTCATTCCCGAATGAGCGGCGTATTGCAGACCTTGCCCGGGAAATCCTTCCCCGCTACCTCTGAGAGTTCCCGGCCGTTGCCCTCCGCACTCCGGTGTGCCGCCGGGACCTCCGGTTTAAGCGCCGCACGTGTGGAGTGAGAACATAGGGAAACCATGGCCGAAAAGATAATCGCTCCCAGCACCGCGCGTTCCAGCGCGGTCATGGCAGCCGGAACCCTGATGTCCCGCGTCCTAGGCCTTGTCCGGACAGCACTGCTGGCCGTGGCGATTGGCAATGCCGGCTTGGTGTCGGACATTTTCAGCAACGCCAATGTGCTGCCCAACTTCATCTACCTGCTGCTGGCCGGCGGCGTGTTCAATGCCGTCCTGGTCCCGCAGATCATCAAGGCCAGCAAACGGCCGGACCGCGGCCGGGAGTATGTTTCCTCCATCATGACCCTGGGTCTGGTCGGGCTGGGCATCCTGACTGTGGCCGCTACCTTCGCGGCGCCGTGGATCCTGCCCCTGGTCACCCGGCTGGATGAGTCCCAGCTTCCCCTGGCCACTACGTTTGCCTACTGGTTGTTTCCGCAGATCTTCTTCTACGGCGCCTACGCCATCATTGGCCAGACGCTGAATGCCAACGGGCGGTTCGGTGCCTATATGTGGGCTCCGGTGGTCAACAATCTGGTGGCTATTGCCGGCGTGATCCTGTTCATCTTGCTGATGGGGACCGAGGCAGAGAACAAGTTCTCGCCTGAGAGCTGGACGTCGTCCGCCACTCTGATTCTGGCCGGGAGCACAACGCTGGGCATTGTCGCGCAGGCAGCCGTGCTGCTTATACCGCTGAAGAAGCTGGGGCTGGGCCTGCGTCCCACTTTCCGGCTGCGCGGCATCGGTCTGCGGCAGACCGGCAAGGTCGCCAAGTGGACCATCATCACCATGCTGGTGGGCAACGGCGCCTACCTGATCTACAACAACGTTGCCACGATCGCCACGGCCGCCCGTCCTGCCTATGCAGCCATGAATCCGCCGCAGGTTATTGCCGGCCAGGTGAACCTGGAAACTGCTTCCATGTTCTACATGATTCCGCACTCGGTGATCACGCTTTCCCTGGCCACAGTGCTGTTCAACCAGATGTCCCATGCCTTCACCGAAGGCAACCTGGCCCAGGTCCGCGACACCATCGCCACGGGGCTGCGGACCATTGGAGTGGCCACCGTCTTCTGCTCTGCCGTACTGGTGGTGCTCGCGGGCCCCATCAGCATGTGGCTCAGCGGCGGGTCCACTGCTTCGGCTGCGGTCCAAGGACAGGTGCTGGTGATGCTCGCCGTCAGCGCCCCGTTCCTCAGCGCCACCTTCCTCATGAACCGCGCTTTCTACGCCGATGAGGACAGCAAAACGCCCATGGTCATGCAGATCATGCTCTCCGTCTTCGGTATCCTGCTTGCCTTCGGCGCCTCTGCCCTGCCTGCCAACCGGGTCATCTTCGGTCTGGCCCTTGCCTATTCCCTGGGCAACGTTGCCGGCGTCATCGTCAGCCACATCTTCCTCACCAGGAAGCTGGGCCACTACGGCGCCGCGGACATCTTCGACGCCCATGTCCGGATGACTGTTGCGGCCCTGGGCTGCGGCGCCGTGGGGTCCGCTGCTCTGGGAATGCTCGGGGGTTACTCGGTGGACGGTTTTGCCTGGTCCTCTCTGACCGGCTCGCTGGTGTCCCTGCTGGTCTGCGGATCACTCATGGCAGTGTCCTACTACTTCATGCTGCGTGCCCTTAAGGTGAAGGAGCTCGACGCCTTCCTCAAGCCGATCCTGGCAAAGATCGGACGCTAGGCGCACCATCCACATACCGGAACGGCCCGTGCCTGCTGAAGGAATTGCCAATCCGCGCGGGTAGCATGGGTACAAAGCATGCGATGCAGTCTCATCAACAAACAAGCAGCAGGTCAGTCCGCAGCAAACAGAACGCAGTAATTTGCCGTTTCCATGGGAGGAACACGTGCCACAGCCGGTAGACGTAGGCTCAACACTGGGCGGGCGCTATAAAGTGACCGCCCAGGTGCTCGCCTCAGCGGAGAATGACCTGGTCCTCGACGGCGTGGACCAGGTGCTCAACCGCGCCGTCAGCATTCTTCTTGCCGCGCCGGAGAACACCTCGCAGGTCAGCTCCAGCGCCCGCGAGATTGCCACCGGGGAACGGGCCAGCAACGTCCAGATCCTGGACCTTGGCGTGAGTGACGGCCGCACCTATCTGGTCACCAATACTGCCAACGCCGTGGACCTGCTGGACCTGGTCATTGAGCGCGATGCCCCGTTTGTTGAACCTTTTTTCACCGATACCCTCGGTTCCGAGATCTTTGGAATGCCCCGCTCCCGGGAACCGGAATCGGAAGACGGTGACAGGTATGTAGAGGAGACTCAGGAGCGTGCACCCCGCAAGCCCCTGATGTCCGGCCGTCCGCTGCCGAAGCTTCCCAAGTTTGGCCGGGCCGGTGCCGCAGCCGGCACGGGTACAGCAATCTCACGCGCCGAGGAAGCCGCTGCCGCCCGCGATTTGGAGTTTGGCGACGCTGCCGATGCCCCTGCTGAAGCTGCCACCGGAGCGGCCACCATGCCGCCCCCGCCGGGTATCCGGCCAAAATCCGGGCTTCCTGTCCGTGACAGTGCTCCGGCTACCGGCCAGAACCCCAAAGTTTCACGCTGGACCGAAACCGACTACTCCGAGGATGCACCGGCCAACGAGGACACGGACGTTCAGCATGCTTCGGCATCCACTACTTCGGCAGGCAATACCCCCGAGCGAGAGCCCGCACGCCGGCCCTCCAGCTTTCCAAAGTCCCTTGTCGCCGCCAGCGCAGGCTCCGGCGGCGGCTATCAGGACGACGACGATGCGGAGTACGACGAGGACGAGGAGGAAACTTCCGGGCGCGGCAACCGCACCTGGGGCCGGGTCCTGGTAGGTGCCGTCCTGACGCTGGTCCTGGTGGCCGCCGTCGCCCTTTCCGTGAGCACGTTGGGCAAGTTCAGCAACAATCCCCAGGCAGGCACCGAAACGACACCCACGGCCACGGCACCGGCGGAAGCCCCCACCGAAGCCCCGGCGCAGGAAGCGCCGGCCGCCGTGGCACCTGTGCCCGCCGGGATCAGCCGTCTGGTACCTGCCAATCCCGAACTCGATGCCGAAAATGACGGCGCGCTTCCCGAAATCCTTGACGGCAATCCGGCCACCTACTGGTCAAGTTACGTCTACGCCAACGACACCTTCGGCGGGTTTGCTCCCAACCTTGCGCTCGTCGTCGAGCTCGAAGAGGCATCCGCGATCAACAAGATCGACATCACCCAGCTGAACGGCACCGGCGGCAGCTTCTCCGTGCTGCTCAATGACACTCCCACCTTGGAAGGCGCCGTCACCGTTGCTGAGACCGGATTCACCGGCCCGACCACCAGCATCCCGGTACCCAAGACAAACGGGGAAACGGCCACAGCCCAGTACGTGATCGTCAACTTCACTCAGTTGCCGCGCCTGAGCGGACTGCAGGCTGCCTACCCCTGGGGCCTGCGGATCGCAGAAATCGGCGTCTCCTAACCCCTCAACGTCAGGGGATCAGGCCGGGATGCCCCCGGCCCGATCCCCTGACGTGTGCCGGACGGGCTGCCCGGAATAAGCTGGAGCGTGCAACGGTTGTGCCAACTAATCCCGAAGTAAGAAAACGGCACCCTGGGTTCACCGGGATCCGCAAGGATTGTTGCCGGATCACTTGAGTTTTCAACAGGAAGAGGAACACCTAACCGTGAGCATCGAAACCCCCGCTGCCGCCGACGGCGTACGCGACGTCATCATTGTTGGTTCCGGTCCGTCCGGTTACACCGCAGCCGTTTACACGGCCCGCGCGAACCTCAAGCCGCTGCTGATCGCCAGCTCCGTTACCGCCGGAGGTGAGCTGATGAACACCACCGACGTGGAAAACTACCCCGGCTTCCCCGAAGGCGTTATGGGACCGGATCTGATGGCCCAGTTCGAGAAACAGGCTGCCCGCTTCGGCACTGAAATCCTCTTCGAGGATGTCACCAGCCTGGACCTCGACGGCGACGTCAAGAAGGTGACCATCGGAACCGGTGAAACCTTCCTGGCCCGCTCCGTCATCATCTCCACCGGTTCGGCCTACCGGGAGCTGGGACTCGAGGACGAAAAGCGGCTCTCCGGCCGCGGCGTCAGCTGGTGTGCCACATGCGATGGCTTCTTCTTCAAGGGACAGGACATCGCGGTCATCGGCGGCGGAGACTCTGCCCTCGAAGAGGCACTGTTCCTCACGAAGTTTGCCTCCACCGTGACCGTGGTCCACCGCCGCTCCACCCTGCGTGCTTCCAAGATCATGCAGGACCGCGCCCTTAGCCACGAGAAGATCCGCTTTGTCTGGGATTCCGAAGTTGTAGGCATCGATGGCCAGGACAAGGTCACCGGGCTGCGGTTGCGGAACACCGTGGACGGCACGGAGTCCAACCTCCCCGTCACCGGTGTCTTCGTGGCGATCGGCAACGATCCCCGGACTGACCTGGTCAAGGGCCAGCTTGAACTGACCAGCGAAGGCACCATCGCCGTCGCAGGCCGAACCTCCAAGACTTCACTTCCCGGCGTCTTCGCTGCCGGCGACGTCATTGACCCCACCTACCGGCAGGCGATCACCGCCTCGGGTTCCGGCTGCGTGGCGGCCATCGACGTCGAGCACTATCTGGCCGACCTTGGCGACTCGGTCAAGACAGCGGCAGAGGTACCCACCCCGCCGGCAGAAGCCGTGTCCGAGAACGCTGCACTCTAAATGTTCGTAAAACCTGTTAGGAGCAACACATGAGCAACGCAAAAGATGTAACCGACGCCTCATTCGGCGCCGACGTCCTCACCGCAGACAAGCCGGTCATTGTGGACTTTTGGGCGGAATGGTGCGGCCCGTGCCGCATGCTCTCCCCCATCCTCGACGACATCGCTGCGCAGTACGCGGACAAGGTGGATGTGGTGAAGGTGAACGTGGATGACAACCCGGCCATCGCCGCGAAGTACGGCATCACCTCCATTCCCGCCGTCTACGTCTTCCAGGGCGGTGAGGTTGCCGCCACATCGATCGGCGCCAAGCCCAAGCAGGTCCTGGAACAGGAATTCGCGGCTTTCCTGAAGTAGGTCACTGACCATGCACTCGGCAGGAGAAGCCCTGCGGAGAATGGACGCCAGCCGGCGTGTTGTAGCGCTTCGTGAAGCGCTGCTCCACGCCGGCATCTCCATGTCCTATCTGGCTCCGGACTCCGTTAATAACCCCACCCTTTTTGACGACCATGTGGACGCCGCCGTCCGGTCCTTCCAGCAGAGCCGCGGCCTCATCGTCGACGGCGTGGCAGGGCCCGACACCCTGCGCGCGCTGGCCGAAGCACAGTTCCGTTTCGGGGACCGCACCCTTGCCCTGGTGGATGGTGTTGCTCCACCGCGGGGAGACGACGTGGCCGAGCTCCAGCGGCACCTCTCACACCTGGGCTTTTACTACGGCCATATCGACGGCGAATTCAACGTACGCACCCGCTACGCCGTTGCCGAGCTGCAGCACAATCTTGGTATTCCCGGCAGCGGCGTGTGCGACGCGGACACCATGTCCGCCATGGCACGGGTCAACCGCGCCATCACACCCAGCCAGGCCTTTGCGCTGCGGGACTATGAGCGGCTGGACCGTTCCACCGCGGCACTGCGCGGGCGCCTGATTGCCCTGAGCACTGGAAACTCGGAGCTGGCCTCTCCCCACGCCGTCGAGCGTTTAACCTCCCGGCCCCTGACCGAGGCACTGGTTGCCACGGACATCGGCCAGCGGGTGGAGCGGATCCTGCGTGAATTCGGTGCCGGGGTTGTCTCTCGTTCCTCGGCCTCCACAGGTGGCAACGGCGACGGCGAGAGTGTCCCCAGCCTCAGCCTGGACCTCCACTGTGACTGGCTGGACCAGCAGGCAGCGTCCGGCATTGCAGCCTTTTACTGGGGCCTGCCGGGCACCGGCGAGGCGCGGTCCCCCATCGGCCACCGGGCCGCCATCCTGCTCCTGAAGGAACTGGCTGCCCGCACCGGCATGGATAGTCTGGGCGTGCACGGACGAACCTGGGACACCCTGAAGCTCTCCGGGATTCCATCGGTGGGCCTGGATCTGGGTTATTTGAGTAACCGCGAAGACGCCGAACGTCTTGCCGATCCGGTGTTCCGGCAGACGGTGGCTGATGCCATCGTGATCGGAATCCAGCGCCTCTATCTGCTGGAGGAGGAGGATCAGCCCACGGGCACCCTCGCCCTCGACGACGTGCTGAAGTTCAACCCCATGGAAGAGCCGGCGGCAGGACGGGTTTCCGGCCTCTAAGCCGCAGTCCTGGCCCGGCCGGTCCGCTTGGCCTGGTCTCACACACGCGTTGCGCTGGCTCCTCTAGGGCCGGTGCAGCGCGTGTTGTGGTTCACCGTTCCCTCCCCCCGACGGTCGGTATAGCCGCTGCCTTGTTCCACACCGACCTGCTGGCCCCTCGCACAACAGGGACCGGTCGAGCTGGAATCCCGGGTGGACACCCCTTGGCGGGCCCCCTGCTTTAGGGCCGACAATCCTGACCTCATGTTGTTTCCACTTCCGAGAACGATGAGAGGCCCAGCATTCACAGGATGAACGGAGCCACTGAGATGAGGGCCAGCAACCCGGCAATAATCCGCAGCGTCAGTTTCCGCTTCCTGGATTCTCGAAGCCGGGTAGCCATCGCCATCGCCATCATTCCATTCGAGGGCGTATCACGACCGCAAGCATGCCGAGGGGAAATGCCAGGGCCAACCATCCATGCCCCTGGTGGAACCTCCACTCTTCAAAGCAAGGACGTGGGTTACCTGCCAGACCTGGCCGATCTGCAGAGCCACATTTGAAGTCTGGGAGGTTCCAGCTATGTTCGAGCGTATAAGTGTCGGTTTGGATGTCCATGCCCGCTCCGTTGCCGGCTGCGCATGGGACACCGAAACGGGAGAAATCCTACACCGGACCCGTCAATGTTGTTTAAGAGGCAGGACCCACCGGTTTCGGGTTGGCCCGGGGCCTGAAAGAAGCCGGGTTCCCCACGGTAGTTGCGGCGCCGCCCAAGCGCCAGCGCCCGTCCGGGGACCGGGTGAAGACAGACGCCTATGACGCCCTGCACCTGGCCCGGCTGTTGAAACTGGGAGAGATCACAGGGGTCAGGACTCCGTCGACCGATCAGGAAGCAGCCCTATCGTTCCTGCCTGGACTGGATGCAGGCCATCGATGAACGTCGCCACGATCTGGATGCCGCCATCACAAGCATGGCTTTGGACAGCGAATTCACCGCTGTGGTGCAGATGCCTGGGCCGCCTGCGGGGCGTTTCCACTCTGACCGCCTTCGGGTTGGCCGTGGAAATCGGTGACTGGGACCGGTTCACCGGCCCCAGCATCGGCGCCTATCTTGGTCTGGCCCCCTCCGGGCATTCCTCCGGGGCCTCCCGGTCCCGCGGCTCGATCACCAAAACCGGAAATGGCCACGCCCGACATTGCTGGTCGAAGCTGCGTGGCACCACCGCCGGCCCTATCCGAATCCCTCCCGCCTGATGAGGGCCCGGTGGTAGCTGGCACCCGAAGCCGCACAGGCCCGCGGACACCCTGGAAACCGGCGCCTGCATCAAGGCTGGCTCACCAACCTTGAACACCACAAACGCCCCGTGATCGCCACGGTTGCCGTGGCCCGGAAATTAGCCGGCTGGTGATGGTCCCTGGCCAGGATCGCGGAAGGAGAAAAGGCTCTCTTGTCCTGATCCTGGTTCCCAAGCCACCCGGAAGGATTCCTGAAGCGTTGTCCTTGCAGCGCGTAGGGAAAACTCGCGATACACCTATGGGCAGCCGGAAATGGGCACGCCCGAGATTGCTAGACCAGTGATACGCTCCAGCCGAACACCTCGTCCCGCGGTAGCCAACACACGAATATCAGTCTGACCGCGCCGTCGCCCATGACACGCTGACCACGCAGCCAGATCTCTCCGGCACCCAAAGGAAATGCTCCCGGACAGCCAGTTCGGGAGCGTTTTCCCCTGTCTCTTGACAGGGCTGTCCTACAGATCAGGTGTAACTCTCACGGACGATATGAACAGCGTGGAAAAGGAAAATAGGCGAGGACGAGGACGAGGACGACCCGGGCTAACGCATCTCCGCCCGAAGGTGGACGACTGCGCCTGGCAACACTACATGAATCCGGATGGCCGATGCTGCGCCGGGCCGCGGAACGCTTCAGCTGCTCACCGGCACCAGCAGACCGCACAGCGCCCACGATCTGACAGGCAGGAAGGACCTCTCATTCCGGGCATTTTCCTACCGGGAAACACCCGTGCGGACCGAACGCAGACACCGCGGGACGTAGTGCAGACATCCGGAGACTTAGCGCACGCGGACATCAAGAAACTCGTCCGCATCCCGGAAGGCAGCGGGCACAGGGCGCTGGGCCACCACGAAAGTGGATGACCTTTCAAGGCTGCCCTACTCCGCCCCCAACGACCAGGAAGGAGAGACCGCCGCCGCGCCGCTGGCTGCCCTGCCTTCGCGCAGGCGCTCGGTCCTCATCGGCCCCATAACGGGTTCGAACGCCGCGCACCTACCGAACGTGTTTCATGGCCTCTGGGAGAGTTGCATTAGGCCGTCCGGACGAGCTGCTCCAGGCGGTACTAAACTGGCAAGTCTGACTCAGTACTCCCGGCTCGTAGCCGCGTCCGTCTCCCCTTCGCTTGATGAGGATCAGCTGGAGTTTCCCGGTCCTGCAAGCCAGAAGAAGACCTCGAAATCAGACGATCGAGAAATCGCGGCCGCGCGCATCGTGGCTGGCCACTGAGGCAGGAGAGTATTTCCCCCGTAGTCCCATGGTCGCATCCCGACCAGACAACGCCACCAGGAACCGGCTTAGCCGCGGATCCAACAGCAGCCTCAACCGCTCCCCGAGGGTTAGTGACTTGGTCCGCATGCTTCACCATCCCCCAGCCGTTGCCTGCAGAGAACGACTCAGTGCTAAGGCTAAGATCCTCTGTGAGATCTGCTTTGGGGTTTTACAGGATGATAGAAGGTCCTGCGAGCCGGCCACCATCCCGCCGGTCCCAAGCTGCACGCACCTGCCTTCCCCAGCTGGGAGCGGGTCTCTGCGTAATGGGCCAAATTGTTTTCCCTCCATGGTGGCGGGTGGGGCCGTTTTGAGTTGGCATTGACAGGCACGTCCATGGGAGCCGGAGCGCTATGAGCAGGTGCTGGCCAACTGGCTCGCTGAGTCTCGGTGTGCAGAACTTAGCCCGGATGATGTCGTTGCGGGCTCAGGTGCGGAAACCCCAGCCGTGCTTTGGTATGCCGGCAGGCGAAGGGATCTTTAGTATCCGGCAATGGTGGCTCCGGAGTTAGCCACCTATGCACCGCCTGACCGCAGAAATTGTTCCGGGTACGTCTCCTACCTGTTCCGATATGTCGGCACGGGGATGGTGGCGCGGAAGGGCACACACCGCAAGAACCTATATAAACCGTCGGTTCTTTACGGAGGTTCCAGTTTGTTGTTTGGCCATGAGGCGGAACGCTCTTGGAGGTCTTCGTCCATGATGGTCCTGGCTTAGGGGTTTCCGCGTCGAGAGGCCCTAAGAACCGCCCAAACCTTAAGTGGTCCAGATGCTCGCCTTTTGGTCCAAGTCTGGAGGGAGTAGACCTGCATGGCTGGAGGCGGGAGGGTGAGGGAGGGGATCAGCCGAACATTCCATCCTCTAATTACCGACCACCTATTCCGACCTGATGGTGTCAGGAGGTTCGTCTCTCCTCCACATGCAACGCACGGTGTTTCACGTGAAACGGGTTTCTGATCGTTAATCGGCCCGACATAGCTGCGACTGTACACATAGCCCTCCGGGCGTAGCCCGGCAGTAATTGGTAGCTTCCACCGTTCACTTACGCACAGTAGGTGCTCGGTGTTCCACGTGAAACATTGCAGGGTCTTCCCTGAAACAACACATCAGCAGCACCGCCTTGAATGCACTGGGTAGCCCATCGCTAGGTCCTCATCGCCGTCTGCAAGCCTCCTATAAGCCTCGAGGCATACCAATGTGTTGTGGGGGCGGTTCGTATAGGAGCCTGTGAGTCGTATGCAGACAGCTTCAGCCCAGGGTGAGAGCAGCACATGGTGCTCTCACCCGTCATCCATAAATACCCGCAGTGAACAGCGTTTAGTGTTCGGTTAAGTGACTCGTGGGCCAACGGCCCAAGGAAGCCTCTAACAGGGCGGTAACAGCGCCACGCGCTCAACTGTTTACCCAGCTGCAACTTCGCCGGCTGGCCGCCGCCCAGTCGAGTCTTCCTGATGAACCTTGGGCAAGGAGGCCGCGTGCCCGCCCGCCTTGCTGAATGGGGGAACATGGTATTTGTTCGTCCGCGACCCGGTGGCTACCGACACTTCCTCTCACAATTTTTTCCGGACCAAAGTTTTAGTCTGATGAATGCTTCTCGAAGTAATCGCTGAGGTCCAAAGACGAGTCGTAACTACCGGAAGTCCATTCCATTCGGAGAGCGACAAGGCTGGCCGGCGGTTTCAAGCAGAGCACCGCACTACGGGTTAACTTGCGACCCCCTACCTCTTGGGTGCCGACTTGCAGGGCTCCGAGATGCAATTTCGTTTCACGTGAAACAAGCATCCTCACGTAGTCCTCTGAGTCGATGGCACTTATCGCCTGCATTAGGTCTCCACTATTACGGTGGGTCGATCTACGGCAGTCTTTGGGCCGCATTGGCACTACCAAAGCTCCCGCACTATCGTTGATGAGCTCGCGACGTTCTACTTGAATCGGACGCTACTATGCGGTTGATGAAGTATGGTCGCTGCAATTCTGGGACCGATGGCAGGCTTCCCTGTCTCGCTCATTAATGCCAATTGATGCTGACACTTGTATTGACCAGGCTTTGGCTGCAGAAAGCGCAACGCCGCCCCAAGTCGGATACGTGTGACCGCCGTCATTGTTTAAAACCAAATAACGGAGCACGGACGCCGATCGACGGCCCGATACGTGTGCTGGGAATCTCCCTCCCGCCAGTGCGACTGCCGAAAGTGCGCCTTTTGAACGCTATCCAAAAAACAGCTCGGAGGGGACGGGGCCTACACAGTGCTTTTCCGCCTTCATTGGCGTCGATCGACGTTTCACGTGAAACGCCCTGCGCGCGAAAGGAAGGGAAGGAAGGGAAGGAAGGGCTTACGAGAGGAAGACCGGGCTACCGCAGTCTAGTGGCTCAACATGTAACCCAGGCTTATGTCCATTCTTGCCATGGCAGCTAGAGAAAAGAGCCTGACGATTTCAGTTGTACTGAGCTTACCTGCACAGAGCGTGCCAAGGAATGCGGATGAACCGGTTGGGGTGGACCATTCCATGGAAGAACGGCACTAAGGACATGAAGAACACGCACGTGGAGACCAGATCTGCAGCTGCACCAGCAAGGGGCCAACGCCCTCAGGGGAACGATCTCCACGCCTATCAAGGGGGAACTGTTCCGTGTTTCACGTGAAACGTAGACGGTTCTCACCCGGGTCACAAGCATCGGAGCTTACGGTCAAACTTTTGTATAACCGCCCAGTGTCCGCCGCAAACCTGATGCCTGGTCCCCGATGCGCCTAAACAGCAGTACCGGCCAGACGCGAGAAGGGCGGGTGTTCCACGTGGAACACCCGCCCTTCTCGGCGGCCAGCTTTAGGAGACATGAGGCCTACGTCGTGGGAGGAGCTAGCACTCCCATGATCCGATTCAGGTCGTCCACGCTCGCAAACTCAATGCTGACTTTGCCTTTGCGGGCACCCAGGGTGATTTTTACATTCGTATCCAACCGGTCGGAAAGCGAAGTAGCAAGGTAGTCGAGCCGCTCATGCCGCGCACCCACCTTTGGTTTTGCTTCCTTGGTCGGACGCCTCAGGCCGTCACTGAGTGAGACGATTTCCTCCGTTGCCCGCACGGAAAGCCCCTCTGCGACGATGCGTTGGGCCAGCTTTTCCATCTCGGCCGCATCCCCAAGCCCCAGCAGTGCGCGAGAGTGGCCGGCGGAGAGGATCCCCGCAGCAAGCCGTCGCTGTACAAGCGGGGGCAACTTCATCAACCTAAGAGTGTTGGTTATTTGAGGCCTGGATCGTCCAATCCGACCTGCCAGCTCTTCATGGGAGCATTCGAAATCATCGAGGAGCTGCTGGTAGGCGGCTGCCTCTTCCAGCGGATTCAGCTGGCTTCGGTGGAGGTTCTCCAAGAGCGCGTCCCGCAGAAGGTCTACATCCTGAGTAGACCGAATAATAGCGGGAACAGCCTCAAGGCCTGCTTCACGGCTGGCACGCCAGCGCCGCTCACCCATGACCAATTCATAGGGGTGCTCTGGATCGTCCTCCAGGGAAGGCCGGACAACGATCGGCTGAAGCACCCCTATCTCCCGAATCGAGTGCACGAGTTCCGCCATGTCTTCTTCGTTGAAGACGGAACGCGGCTGCTTGCGGTTCGGGTGAATCGAGTCCACTGGAATCTCAGCGAACGTGGCACCCGGTACTTCCACCAGTGTTTCACGTGAAACAGCGCCGATTGATTCAGGCACTGAGAGTGTTCCATCTGGGCCGACTGCTGAGGTTGTCCCTTCCACCCTGGATGCGACCTGAGCGGCCTCTGCTGACTCGCTGTTGCCACCCACATTGCGGGCACGAGCGGGTGCGGCATCCGAGTCTCTGGGCTCCCTGGCGGAAGACTCAGTGTCTATGACACCGTCGAGGTTCTTTTCATTGCCGGACGCAGTGCGCTTTTTCTCTGCGGGCCGAGGGGAAGAAACTGCCGGGGATTTCTGTGAAGGACCGCGCAGGGCCTCCTTGTTAATTCCGCTGCCACGCCGCGGACCGGAGGCAGGCCGCGTGGCAGTGACGCTGTCACTGGCTGACGGGAAGAACAGGTCAACCGGACGTCCAACACGACCGGACGGCGAGGAAGTCGGAGCAGCTTGCTCGCTCTCTGCGCTGCTGGGGATTAGTGCTCCCAAGCCCCTCCCCAAACCACGACGCTTTTCGGTCATGGGTATGTCCTTCCCTTATGCACACAGCAAGCGGCATGGATTGTTTGTGACTGTATTCTACGATTCAATGCTTCAAAACCGACGCAGGCTGACGCAGGGTGTCTAACCGCGCTGAGCAATCTCCGCCGCTGCCTCGAGGTAGGACAAAGCACCGCTGGAGGATGGGTCGTACGTCATGACCGTCTGTTGGTAGCTGGGTGCTTCCGAGATCCGCACCGAGCGGGGAACAACGGCACCCAATACCTGTTCGGGAAAGTGTTCCCGCACTTCCGCGGCAACCTGGGCTGCGAGGTTCGTCCGACCGTCGTACATGGTCAAAAGAATGGTTGAGACAACCAAATCAGCGTTCAGATGCTTCTGAATCATCTCAATGTTCTTCAGCAACTGGCTGAGGCCCTCCAGTGCGTAGTACTCGCACTGAATCGGAATCAGCACTTCCCGGGCCGCCACAAACGCATTGACCGTAAGAAGTCCCAGGCTTGGCGGACAGTCGATGAAAATGTAGTCCAGACGTTCCTGGCCGGTGCGTTCGCGCTCCGCGGCGTAGGCCTCGATAGCCCTGCGCAGGCGCTGTTCGCGCGCCACGAGAGAAACTAGCTCAATCTCCGCGCCGGCCAGGTGGATGGTCGCTGGCGCGCAAATCAGGTTGGCAATGTCGGGACACTGCGCAACAACGTTGGCCAGCGGAAGGTCATCGATGAGAACGTCGTAGATGCTCTCCACTTCGGCTCGGTGGTCAATTCCCAGAGCAGTCGAAGCATTTCCCTGCGGGTCAATATCGATCACCAGGACATTGAGCCCGGCGCTGCCCAGGGCAGCAGCCAGGTTCACCGTTGTGGTGGTCTTGCCGACCCCGCCCTTTTGGTTGCTCACCGTCATAATCCGCGTTTCGGCGGGCCGGGGCAATACGCGTCCGCGCAGCTTCTCCCGGCGCCGGTTTTCGTGTGCCAGTTCCCGGGCAAGCGGGGTGCTTTCGTCCATCAAGTCCATAACGTCCACCGACGTCGACGGCACAACCGCCGCGTCAGATACACCACCTTCGATAGCCTCGGGGCCCGGAGCCGATTCGGCCGCGGTTTGCAGGGTAACAACGCTGTGCGCCGTTTCACGAGAAACAATCTCTGCCGAAACCTCCGGCTCGGAAACGGATGATGCGGGGGGAACTGGCTCTTGTGCAACAGGGGCCACAACAGCTGCCGTCACGGGATCGGGGATTTCCTCCTCAAGCAGCGGAGGGTCTATCTTCGGAGCCGGAGCTGGTTCTTGATTGCTGGCAAACATTTGGGGTTGAATCCGAGAGAACTGTGCGGAGAGGGCAGAACCCAATGCTGCAAAGGGTGGAATCCGTTTTGCGGCGGAATCGCGGCGCGCACTCACCTGGACATGCTCACTTTCCAAACATAGGCATTAGTGCATCCAGCCTATCCGGTGCCCGGCCAATATCCCGGATCGAAGCCGGTGTGTGCACAAGATAGTGCTGCGTCCCACTACCCCACAAGAATGCGGACCACGGTGGTGTGGTCCTCGAGAAGGTCTTCTCCGGCTGTAAGAATGGTTGTTTCCCGGCCGCCGAGCTTGCGGATTGCCTTGGTTGCCTTGGCGATTTCTTCCTCAGCGCTGCGTCCTTTGATCGCCAGTACCTCCCCCTTGCCTTTGAGGAGGGGGATCGTCAGGCCTGCCAGCGTTGCCAGAGCAGAGACAGCTCGGGCGGTAACGACGTCGGCCTCGACCTCCTTGACCACCTGTTCGGCCCGGCCGCGAAGGACGGTCACGTTGTTGAGGCCAAGGTCCTCCACAACCTCATTGAGCCAGATAACCCGGCGCTCAAGCGGTTCAATCAGAGTCAGCTGCAGATCAGGGCGTGCAATCGCCAGGCAGAGGCCGGGCAGGCCGGCACCGCTGCCAACATCTGCGACCCGGGCGTTCTCCCCAATCAAATCTGCGACAACAGCACAGTTCAGCACATGCCTGCTCCATAGCCGGGGCACTTCCCGCGGCCCCAGCAGTCCCCGTTCCATGCCTGAGGTGGCGAGGTGCTCTACATACCGCTCGGCCAGGTCGAGCCTGGAACCGAAAATTTTTTCCGCCGCCGTGCGTTCAGCGGGCGTTGTTTCAACCACGTGGTAATTCCTTGTCTGCGGTGCAGTTTCCAGCGTTGGGCCCCTAGGAGGCGGGCAGGGAAACCACAATGTGTCGTGCGGTCCCCTCACCCTCAGATTCGCTAATAAGTCCGAGGTCGGCCACGGCGTCGTGCACAATCTTGCGTTCATAGGCGCTCATCGGGGCAAGCGCGACTTCCTCGCCGCTTTCCCGGGCCCGGGTGGCAGCCTTCTCCGCGATGATCTGGAGCTCAGCGCTGCGCTCCCGACGGTAGCCGGTGATATCCAGTACGAGGCGGGACCTGCTGTCAGTGGCAGTCAGAACGGATAGCCGTGCCAGTTCCTGAAGAGCTTCAAGCACCTCGCCGTCCTGTCCTACAAGGTGCTGCAGGCCGGTCGCGTCCCCTGCCTCCGCCACCACGGAAATGTAGGTCCGGCCGTTGCGGACCTCAATGTCAATATCACCGTCGATATCGGCAATGTCCAGCAGTTCCTCAAGGTAGTCTGCCGCGACGTCTCCCTCTTCTTCGAGGCGCCCGGGGCGGACCGTTTCTGTGTCATCAGCAGCCGCAGTAGTAGTAGTTTCCGCGGACTCCGGCACGGTTTCGGGGAACTCCGCCACGGGCTCAGTGGTCATCGCTTCTTCCTGTTCTTCCGTTGGGGCTGCTGACGCTGAATCTTGGTGGCTACCGGGGCCGGTTCAACGGTATCGGTCTTCTTTTCACCGAGCAGGGGCACCATCGGAAGGCCCTTCTTGGCACGGCGCTCGGCCATAGCCTTCGCCGCGGGGGAGCCCGGTGTGGGCATCCGGCGGATCACGAAGAACTGCTGGCCCATGGTCCACAGGTTGGTGGTGGTCCAGTAAATGAGGACACCGATGGGGAAGTTGATTCCGCCAATTCCGAAGACGAGCGGCAGGATGTAGAGCATCATCTTCTGCTGCTTCATGAAGGGGCTCGCCAGCGCTTCTTCGGACATGTTCTTGGACATGATCTGTTTCTGCGTGATGAACTGCGAGGCGGTCATCGCAACAATCATGATGATGGACAGAATGACGACGGCGGTCTGCCCGCCTCCGGTGCCGCCGTGCAGCAGCGAGGAGGACAGCGGAGCGCCGAGGATGGAAGCGGCATCAAACTGCTGGATGGCATCCGCCGAAAGTGCGCCAATGTGGGTACCGTCGTCGCTGGCCTTCGACACGCCGCTGAGGACCTGGAACAGGGCGAAGAAGAACGGCATCTGGATGAGCATAGGCAGGCAGGCCGCAAACGGGTTGGTGCCGTGCTTCTTGTACAGGGCCATCTGCTCCTGCGTCATGGCCTGACGGGAGAGCTGATCTGTTTTGCCCTTGTACTTCTGCTGGAGCTTCTTCAAATCGGGCTGCAGTGACTGCATGCCGCGCTGGGCCTTGATCTGCTTCACAAAGACCGGGATCAGGGCGGCCCGAATAACGATCACGAGGCCGATGATGGACAGCGTCCATGTCCAACCGGATGCGGCATCCATCCCGAGGAACACAAAGCCCTCGTGGAAGATCCACATGATCCAGGACACAACCCACTTAAAGGGGAAAAGTATCGTACCGAAGAAACCCATTTATACTCCTCAGGCCGCTTCGCGGCTGTCTTCGTCGGCTGGAATCACTGGATGATTCAGCACAATAATCCTCGGAACCTGGTTGTGGTCCCAAATCCTGTTTCCATGCGGGACGTGGTCCACCCCGCCGTCGTTCCACGGGTGGCAGCGAATAAGCCGTCGTGCGGCAAGCCAGGTACCGCGCACAGCGCCGTGCACAGTGACTGCTTCCAACGCGTAGGCGGAACAGGAAGGAAAAAACCTGCAGACCGGTCCGTACAGTGGCGAGATGGTTTTTCGATAGGCGATCAGCAGGCCGATCAGCACATATCGGGGAAGATTCCACACCCATTTGGCAATCGTCTGAACAGCGCCTGCCGGATGTATACCGGAGCGGCTCATCAGTGGATCACCCCTTCTGGCTAAGCGTTCAAACACGGTTGAGTTTGCCCACACAAGTGCGGAGCGTTCCCAAGTAGTCCGAGCGGAGATCCTCCCATGACGCCGTTGCCGCCGGAGGCAATGCACGGACAACAATGTCGAAGCCGGTGGGATACTCACGCAGACTTTGGGCAGCTGCTTCCCTCAGTCTTCTCTTAACGAGGTTGCGTGTCACTGCGTTCCCGACGCTTTTGGCGACGATGAAGCCTACGCGGGTAGGGCCTTGCCCCGTTTTCACCGCATATAAGACTACGTTCCGGCGCCCACTGCGGGCACCGGAACGTACAGTATGAGAAAAATCCGTCGACGTCCGCACCCGGTTCCCTATGGCCAACATTCAGACCACCTGGAATCGGTTGCGGAGCTGCGGGTAGGCAGCATCGACAAACTTGAGGCTATTTATGCCGACAGTTCGGTACGGCCCTTGGCGCGGCGTGCGGAAAGGATCCCACGGCCTGCACGGGTACGCATGCGAAGGCGGAAGCCGTGCTTCTTGGCACGACGGCGGTTATTCGGCTGAAAAGTCCGCTTGCTCACGGTAGTTACTCCAAGACAATCTGAGTTGCGCTGGCTTGCTACGACAAGGGGGAAGAACAAGCGGCGCTTATTTCATGTGTCTGACTGCTCTCAACCCGGACCTGGACCCTGATTCCCAGAACCCTGATGGGCATGAATGAGTGCAGATAGCAGACACAAAGGACTTCTCCACGTTATGGGGCAGGACCGCCCCCCGTCAAACCGAAGACACCCGCCTTAGGCCGCCGGCCTGTTTATACAGTTCCATCCACACCTGTGGACAACTCCCTCCAGCATAGCCACCCACAGGGTGGTGTGAGCCCTGTCCCAGAGCCTATCCACAGCTGGAATTCAGCTACCACCGGGGTAAATCATCCCTTAGGCTTGGCCTCGGGCCTTTTATCCACCAGCTGTGCATAAGTCTGTGGATGAACTGCCGGAAACCCGCTCGGGCTTCCATGTTTTCTGAGACCGCTGAGGGCGATCACGAGAGGTTTTTGTGGGCACGGACGAAATCAACGACGTCGGCAGTTCCTGGCGCAAGGTCATTCGGACACTCGAAACCGATGACCGCGTCTCTCCTAGGCAGCGCGGATTCGTGGTTTTGGCCCAGGCGCAGGGCCTGATTGGAACCACTCTGCTGGTGGCGGTTCCGAACGAGCTCACCCGGGAAGTACTGCAGACCCAGCTCAAGCACATCTTGGATGAGGTCCTGCGCGGCGTCTTCCAGGCCGACATTCAGTGTGCCTTTGTCATTGATTCGGACATGATCCCCGCTGTAAAGGCCGATCCGGAACCCGAACCCGAGCAGCCGGCTCCCAGCCCGGTTCCCTCCGGCGAAAGCGCTCCCTCACCCACCCCGCCAAGCACCAGCCAGGAATTCGGCCGGCTGAATCCCAAATATGTGTTCGAAACCTTCGTGATTGGCTCCTCCAACCGTTTTGCCCATGCGGCAGCGGTTGCGGTGGCCGAAGCTCCGGCCAAGGCCTACAACCCGCTGTTCATCTACGGCGACTCCGGGTTGGGTAAAACTCACCTACTTCACGCCATCGGGCATTATGCGCGCCACCTCTACACCGGTATCCGCGTCCGGTACGTCAATTCCGAAGAGTTCACCAACGACTTCATCAACTCGATCCGGTACGACGAGGGTGCCAGCTTCAAGCAGCTCTACCGCAACGTGGACATCCTGCTCATTGATGACATCCAGTTCCTGGCCAACAAAGATGCCACCCAGGAAGAGTTTTTCCACACCTTCAATGCCCTCCACAACCACAACAAGCAGGTGGTCATTACCTCCGACCTGCCGCCCAAGCAACTCTCCGGCTTTGAGGAACGCATGCGGTCCCGGTTCGAGTGGGGCCTGCTCACCGACGTGCAGCCGCCGGAGCTGGAGACCCGCATCGCCATTCTCCGCAAAAAGGCCATCGGTGACAGCCTGAGCGCTCCGGACGATGTTCTGGAGTACATCGCATCCAAGATCTCCACGAATATCCGTGAACTTGAGGGTGCACTAATCCGGGTGACTGCCTTTGCCAGCTTGAACCGGCAGCAGGTGGACGTGGGACTGGCCGAGATTGTGCTCAAGGACCTGATTACCGACGACGGCGCCCAGGAAATCACGGCCGCCTCGATCCTGGGGCAGACTGCCGCCTACTTCCAGATCAGTCTGGAGGAACTGTGTTCCAAGTCCCGGACCCGCACGCTGGTGACGGCCCGGCAGATTGCCATGTACCTGTGCCGTGAGCTGACTGACATGTCGCTGCCGAAAATCGGCCAGGAACTCGGTGGCCGCGATCACACCACGGTGATCCATGCTGATCGCAAAATCCGTGAACTGATGGCTGAGCGGCGGGCCATCTACAACCAGGTCACGGAACTGACGAACCGGATCAAGCAGCAGCAGCGCGAGGCATAATCCGCGGCACTGCAGCGATCGGGAGCCCCGCAGGGGCCCGAAATTAACATTTGTGGACAAGGGTGTGGATAACCCGGTGGATAACTTCCGGATAGCAGTGCTTCCCTGTGGATACGCGGAATTACAAAAAAGTTCCCCACAGTCATCCGCCGAAGCTGCAGCGGGGACCCACAGGTTATCCACAGGCAAAAAACGCCTTGACGCCCCGATCGACTAGGTTATCCACAGTATCCACAGGAGTTATTAACACTACGAACCTTAAGAAATTCAGTTCCACCAAATAACATCTGACCTTTCCTGACCGAACATCCTCCCCTCACCGGAAGAACATCGGATGTCTTCCTCGAAGATCGGATGGGGTCTCAGGAGTTACTGCCGGCACCGTGCATCTCCTGTAGGTCGGACGCTAAGCTGGCACAGAGTATTGTTGTCATTCGCGACCCGTCCTGCGATGGTGTTCGCATGCGGCGAAGCTGCGGCGCCGCATGCGCCGGCGATGCTCCCTCACTTGTCATGAAGATTCGGTTGTACTGAAAAGTACGTTGTGAAAGGCGGCACCCTGCTGTGAAGTTCAGAGTTGAGCGGGATGTTCTGGCCGAAGCGGTTACCTGGACAGCGCGTTCCCTCTCGCCCCGTCCTCCGGTTCCGGTTCTGTCGGGCCTGCTGATCAAGGCGGAGAACGGATCACTGAGCATCGCCAGCTTCGACTACGAAATCTCGGCCCGACTCCAGATCGCCGCCGATATTGCCGAAGAGGGCACCATCCTGGTTTCGGGACGGCTGCTGGCCGAAATTTGCCGAAGCCTGCCCTCAGCGCCCGTTGAAGTTGAAACCGACGGATCCAAGGTCACGCTGACCTGCCGCAACAGCCGCTTCAACCTCGCCACTATGCCCGTGGCCGAGTATCCCGAACTGCCGGCCCTGCCCGAGGTTAGCGGCGTCGTGGACGGCGATGCCTTTGCTCAGGCTGTAAGCCAGGTCATCATCGCCGCCAGCCGTGATGACACCCTGCCGATCCTCACCGGCGTGCGGATGGAGATCGAAGATGATCTGATTACCTTCCTGGCCACCGACCGGTACCGGCTGGCCCTGCGCGAGCTGTCCTGGAAACCCTCCACCCCCGGAATTTCCACCAGCGCGCTGGTCAAGGCCAAGACCCTCAACGAAGTGGCCAAGACCCTTGGCGGTGCCGGAGACCTGAACATCGCCTTATCCGATGACAGCGAACTGATCGGCTTCGAAAGCGGCGGCCGGCGCACCACCTCGCTTTTGGTGGATGGGGATTATCCCAAGATCCGCTCGCTCTTCCCTGACAACACACCGATCCACGCCACAGTGGAAACCACTGCCCTGGTGGAGGCCGTACGCCGTGTCTCGCTGGTTGCCGAGCGGAACACCCCGGTCCGGCTGGCCTTCACCGACGGCCAGGTCACCCTGGACGCCGGCACGGGCGAAGACGCCCAAGCCTCCGAGGCTCTGGAAGCATCCCTGATCGGGGATGACATCACCGTTGCCTTCAACCCGCACTACCTCAGCGAAGGCCTGGGAGCTTTCCCGAGCAAATACGTGCGCTTTTCGTTCACGACGCCGCCCAAGCCCGCCGTGATATCCGCCCAGGAGGAACTCACCGGAGATGACCGTGAAGACTACCGCTACCTGCTGATGCCGGTGCGGTTGCCCAACCAGTAGGTCGGGGCGCGGAAACCCGTCCGCGGATGCGAGAAAGAGGAACCTGCCATGCACATAGGCCTCATCGGACTCGGCAAAATGGGTTTCCACATGCGCGAACGGCTGCGCCGCAACGGCATTGACGTCACCGGCTTCGACCGGAATCCGGGGGTCAGCGATGTCATGTCGCTGACCGAACTGGTTGCCGAACTGCCGTCCCCGCGGGTGGTGTGGGTGATGGTTCCGGCCGGTGCAGTCACGGATGCAGTGATCACCGAGCTAACTGAGGTGCTGTCCCGCGGCGACCTGGTGATCGACGGCGGAAATTCCCGGTATGACGACGATATCCGCAACGCGGAAAAGCTCGCCCTGTCGGGAGTCCGGTACATGGACTGCGGTGTTTCCGGAGGAGTCTGGGGCCAGGATAACGGCTACGCGCTGATGGCGGGCGGCGCCGACGAGGACATCAGGCTGGCCATGCCGATTCTGGACGCCTTAAGGCCTGAGGGAGACCGGGAGCGCAGCTTTGTCCATGCCGGCGCCGTGGGTGCTGGGCACTACGCCAAAATGATCCATAACGGGATCGAATACGGTCTTATGCAGGCCTATGCCGAAGGATACGAGCTGCTCAGCGCCAAGGACATCGTCACCGATGTTCCGGGGATCATGCGCGCGTGGCAGGAGGGCACGGTTATCCGGTCGTGGCTGCTGGACCTGGTGGTGAATGCGCTGGACGGTGACCCGGAGCTGAGCCGCATCGCCGGCTATGCCGACGATTCCGGGGAAGGCAGATGGACGGTCCAGGAGGCGGTAGCCAATGAAGTTCCGGCACCGGTCATCACAGCGGCGCTGTATGCCAGATTTGCGTCACGGCAGGATGATTCACCGGCCATGAAGATGGTGGCAGCGCTGCGGAACCAGTTTGGCGGACACAGTGTGCGGCCCGCGGAACCGACCATGCCGCCGGCAGCCGTCGATGAAACCGGCAGCCCGGAGTAGTGCACGGCAGTAGGGTGGAAGCACAGCAAAAAACACCGGGCTGCAAGCCCGCGGAAGACCAATCGGAAGACAGGACAAAGGTGGACGGGTTTGTACATTGACTACCTCTCCCTGACCGGTTTTCGCAGCTATGTGCAGCTTGACCTGGAGCTTAAGCCCGGTGTCACAGTTTTTGTGGGCCCCAACGGAACCGGCAAAACCAATATTGTTGAAGCGATCGGCTATCTGGCGTCTCTGTCCTCCCACCGGGTCAGCAACGATGCCCCCCTGATCTCCTTTGACGCTGAACAGGCGCTCGTGCGTGCCCGGCTGGTGCGCGGCAGCCAGCGCACCAGCGTGGAACTGGAGCTGAATCCCGGGCGGGCCAACCGTGCCAGGATTAATCGGGCTAACCCAGTGCGGGCGCGGGACATCCTTGGCATTTGCCGCACCGTCCTGTTTGCGCCCGAAGACCTCGCCCTGGTCAAGGGCGATCCGTCCAGCCGGCGCCGGTTCATCGACGACCTGATTGTGTCCCTGGTTCCGCGGCATGCAGCAACGCGCAGCGACTATGAGCGGGTCTTGAAGCAGCGCAATGCCCTGTTGAAATCCGCCCGTGCCGCCGGACGCTTCACTTCTTCCCACGAGGCAACGCTGGAGGTGTGGGACCAACACATGGCCGTTGCCGGAGCGCGTCTGCTCGCAGCCCGCCTTGAGGCACTGCAGCGGTTGCAGCCGCATCTGCAAAGCGCCTACCGGGACCTGACGGATGGCAGTAAGACCGCCCGGGCCGTGTACCGCTCAACGCTCCAGGGGGCAGTGAACGATGACGGCGCCGTCGTCGGCGATTCCGATCCGGATGAGTTGTACGGCCTCAACGAGCCCGAGCTGGTGGAACGTTTCCTGGCCGCCTTTGGCGCCAACCGCCGCCGTGAGATTGAACGGGGCGTTTCCCTGGTGGGACCGCACCGGGATGATCTGGAGCTGATCCTTGGACAGGCTCCGGCCAAGGGATATGCCTCCCACGGTGAGACCTGGTCTTTTGCCCTGGCACTGCGTCTGGGCACTTATTATCTGCTTATTAGTGACGATGACAGTCCGGGGGCAGGACCCATCCTGGTCCTGGACGATGTTTTTGCCGAACTTGATGTCCAGCGCCGCGGCAGGTTGGCCGGGATCGTTTCCGGAGCGGAGCAGGTGCTGGTGACAGCCGCCGTGGCGGAGGACATTCCCGAATCCCTGGCCGGGGAACTGGTTACCGTGGTTCCCGGAGGCATCAGTGTTCCCGCACTCTGATTCGGATTCCGGCGCCGGGGCTGAACTGCCGCCGCCGCGCCATGCCGACCAGCCGGAAACCGGCCAGGACGGGGAGGAAGCGGAAATCCGCCAGGATGCCGCCCAGGCCCAGCTGAACCGGATGCGCCAGGCGGCCCAGTCCCGCGGCGATCAGCGTATTTCCCCGAGCCGGCGCAAGGCCGGCCAGCGGAGGGCACCTCTGCCGTTCATTCCCGGTGAATACACCGGGCGGGATCCCCAGGGCGTGGGCAAGCTCTTTAACCGTTTTGTCAGCGAGAGGGGATGGAATTCCCCCGTTGCCGTGGGTTCGGTGATCTCCCGCTGGAAAGAATTGGTGGGACCGGAGGTCAGCTCACACTGCACCCCAGAGTCATTCTCGGACACCACCGTGCAGGTTCGCTGCGACTCTACCGCCTGGGCCACCCAGCTGCGGCTGCTGCGCAGCTCGCTGATCAGTCGGTTCGATGCGGAACTTGGTCCCGGCGTGGTGACAAAAATTGACGTCATAGGGCCGGCGGCACCGAACTGGCGTAAAGGACTGCGCAGTGTCAAGGGGCGGGGCCCCCGCGACACATACGGGTAGGAAAACGGCGAGAAAACGGAGCGCGGAAGCGGTTCGCCGGTAGTTGTCCAGAGCCGTTCAGCGGCCCGAAACCCCCTCCAGCCATATCCGGACCTAAAGACGGGCCTGAAATGGGCTCAAAACCTGCTTTGGTGGCCGCTAAGGGGGTGTTTTGGGCCGTAATGACCCCGGTGACACGGTAGAATTGGAAGTTGAGGCGCCTGCCCTGGGGGAAGGCGTCAAAAACTGACCAACACACTGAGGAGTCGACAGCACCTGTGGCTAACGACAATGAGATGGACAACGCTGACGTAACGCCAGAGCACCACAGCGAGGCTGAAGAGGCCGCTCCGCACGAGTACGGTGCCAACGAAATTACCGTGCTGGAAGGTCTGGAAGCTGTCCGGAAGCGCCCGGGCATGTACATCGGTTCCACTGGTCCGCGCGGGCTGCATCACCTCGTGTACGAAGTTGTGGACAACTCCGTGGATGAGGCTCTGGCTGGCTACTGCGACCGGATTAACATAACGCTCCGGGCCGACGGCGGTGTCCGGGTTGAGGACAACGGCCGCGGCATTCCGGTGGATATGCACCCCACGGAAAACATCCCCACCGTCCAGGTGGTCATGACCATCCTGCACGCCGGTGGCAAGTTCGGTGGCGGCGGTTATGCCGTATCCGGTGGTCTGCACGGCGTGGGCATCTCAGTGGTTAACGCCCTCTCCGCCCGCGTGGAAACCGAAATCCGCCGGCAGGGCTTTGTCTGGAATCAGACCTTCGCCGACGGAGGACACCCGGTGGGCGGCCTGCGAAAGGGCGAAGCGACCGAGGCAACGGGCACCATCCAGACGTTCTATCCGGATCCCGCGATCTTCGAAACCACGGAATTCGATTTTGAAACCCTTCGGGCCCGCTTCCAGCAGATGGCGTTCCTCAACAAGGGCCTGCGCATTGTCCTCACGGATGAGCGGACGGTTGAAGAGGACATCGAAGAGATCGCCGCAGCTCCGGCCGAGGACCGCGAAGAAACCGGCCCCAAGCACCGCGTGGTCGACTACATGTACAAAGACGGGCTGCTGGACTACGTCAAGTACCTGAACTCCTCCAAGAAATACGAAGCCATCCACGACGATGTCATTGCCTTTGAAACCGAAGACAATGACAAGAAGATGGCCGTTGAAATGGCCCTGCAGTGGACCACCGCCTACTCGGAGAGCGTCCACACCTACGCCAACACGATCAACACGCATGAGGGCGGCACCCACGAAGAGGGTTTCCGCGCCGCCATGACGTCACTGATCAACCGGTATGCCCGCGAGAAGAACATCATCAAGGAAAAGGATGACAACCTCACCGGTGACGACATCCGCGAAGGCCTGACCGCTGTCATTTCCGTGAAGCTGGCCGAGCCGCAGTTCGAAGGCCAGACCAAGACCAAGCTGGGCAACTCCGAGGTCAAGGGCTTTGTGCAGCGTGTGGTCACCGACCAGCTCGGCGACTGGCTGGAGCGCAACCCCGGCCCCGCCCGCGACGTGATCCGCAAGTCCATCCAGGCCTCCCAGGCCCGCCTCGCAGCCCGCAAGGCCCGCGAATCCACCCGCCGCAAGGGCCTGCTGGAATCCGGCGGCATGCCCGGCAAGCTCAAGGACTGCTCCTCCAAGGATCCGTCCAAATCCGAGATCTACATTGTGGAGGGTGACTCCGCAGGCGGCTCCGCCGTCCGCGGCCGCAACCCCGAAACACAGGCCATCCTGCCGCTGCGCGGCAAGATCCTGAACGTGGAGCGTGCCCGCCTGGACCGCGCGCTGGGCAACGCCGAAGTCCAGTCCATGATCACCGCCTTTGGTGCGGGGATCGGCGAGGACTTCGATGTGGAGAAGGCCCGTTATCACAAGATTGTGCTGATGGCCGATGCCGACGTGGACGGCCAGCACATCACCACCCTGCTGCTGACCCTGCTCTTCCGCTACATGCGCCCGCTGATCGAAAGCGGTTTTGTGTACCTGGCGCAGCCGCCGCTGTACCGGATCAAGTGGTCCAACCACGCCCATGACTACGTCTACAGCGACCGGGAACGCGACGAAGTTGTGGCCCGCGGCCTGGCCAACAACCAGCGCCTGCCCAAGGACAACGGCATCCAGCGCTACAAGGGTCTGGGCGAGATGGACTACACCGAGCTCTGGGACACCACCATGGACCCCGACCACCGCACGCTGCTGCAGGTCACCATGGACGATGCCGCCGCCGTGGACCAGATCTTCTCCGTCCTGATGGGCGAAGACGTTGAATCCCGCCGCAACTTCATCCAGCAGAACGCCAAGGATGTGCGCTTCCTGGACATCTAGGACCATGCCACCCCTGCGCCCGCGGATTTAAAGAGCTTTTGAGGAACGGAACAACCAATGAGTGAAGAGACCCTCTCAGACCGGGTTGAACAGATCGATCTGCAGACTGAAATGCAGCGGTCCTACCTGGATTACGCCATGGCGGTCATCGTCGGGCGTGCCCTGCCGGACGTGCGGGACGGACTGAAGCCCGTGCACCGCCGCGTGCTGTATGCGATGTTCGACGGCGGCTACCGTCCCGAGCGCTCGTTCAACAAGTGCGCACGCGTGGTGGGCGAAGTCATGGGCCAGTATCACCCGCACGGCGACTCGGCCATCTACGATGCCCTGGTCCGCCTGATCCAGGACTGGACCATGCGCTACCCGCTGGCCCTGGGTCAGGGAAACTTTGGCTCCCCCGGCAACGACGGCGCCGCCGCTCCCCGGTACACCGAAACCAAGATGGCACCGCTCGCCATGGAAATGGTCCGCGACATCGACGAGGAAACCGTCGATTTCATGGACAACTATGACGGCCGCAACCAGGAACCCACCATCCTCCCGGCGCGGTTCCCGAACCTTTTGGTCAACGGTTCCTCCGGCATCGCCGTGGGCATGGCCACCAACATTCCGCCGCACAACCTCCGTGAAGTTGCCGACGGCGTTCAGTGGTATCTGGAAAACCCGGAGGCTCCTAACGACGTCCTCCTCGAGGAATTGATCCGCCGGATCAAGGGCCCGGACTTCCCCACCGGCGCGCAGATCCTGGGCCACAAGGGGATTGAGGACGCCTACCGCACCGGCCGCGGCTCCATCACCATGCGCGCCGTGGTGAACGTGGAAGAACTCCAGGGCCGCACCTGCCTGGTGGTCACCGAACTCCCCTACCAGGCCAACCCGGACAACCTCGCGATCAAGATCGCCGAGCTGGTTAAGGATGGCAAGGTTTCCGGCATCGCCGATATGCGCGATGAGACCTCCGGCCGCACCGGCCAGCGCCTGGTGATCGTGCTCAAGCGCGACGCCGTGGCCAAGGTGGTGCTGAACAACCTCTACAAGCACACCCAGCTGCAGGAAAACTTCGGTGCCAACATGCTGGCCATCGTGGACGGAGTGCCGCGCACCCTCAGCCTGGACGCCTTCATCCGCCACTGGGTTACCCACCAGCTCGAAGTGATCGTCCGGCGCACCCGCTACCGGCTGCGCAAGGCCGAAGAAGTCGCGCACATCCTCATCGGCCTGCTCAAGGCCCTGGACGCCCTGGATGATGTCATTGCCCTGATCCGTCGCTCCACCACGGTGGAAGAGGCCCGTACCGGTCTCATGGGGCTGCTGGACATCGACGAACTGCAGGCACAGGCCATCCTGGACATGCAGCTGCGCCGCCTGGCCGCCCTGGAACGCCAGAAAATTCAGGATCAGCACGCCAAGCTTCAGCTCGAAATCGCCGAATACAACGCTATCCTCGCGTCCGAATCCCGCCAGCGCCAGATTGTCAGCGAAGAACTGCGCGAGATCACGGACAAGTACGGCGACGACCGCCGCACCCACATTGTGATGGGCTACGACGGCGACATGAGCATGGAAGACCTGATTCCTGAAGAGGAAATGGTGGTCACCATCACCCGCGGCGGGTATGTGAAGCGCACCCGCAGCGACAACTACCGCCAGCAGGCCCGCGGAGGCAAGGGCATCAAGGGTGCGCAGCTGCGCGGGGACGACGTCGTCGAGCACTTCTTCGTGACCACCACCCACCACTGGCTGCTGTTCTTTACCAACCTGGGCCGGGTCTACCGCGCCAAGGCATACGAGCTGGCGGAAGCCGGCCGTGATGCGAAGGGCCAGCATGTGGCAAACCTGCTGGCCTTCCAGCCCGATGAACACATTGCCCAGGTGCTGGACCTGCCCGGCTACGATGCAGCTCCGTATCTGGTGCTCGCCACCAAGCGCGGTCTGGTGAAGAAGACCCGGCTGGAGGACTACGACACCAACCGATCCGCCGGCGTCATCGCCATCAACCTGCGCGACGGCGACGAATTGGTCTCCGCCCAGCTGGTGTCCGAAACCGACGACCTGATGTTGGTGTCCCGGAAGGGCCAGTCCCTGCGCTTCACGGCCACCGACGATGCCCTTCGTCCCATGGGCCGGGCCACCTCAGGCGTTACCGGCATGAAGTTCCGCGAGGATGACGAACTCCTGGCCGCCGATGTGGTCACCGCGGATTCCTACGTCTTCATTGTGACTGAGGGCGGCTACGCCAAGCGCACTGCGGTGGAGGAATACCGTGTGCAGGGTCGCGGCGGTCTGGGCATCAAGGTGGCCAAGCTCGCAGATGACCGGGGGCACCTGGTCGGGGCGATGATTGTGCAGGAGGAAGATGAAGTCCTGGTGGTGATGCAGGGCGGCAAGGTTGTCCGCTCTTCCGTGGTGGGGGTTCCCGCTAAGGGCCGGGACACCATGGGTGTTATTTTCGCCAAGCCGGATAAGAATGACCGCATCATTGCGGTTGCCCGCAACTCCGAAAGGGACCTGGGCATCGAAGAGGCCGACGACGATTCGGTTCCCGCCGACGGTGCTGACGGCGCCGGTGAAGGACTTCAGCAGGACGATGCCGAGGCTGTAGGCACCAGTGCGGATGAAGTACCGTTGGCTACAGACAAAACGGCTGAGCAGGATGCTCAGTCAGCAGAAGATGGAGGTAACGAGTGAGCTCGACCAACTCAAATCCCAGGTCGGCGTCGGGCGCAGGACCCCGGGTCAAGACACCCGCGCGTCCCGCCCAGCGCCCCGGAGGTGGTCAGAGCGCTCCGGCCAACCGGCAGCCGCTCGTGAAGCCGGCACCTAAGGCCAAGGCCCGTAAGGCCCGCCTGCTCGTCAGCAAGGTCGACCCGTGGTCGGTGCTGAAGATGGCGTTCCTGCTGTCCGTGGCACTGGGTGTCGTGACCGTGGTGGCCGCAATTGTGCTGTGGACGGTACTGGACCTGACCGGCATCTTTGACCGGGTCAATACCCTGCTCGGTGACATCGCGGGAAGCGAATCCGGCGGCTTTGACCTCCGGGAATTCGCTTCGCTGGGACAGGTGGTCTCCTTCGCAACGATCATCGCCGTGGTCAATGTGCTGCTGCTGACGGCCCTGTCCATGCTCGCCTCCGTGCTGTACAACATTGCCTCCACCCTGGTGGGCGGCATCGGCGTCACTCTCACTGACGACTAAAAGGCTCCTATTTTGGGATTTTCCGTTCGGCCGGCGCGCTAAAAACCGCCGGCCGAACAGAAAAACGGATTCCGATTTGGGTTCCCGGCAGAGGTGGGGTAAAGTTTTATCTCGGCCCGAGAAGGTATCGGGGCGCATAGCTCAGGCGGTTAGAGCGCTTCGCTGATAACGAAGAGGTCCCAGGTTCAAGTCCTGGTGCGCCCACGGAACATCACTGAAAGGTGATGCCCCACTAGGCAAGGAGGCACTGTGAAGAAGTTGCTGGCAGTAGCTGTAGCAGCGGTTGCAGGAATCCTTGTTGCAAAAAAATGGCAGGAAACTGCTGCGGAGAAATCCGTGTGGAAGTCGTCCACTGACCAGGTTGACTGATTTCCAGAAAAGAAGAATTCCGGTTCCGCCGCAGGTCAGGGTGGGATATACTGGATGAGTTCACCTTCGGGGGCATGGCGCAATTGGTAGCGCACCTGCTTTGCAAGCAGGGGGTTCGGGGTTCGAGTCCCCGTGCCTCCACCGAAAGAAAGTCCCAGCCGTATTGGCTGGGACTTTCTGGTTTAACAGCCCCGCCGGCCCGGATAGGCTCGGTGCAGGCCGACTCCCCCTCAGGTCAACTATTGTTGCTCTGGTGATCGTTTTCCTAGCCGTGGTCGGCGTCCTCGGCGTTTCTGCCTCCGGCCCCATTATGGCGGCAACCGCAGCCCCGGCTTTGGCCATTGCGTTCTGGCGCAACGCTTTGGGAGCGGTGGTTATGGGAACCCCCACACTGCTCCGAAACCCGGGCGGATTTTTCCGGCTGACCCGGTCCGAAGCCAAATGGATCTCCATCGCGTCGGTGGCCCTTGCCCTGCACTTCGCCTGTTTCATCACATCCCTGAAGCTGACGTCGGTTGCTGCGGCGACGGCACTGGTATGTCTGCAGGCGGGATGGATCGCCCTCTTTAACGTCTTTCGGGGTATCCCGGTGGCTCCGCGTGTCCTGGCCGGCCTGGGAGCGGCGCTGCTTGGCGTCGTCGTCATCACGGGCTTTGACCTGGCGCTCTCCCGTGAGGCGCTGCTGGGAGATCTCCTGGCCGTTGCCGGAGGGGCACTGGCCGGGCTCTACACCATCGCCGGAAGCAAGGCCCGGGCCACCATGAGCACCGGAACCTATACCTCACTCTGCTATGGGCTGTGCTCCATCCTCCTGCTGGTTCTTTGTGTTCTTTTCCGCCAGCCTCTGGTGTCCTTTGAACCGGCCGCCTGGGCGGGAATCCTGGCCGTGACGGTGGTGGCCCAGCTCCTGGGACACAGCGTCTTCAACCATCTGCTGGCAGTGATCTCGCCGCTGGTGGTATCCATGATTATTTTGCTGGAAATCCCCGGCGCAGCCATCCTCGCCGCCGTGTTCCTGGGAGAGCAGCTGCCGGCAGGAACATACGCCGGACTGGCCATGATCCTGGTGGGGCTCGCCGTTGTGGTGACCGGCCAGGGCCGCCGGTCCGGCCGGGCTGATCCCCTTCTGCCCGCACCGCCGGCCCTGGGCGGGGATGTGGAGAACTAAGGTTGTTCCCCAGCATGCAAAAGAGGGCCCCCGCCAAGCGGGAGCCCTCTTTTAGCGCAGGTGTAAAGCGGTGAACTACTCGGTGGACTTATCCGACTTGTCAGCATGAGCACCGGATGTCTTTACGGCGTCTGCAGCCTTGGCTGCGGCTTCCTTGCTGTGCTTGGCGGCCTCGGCAACCTTGTCGCCGCTGCGTGCTGCAGCACGCTCTGCGGCTTCCTTGATGCTGGCCACGGTTTCCTTGGTTTCCTTGACGGATTCCTTGCCGTTGGCGGCAGCCTTGGAAACCGGCGTCTCAGGTGTGGAGACGGCGGCAGCAGGTGCTGCGGGCTGGGGAGCCGTAGCCGCTGCAGGCTGGGGCGACGCAGGCTTGGGCTCCGGAACCTTGATGGTCTCGGGCTTGGCCGGTGCCGGCGTCTTCCAGGGGTCCTCCACCGGACGCGAGGCGCGCCACGCGGCAACTCCGGCGGCGGCAGCTGCGGCAAGGATGCCGAAAATCAGCCAGCCCTTACCACCGCTCTTCCGGTTCTTACGGGCCTCCTTGGCTGCCTGGGCAGCTGCCTTCTGGGCCTTCTTCAGCGCCTTCTTGTTACCGGTGGCCTTGGCAACAGCCGTCTGGACCGGAACAGAAGCGGCACCCAGCGTGCGGGTTACCGATGACGAAGCATCGCCGATACGGGTGGAGAGGGTGGGAATGTAGTCGTCAACCACCTTGTCGCGCGCACCGGAGATCACCGGAGTGGCGCGGTCCAGGGTGTGCTGGATGCGGGGTGTGGCTTCATCCACTGCGTGGCTGATCCTCGGACCCACCTTGTGCAGACCTTCCTGGATGCGGGGCGTGACCGTGGCTACTCCGGCAGCAACGCCGTCGCCGGCTCGCTTAATGCCTTCCTGGATCTTGGGTGAAGCGGTCTCGATGCCCTTTTCAATGCGGGGCACTGCCCAGTCACGTGCGGCCTCCACCTTGGGTACAGCCCAGTCACGTGCCGTTTCTACGCCTGCAGTGACATTGGCTTCAAAGTCACGGGCCATGCGGTCCTTCTTCTTCAAAACTACCTCCCGGGATAGTGACGGTTCACCCTTACCCTACGTTGACTTGGCAAGTGTTTGCCATCGATGCGCCGGGCGGGGCGGACTTTTCACTGTGCGCTGAACCGGCCAAATTCCGCCCTTCTGCAGCGCTGTCGTGGAAGAATGAGGCATATGACTGCTATTCCTACCGCAATTGCGACCATCCACACGTCCATGGGCGATATCAAGGTCAACCTCTTTGGCAACCACGCGCCCAAGACGGTCAAGAACTTTGTTGGCCTGGCCACCGGCGAGATCGAATGGACCGACCCGGCAACCGGAGAGAAGACCAGCCGCCCGCTGTATGACGGCACCATCTTCCACCGCATCATCAAGGACTTCATGATCCAGGGTGGCGATCCCTTGGGCCGCGGCACCGGCGGACCGGGCTACCAGTTCGACGACGAGATTAACCCGGACCTGGACTTCTCTACCCCGTACAAGCTGGCCATGGCCAATGCCGGTGTGCAGATGGGCCGCGGAACCAACGGATCCCAGTTCTTCATCACCTCCGTGCCCACCACCTGGCTGCAGGGCAAACACACCATCTTCGGCGAAGTAGCCGACGATGAGTCCCGCGCACTGGTGGACCAGCTCAACGCCGTCGCCACCGATATGCGTGACAAGCCGGCCGAAGACGTTGTCATCAACAGCATCACTGTGGAACAGCTCTAACCAGCTCACGGATGCCCCGGCCGAAATTTCGGCCGGGGCCTTTCGTCCATCTGGACTCATTTTCTCTCTGGGAGTAACGCAATGTCGTATGGAGTGCCTGCTGAAACCCCCGCCTCACAGGTGCCGGTCTGTCCGCGTCATCCGGACCGGGTCAGCTACATCCGCTGCCAGCGCTGCGGCCGTCCGGCCTGTCCGGAGTGCCAGCACGCCGCACCCGTAGGTATTCAGTGCGTGGATTGTTTCCGTGAGAGTCAACGCCAGTCACCTGCCTACCGGACTTCTTACGGTGGCAGGGTTTCCACGGGGAAGCCTGTTGTCACGATTACCCTGATGGCCATTTGCGTGGCCTTCTTCGCTGTTCAGTTTCTCTACCCGCCCTTCACCTACGAGCTCTGGTACGCACCCTTGTACACGGGTGTTGAACCGTGGCGAATGCTCTCCTCCGCTTTCCTGCACTCTCCCGGAAACATCCTGCACATCGCTTTCAACCTCTACGCCCTGTGGTTCCTGGGGCAGGGGCTGGAACCGCAGCTGGGACGGCTGCGCTTCGCCTTGCTGTACCTGATCTCTGCGCTGGGCGGTTCGGTGGGTGTACTGCTGCTCAGCCCCATCAACCAGCCTGTGGTTGGGGCTTCGGGCGCCATCTTTGGTCTCTTCGGTGCCCTGCTGGTGGTTCTGCTGCAGCGGCGGGCCAGTGTCCGATCGGTGCTGATCCTGCTGGCCATCAACTTTGCCCTGGGCTTCTTTGTGCCCAACATCGCCTGGCAGGCACATTTAGGCGGGTTGCTCACCGGTGTTGCCTGCGCCGCCGTTCTGGTCTATGCCCCCAAAGGCAAGAACCGGTCCCTGATCCAATTCACCGGCCTGGCCGGAATTGCGGTCTTCCTGTGCGTGATCTCCGCCGTACTTGCAGTCGCCAAGGGACTGACCTGACGCCGGCCGCGTTATCCACAGGGATACCCACAGTGTTAATAACTTGAGGGGGCCGGATGCCTATGCATCCGGCTCCCTGCTGTAGAAGCGGCGGAAAATACGCGCCGATTAAGGATCCAGCTGTGTCGCAGGGATCGGAACCCGGCAGAATTCCCGACCCGACCGCAGCATGCGCTGATCTGGGAATTGCAGCTGCTCCAGGAGTTATCCACAGGGTGGGGACTGCGCTGTGAACAGGTTATCCAGAGGCAAAACTGAGTTACACACATGTAATTCCACAGCTGTGGATAACTCTCAGGCCCGCCATTCCGGGGTTTTTCGAATCGGTGGGCTCAAAGTTACACACACCTGTGGATAACTCTGTGCACAGTGTGTGCACAACGTCTTTTCATTCGCTTGAAAAAACGAGTGCCTCCACTGCCGGTAGCAGGGGAGGCACTCGATGTGGAGCTGAAGAAGGGCTCAGGCCAAGACGGCACCCTGTGGAGGCACCGGATGCAGAAGGACCTTCAGCGCCAGCGGGTGGTCATCAGGAAGCCGACAATGGCAACGCCGAAGCCAACCAGGATGTTTCCGGCACCCAGCGCGGGCACCGGGTACACGCCCTGAGAAATGTAGAAGACGATGATCCACAGCAGGCCGATGATCATTAGCCCGAACATGACCGGCTTGTACCAGACGGGATTTGGTTTCGGCGCTGAGGAGGCCTTGGGGGTCGGTGCTGCGGCTGCTGGCTTCTTGCGGGATTTCGACTCAGGCACGGATCCTCCTAGGAACCGGCTCGCTGGCCGGTGTGTTCGGTCATGGCGGGGCCACGGGTGCAGTAGTGCCGCACCGGACTGCCGCCCGGCTGTATCCTGACTGGGGGCTGCCACCGCACCTGGCTGTTTCCCTTGTACTCATCGTAGCGAATTGCGGGGCTCATACGTGCCGCCCGCGACAGCCCGGATCTCCGTGCTGGTTAACGGAAAGGTAAATGTGGCCACCTCTCGCATCGCCGCGCCTGCTCCCGCAGGTTCCCGCGGCAGGCGGCGGCGACGGCCCGGCCGCAGCCGTGGTCAGCTGGTTATCCAGATCATCGGCGAACTGTTGATTACCCTCGGGCTGCTCCTGGTGCTGTACGTGGTGTGGGAGCTTTGGTGGACGAACATCGATGCGGACCGCAAACAGGATCAGGCTGTGGGCAACCTTTTCGAGGACTTCGACGGCCCGGTGATACCGGCACCCGAGACTGCCGCTGACGGTCCGGACTATGGAGATCCGGCGGTCCTGCCGGCTATCGAGGAGGAAGGCCGAACCTTCGCGGTGGTCTACATCCCGCGATTCGGCGACACCTATTCCCGTCCCGTCACAAGCGGCGTGGGAACCGCAGTGCTGGATTCGCTGGGGCTGGGACACTATCCGTCCACGGCCATGCCCGGCGAAGTGGGCAACTTTGCCGTAGCCGGCCACCGGCAGACCCACGGGCAGGTTCTTGACGCCATTCACACGCTGGTACCCGGAGATAAGATCTATGTGCAGACAAAGGACGGCTATTACACCTATGTCTACCGCAACAACCAGATTGTCCTGCCGGACCGCGTGGATGTCATTGCACCGGTGCCCACCCAGCCCACGGCAGTGCCCACTGAACGGTTCCTGACGCTCACCAGCTGCAATCCGCGGTTCGGTGCCCAGGAACGCATTATTGCGTATGCGGTGATGGATTCCTGGCAGCCGTTGTCTGCCGGACCGCCGGCGGACATTGCGCCTCAGGTTGCCCACAACGCGGAAGGAACAGGCTAAAAATGTACGGTTGGATCTTCAGGAGCCTGCCGGGTCCGTTCTGGGTTCGCACCCTCCTTGCCCTGGTGCTGATTGCCGGCGTGGTGCTCCTGCTCATGAACTATGTGTTCCCCTGGTTCTCCGAATTCAGCTTCCTCAGTCCCCTCACCGACTCCACGATTGGCGGTTCCTAGAACACATGAGCGGTATCCGAATCCTGGTCATCGACAACTATGACAGCTTTGTCTACACGCTGGTTGGCTATCTGCAGCAGCTGGGCGCCGAAACCACAGTGGTGCGTAACGACGACGTCACTCTGGCAGAGGCCATTGAGTTGGCTGACGCGCGCGACGGCGTGCTGGTGTCTCCGGGGCCGGGGGCACCAGCTGAGGCCGGCGTATGCGTGGAACTGATCCGCTGGTGCGGGAACAACAACAAACCCATGCTCGGAATCTGCCTAGGGCATCAGGCGCTGGCCGAGGCATACGGCGGAACCGTCACCCACGCCCCGGAACTCATGCACGGCAAGACGTCCTCGGTAAGACATGACGGCACGGACGTCTTCCAGGGCTTGAAGAGTCCGGTGACGGCAACCCGGTACCACTCGCTGGCGGCGGTGGCCGATACCATTCCGGCGGAACTCGAGGTCACAGCGCGGACCGAAAGCGGAATCATCATGGGACTCAGGCACGTCGGCGCACCCCTGTCCGGTGTCCAGTTCCACCCTGAATCAGTACTGACCGAGGGCGGCTACCAGATGCTGGGGAACTGGCTGGAGGGCCTTGGCCTGGCCGGAGCCGTGGCGCACGCCGCAACGCTCAGCCCGCTGATGTCCACTCCAGCGCAAACCCCGCTGCGCTAGCAGCAATGAGCGCGGCTGGACAGGGCTATTACTAGTCGTCGTCCCTGTTTTTCTTCGCCGATTTGGACGGGCTGGGTTCCGGGGACGCGCTGGGCGAGGGTTCTGCGGTGGGTTCCGCAGGCGCTTTGGCAACGGTGAGGGCGATTGTGCTGCCCTGTTCCACATCCGACCCGCCGGGGATGCTTTGATCGGTCACGATGCCGGGTTCCACCACGGCGTTTTCCACTTCATTGATGGTTACGGTCAATGAGTAGGCCGGATCGGCCAGAATGGCCTCCGCCGATTCCACCGGGATGCCCACCAGATCAGGAACGGTGACGTTACCGGTGGAAAGCACCAGATTAACCGAGGTGCCCACCGGAACGGACTGTCCCAAGCCGGGGGTGGTGGAAAGGACTCTGCCCGCGGGCACGGTGGCGCTGTTGGCCTCACCAGTGGTTCCGCCCTGGAGGTTCAGGCTGCGCAGGGCGTCACGAGCTTCCGGCTCAGTCATTCCGGCGAGGTTCTCAGGAATGACCACAGTTGCCGGCCCCTGGGAGATATAGAGCACCACCTTGCGGTCCAGCGGAACAACGGTTCCGGCTTCCGGCTCCGTTCCGATAGCCAAACCGGACTTCACCGTGTCGCTGTATTGCTGCTCGATGGTCGGCGGACCAAACCCGGCATCCATGATGATATTCAGGGCATCGGTCTGCGTTTTTGACTGGATAGTGGGCATCGTCGCCGTTACCGGCGCCGTTTCCTTGGGATTCAACAGGTTGTAGGCAAGGAAGGATCCGGCCCCGAGCAGGAGCACCAGCACAATGCACAGGGTGGTGATCCAGGCGCGCCGGCGGGCTTTCTGGTCCGGATCGCGTTCTCCGGCATTGCCGATGGCAAACGCCGCCGGGCCGTCGTCGTCCTCGTGACTGTCCTTCGCTTCCGCGGAGGTCGTCAGCGGACCTCCGGAGCGTACCCGGGCCATGGCCCGGGTACGGGGCTCATGCTCGATGGGACCGACGTCGACGGCGGCACGCTTGGGGGGCGCAACAGTCAAGGCCTCGGTTGGGTTGGTGGCCGGAGAGGAATCCGGTGGCGTTGCTACTCCGCTTCGGGCACTCAGGAGCGCTTCCCTGAACGCATGGGCGTCTTGATAGCGGTCCGCGCGGTCCTTTGCCAGGCCGCGCTCGAGGACGGCGTCCAGCGAAGCGGGAATCTTCTCGTTGAAGCTGCTGGCCTTCGGCGGTGCTTCCCGGACATGCTGGTAGGCGACGGAGACCGGACTGTCACCGATGAACGGGGGGCGGCCGGCGAGCATTTCGAACAGCAGGCAGGCAGCAGAATAAAGGTCGCTGCGGGCGTCCACTGTTTCGCCGCGGGCCTGTTCGGGCGACAAATACTGTGCGGTGCCGATCACTGCCTGGGTCTGGGTCATGGTGGCGGCTGAGTCGGCCATGGCCCGGGCGATGCCGAAATCCATCACCTTGACACCGCCGTCGGCGGTCACCATGACATTGGCGGGCTTGATATCACGGTGCACAATGCCTGACCGGTGGCTGTACTCCAGTGCTGCGAGGACGCCCAGAGCATAGTCAACGGCTTTTTCCGTGGTGATTTCCCCGGCCTTGACCAGGTCCCGCAGGGTCCGGCCCGGGACGTACTCCATCACGATAAAGGGCAGACGCACCTCGCCGGGCGAGGACTCCGGTGACTCCTGGTCGCCGGTGTCGTAAACGCTGACGATCGAGGGGTGGTTCAAACCCGCCACGGCCTGAGCCTCACGCCGGAACCGGGACTGGAACAGCGGATCGCGGGCAAGATCAGGGCGCAGAACCTTAATGGCAACGGAGCGGCCCAGCCTGATGTCACGGCCCAGGTACACGTCAGCCATGCCGCCGCGCCCAATGAGCTCGCCGATCTCGTAACGGCCGTTTAATACCCGTTCTGTGTTCAGTGTGGGTTGTCCTTTGAGGAATTCTGCGCTCATATTTGCTTACCCGGCCGAAGGATCTGTGCCGTTGGGCTGCGCCGGAACGGTGGACTCGGTGGACTCCGTGGGTTCAGGCGCGGCGGTGGGAGCGGGGGCCGCGGTGGAGGGACCAGCCGAGGTGAAGTAGGTGACCGTGGAATTCTGCGGGAGGGGTGCTCCCTCGGAAGGATTGACGGCCACTACGGTTCCGGCGGGCTGGTTTGAGGGCTGGGCGCCGCCGTTGACCGGGACCAGGCCGGCTGCGCTGATCCGCTGTTCAGCTTCGCTGCCCTGCAACCCGGTCAGGCCGCTGGGAACCGTGGTCATTTCCGGTGTGGGTGCCCCGGTTGAGTAGGTAACCGTGACCAGGGTGCCGCGGGTAAGGGTCCCCACCGGGTTGATGTCCATGACAGTGCCCTCGGGGAAGTCGGAAGACTCCGTCGGATTGCCGTTCACGGCGAGACCCAGGTTGGTCAGTTCAGCCTCAACTTCGTTGAAGGGACGGCCTTCATAGCTGGCGGAGTTGATCGTGATTTCGTCAGCATTTTCTGAAGGTGTCTCTGAAGGGGAGGACGGTTGGGTCTCCGACGGCGCGGGAGAGGTCCGTGTGGCACTCGGGCTGGTCGCCTGCGAAGTGGTCGGGGCCGGATCAGGGTTATCGCCGTTGTTGCCGTTCACCAGGAACGCGACCACCACGGCACCGATCAGCAGTACTAGCAGGGCTATAAGGGGGATGGTCCACGGGCTGCGGCGCTTGGCAGGAGTCCCCTCATCGGTGTCCTCGCCGTTCCCGTCACCGGTTCCATCGACGTCGTCGACTTCATCATCAGTCCAGTCCCTGGAGGCAGCAACTTCGCCGGTGGCGGGCGCTTCCGCCCCCACAGCTGCTCCTGCGACGGTGGGAAGTGCCGAAGTGGACGGCGTGCTGTTCACGGCGCGGGTTGCGGAGGTGCCTGTAGTGGGTACGGGAGCGGTCACTGCATCGTTGACCACAGTGGCGTCGCCGCCGCCGAAAAGCAGCATTCCGGGGACCGCAGCTTCCGCAGCGGCGATGTCGCCACGGCGGATGGCGGCTACGGCGCGGGCCAGTGCCTCGGCGTCGGCCGGGCGGTCGGCGGGATCTTTAGCCAGCATGGACATGATCAGGGCACGGACCGGCAGCGGTATGCTCTCGGGCAGCGGCGGCGGAGTGTCATTGACCTGGGCGAGGGCAATGGCAATCTGGGATTCGCCGGAGAAGGGCCGGGTGCCGGCCAGCAGCTCGTAACCGATGACACCAAGCGCGTAGATGTCACTGGAACCGGTGGCCTGCTGTCCGGTGGCCTGCTCTGGTGCCAGGTACTGGGCGGTCCCCATGACCTGGCCGGTGGCGGTCAGCGGCACCTGATCGGCGAGGCGGGCGATGCCAAAATCGGTGATCTTGACCCGGCCGTCGGGCAGAATCAGCAGGTTCCCCGGCTTCACATCGCGGTGAACCAGTCCCTGCTTGTGGGCTGCCGCCAGTGCGGTGGCGGTCTGCCCGATGATGGAGAGGGTGCGGTCCGGAGGGAGGCTCTTGTCGCGTTCGATGATGGAGGACAGCGGCAGCCCGGGGACAAGCTCCATGACCAGATAGGCCGAGCCTTCTTCCTCGCCGTAGTCGAAGACGTTGGCGATGCCCTCATGGTTCAGCAGCGCGGTATGGCGCGCCTCAGCCCGGAACCGGTTAAGGAATCCAGGGTCCCCGGTGTACTCCTCCTTGAGGATCTTAATGGCAACAATGCGGCCCAGGACAAGGTCCCGTGCCTTCCAGACCTCACCCATACCGCCGATGGCGATACGGTCGGTGAGCTGGAATCTGCCGCCTAAGGTGATACCCGATGTAGGCCTCACTTATTCAACACCGCCTCTAGGAGTTTCTGCGCGCTTGGAGTGGTCAATTGGGCACCGGTGGTCAGATCCACGTCTTCCATGACGATGGAAATGGCTACTTCGGGGTTATCTGCCGGTGCGAACCCGGTGAACCAGGCGTTATCGCCCCGGTCCTGGACTTCGGCGGTGCCGGTTTTGCCGGCCACCTTCACACCGGGAATCTGCGCCGCGGAGGCGGTGCCGTTGCTTACGACGCCAACCATCCAATCGGTGAGCTGGCGGGCCGTTTCAGGGCTGACAGAAGTGTTCAGCACTTCAGGTTCCGGTTCGTCGAGGATGGACAGATCGGCTGCGCGGACATTCCGCACCAGGTTTGGGGTCATCTGCACGCCGTTGTTGGCGATGGCGGCGGACATCATGGCGATTTCCAGCGGCGTGGCCGTGACGCTGTACTGGCCGATGGCAGCCTGGGCCAGCTGTGCCTGGTCCAGCTCCGTCGGGAAGCCGCTGGCGACCACACTGTAAATTCCGCGGTCGGGAAGGTGCAGGGCGGTGTTCCAGCCGAACTTCTCGGCTTGCGAGACGATCTTTTCTTCGCCGAGATCCCAGGCAATCTGGGCAAACACGGTATTGCAGGACTGTTCCAGGGCAAAGCCGATGGTCGCCTCCGACCGGGCGCCGCAGTTTCCATTGGTGTAGTTGGGCAGGGAGATGTTGGTTCCCGGCAGCGGCAGGCTATCCGGGTTATCGATGAGGGTATCCGCGTCATACTCGCCCGATTCAAGGGCAGCTGCGGCATCAACAAGTTTGAACACGGAACCGGGAGCCAGCAACGACTGGGTGGCAGCGTTGGTGTACGGCGACAATCCATCCACCGTGAGAAGTTCCTGCATGTTCTGCTCCACCACAGTGGAGTCATGGCCGGCCAGCAGATTGGTGTCATAACTGGGCTTGGAAACCATAGCCAGGATGTTGCCGGTCTTCGGCTCCAGCATGACAATGGAGCCCTTCTGCCCTTCGGGAATGAGGTCATAGGCCATTTGCTGCAGCTCGGGATCGATCGTCAGCTCAACCGATGCCCCCTGCGGCTGGTTGCCGGAAACCAGCTGCACGATGCGGTCCAGGAACTGCTGGTCGCTGGTGCCGGTGAGTTCATCATTCATGACGCTCTCCAGCTGAGTCACCCCGCTGACCAGAGAGAAATATCCGGTGAGCTGGGAGTACAGCTCGGGCTGGTGATACACACGCTGGAAATTGAACTGGTCACCGGAGGGTAAGGACTCGGCAATGGGTACGCCGTCCACCAGGATTGACCCCCGGTTACGGCCGAAGTCCTGGTAGATGGTGCGGTTGTTGTTCGGATTGGTGTTCAGGTCTTCGGCTGCGAAAAACTGGACGTAGGTCAACGAACCGAGAATGAGGACAAACATGGACAGGGCCACGATCCAGCTGTTCCGGATGGCTTGATTCATGAGCCGCTTACCTCCTCTTTCCTCTGTGTGCGTTTACGTGGGGCCGGCTTTGCTGATGCCTCCTGCAGGGCCGGCACCATGGGGCCGGTCATCGGGCCCATGGCGGCCGGACGCCGGGCGGCCTCGGAAATCAGCAGCAGCAGGGCCACAATGATCCAGTTGGCCAGCAGCGATGATCCGCCGGCCGACATGAACGGTGTAGTCAGCCCGGTAAGCGGGATCAGGCGGGTCACGCCGCCGATCACCACGAAACACTGCAGGGCAATGGTGAAGGACAAGCCACAGGCCAGCAGCTTTCCGAATCCATCCCGGGTCCCCAGGGCTGCACGGAATCCGCGGGAGACCAGGAGGACATACATCAGCACGATCGCAAAGATGCCGACCAGCCCTAGTTCCTCGCCCAGAGCGGCAATGATCATGTCCGAATTGGCGAAGATGACCAGATCCGGACGACCCTGCCCCAAACCGGTGCCGGACAACCCGCCGCTGGCAAGTCCAAACAAACCCTGGACCACCTGCCAGCTGCCGCCCGGACGATCGATGACCTCCGGGTCGAAGGCATTGATCCAGCCGTCAATACGGAGAGCCACATGGCTGAACAGCTGCATGGCAGCAAGGCCGCCGACGGTGAGCAGGGCAACACCGATCAGTACCCAACTGACCCGGCTCGTGGCGACGTAGATCATCACCATAAACAGGCCGAAAAACAGGATGGAGGAGCCGAGGTCTCGCTGGAAAACCAAGACGCCAATACTGACGATCCAGGCCGCCACCATGGGGCCAAGATCCTTCAGCCGCGGCAGCTGCAGGGGGCCGACCTTGCGTCCCGCCAGCAGGATGAGATCACGGTTGGTGGATAGATACCCCGCAAAGAATATAGCCAGCGTGATCTTGGCAATTTCTCCCGGTTGGAACGTACCGACCCCGACGCTGATCCAGATTCGGGCGCCGTTGATCTCGGTGCCCAGCGGTGTCAGGGGCAGCAGCAGTAGGATGGCGCTGACAATCAGGGAAATATAGGTGTACCGGCGCAGAATCCGGTGATCCTTGATGAGGAACAGCACGGCAATGGCAGCTGCGACGGCTACGGCACTCCACAACAGCTGCCGGTCTGCGGCATTGTCGCCCGCCGGGATGTCTAGGCGGTGGATCATGGCCAGGCCGATGCCGTTCAGTGCGGTGACGATCGGAAGTATAACCGGATCGGCATATTTAGCCCGGAACCGCAGCACAATGTGGAAGACCAGGACCAGTCCCACGAGAGTTGCACCCTGGGTCCAGAAATCCGAGTCGAAGGCCCGGTCCTGGTCGAGGCCGACCACCATATTGGCTCCGATTCCCACCAGGAGGGCCAATAGCAGCAGGACGGCTTCGATGTTTCGACGCGATTTGGGCGCGGTCAGTACATCTGACATTACTTTTGTCCTCCGCAATCTTCCGGATCAGCGGAAGGCTGGGCAGTGGCTGAGGGGCTGGCGGATGCCGTGGGGCTGGGCGCCGGCTTTCCCTCGGCCTGTAGGGGAGTTGCCGATACGGAAGGGCCACAGCTGTTCACGCGGGCCGTGCCCCTGAGATCCTCAACAATTTGTTCCGCGTGCAGCAGGTCTTTGGCCGGAATGGTGCCTTCGACCCGGTCCCGCTGATACTCCGGCAGACTGTCAACCGGGATATCGGTGCGTTCAGTGACGGAGGAAAGCTTGATGGGTCCAAGGGACTGGGAGACTCCGTTGTAGATGGCCACGTTGCTGTCGCTGGAACCGACGTAATAGCGCGTCTGGGTCCAGGTATAGCCAACCCAGAGAACCGCAGCCAGCAGAAGGATCATCAGCGTCAGGAAAGCGGGTACAACCCAGCGGCGCCGCGGCTTGCTCTCCTGGGGCTCCGCAGCCGGCTCAGCGTGCGGTGCGGCAGCCTTGTGGGTGAGCATGCGGGCCGCACGACGTTCCGCGGAACGTTTGGTAACGATCGGGATCTGCCCGGTTTCGGTGGCCAGCGACGCCGCTCCAACCAGGACGTGGGGGCGCTGGGAGAGGTCCTGTCGGATCAGTTCGGCACGGGCCGGTTCGTCGTCGTCGGCTTTTTCTGCATCCGTGACGTCCCGGGCGGTGAGGGGAACAGCCGGTGATTCGCTCGCCGGGGCCGCGGTGCCACCACCGCCGATGACGGGGACGCGTGCAGTGTCCGGTTCTAACGTAACCACCGAATCATCAGGAACCTCTGAGACTTCCAGCACCGCAACCGTCACGTTGTCCGGCGAACCGCCTGAAAGCGTGAGCTCCACCAGGATATCGACGCACTTCTGGAGGTCCCGGGTGCTCCGCAGTACGTTTTCAATGTCGGAGTCCCGCAGAACGGCAGTTAGCCCGTCGGAGCACAGCAGCCATTTCTCGCCCGGTTCCACCTCGAAGTTTGCCAGGTCCAGTTCTGGACTGGCATCCACATCACCGAGCACCCGCATCAGGACATTCTTATGTGGGTGGACTTCGGCTTCCTCCGGGCGCAGCCGGCCTTCGTCGATGAGTCGCTGCACGAAGGTGTGGTCGATGCTGATTTGTTCGAAGACGCCATTTTTGAGGCGGTACGCCCGGGAATCGCCTATATGCGCGAAGGCGAAATGGTTCCCGTTCAGCAGCAGTGCGGTGACGGTAGTGCCCATGCCAGAAAGCTGCGGACTGGTGGTCACCAGCTCGGAGAGCAGGGAATTGGCCGCCTGAATCTCATCAGCGAGTACGGTTAGCGCCTCGTCGTCGTGAGTTTCGCTGTCCAGATGGACCAGGTCCAGGACGGTGGAAGCGGACGCGACATTGCCGCCGGCATGGCCGCCCATGCCGTCGGCGACGACGGCGAGGTAGCGGCCAACATAGGCTGAGTCGTCATTCTTCAGACGAACCATGCCCACATCGGACCGTGCTGCGTAGTTGAGGACCAGAGCCACCGTTAAGGCCTCAACTCAAGGACCGTCTTGCCGATGCGGATGGGAACTCCGGGCTCGACCGGCAGGGCACGCGTCAGCTGGCTTCCGCCGAGGAACGTGCCGTTGGTGGATCCAAGGTCCTCGATAAACCATCGGCTGCCCTGCGGGAACAGGCGGGCATGGCGGCCGGAGGCATAGTCGTCCTCCAGCACCAGAGTTGCCTCCTGCGCGCGGCCCAGGAGGATGGGGCTGGATGCCAGCTCCAGGGTTGTGCCCCGCAGGGGGCCCTCCGTGACGAAAACCTGGCGTGCCGGTGCCTTGGCGGGAGCGGGGACCTGTTTCTCCAGGTCGGGGTTCTTCCGGATCTGGCGGGCACTCGGGGTGCCGGTGCGGTTGCGGCTGCCCACCACCAGATCGCGCCGGATGGCCCCGACAACGCTAATGACCATCAGCCACAGCAGGATAAGGAACCCGTAGCGCAGCAGGGTCAGGATCAATTCACCGTCCACTAACGTCCCCCGGTCCGAACGGGCAGGAGACGGAACGTGATGCGGGTGCGACCCATGGCGATAGTGGAGCCATCCGTAAGATCTGCTTCCCCTTGTACTTTTTGGCCGTTGACGAAGCTTCCGTTTGTGGAACCGAGGTCTATGGCGCGGCTGACACCGTTTTCGGTGCGGATTTCAAGATGCCGGCGGGAAACGCCGGTGTCATCAACGAGGATATCTGCCTCGGAGGACCGGCCCAGCACCACGGACGGAGCGTTCAGCGAATACCGCTGGCCGTCGATGTCCAAGACGGGCTGCATGCGGGCCGGTCCCTGCCGGGGTGCAGGCGGTGCTGCCGGGCGCGGGGCAGGGGCTCCGGCCTTTTCGGTTGACGAGTCCACCTCGAGCACCCCGGCCTTCAAAGCCGAATCGCGGGTGAAGGAGACACGCACCGGCCCCTGAAGTGTGTAGGACTGGCTCCGTGCGTGCTTGATGACAACGTCGCACAGCTCCTCCGCCAGCGGAGCCCCCCATTCCTGGGCGCGCTTGAAATCTGCGTCGGACAGGCGGGTGGTGAAGACATTGGGTGCCAGTGTGCGGCCCTGTCCCACGGTGAAGGAACGCTCGTCGAGCTCACGCCGCAGTGCGATGGCTAGCTCAAGGGGTTCCACCCGGCCGGACGAGCCTGTGGAGAAGGCACCCCGCACAACCTTTTCGATGCCGCGTTCAACGTTATCGAGTAAGCCCATGTTCGCCTCCTTCCCGAGGAATCTGTCCGGACTGTCCGGCGGTAGCTGGTCTATCTGAATCATTTGGGTTGCATCACTGGCCGCGGGTGCTCCGTAACCGCCTCGATTGTGCCCACGGGCGGCTTCGGAGCGGTATCAAGGCAGGCCAAAGATACTAAGGTCCACTTCGATAGTACTGGCCTCCCCCAATAAATAACCTAACGGGCGTACGGCGTTCCCGCGCGCCGAAATGTCCATCGGAGGCAGCATCGGAACCCTTCGCGGGCGGAGGAACGACGAGCGGGCGGCAGGAAAATCCCCGTCCTGCCGCGGTTTTTGCCGGCTGGCTTCGCTCGTTTAGGTGTTTGCCCAAAATGTGGGTATGCTTGATTCTGCTGTTCCCGAGGAATCGAGACGCTGAAGGTCGTGAGACTGAAAGCACACGCTGCCTTGGGAAACCATTTAGCGCGAGTGGCGGAACGGCAGACGCGCTGGCTTCAGGTGCCAGTGTCCGAAAGGGCGTGGGGGTTCAAATCCCCCCTCGCGCACATCTAAGAATCACCCCGGTTTAACAGGCCGGGGTGATTTTTTTATGCCTTCATACGGCAGGCAACGGCCGTTAACAGGAGCAGGCCGCCGGATACCCGGCGGCCTGCTCCTGTTAACTACAGTGCTAGCTCTGCTTATTGGCCTGCTGTTCGGCCTGAGCGGCCTTACGGGCTTTCTTGGCCTCAGCTTCCTTTACGCGCTTGGCTTCGTCGCGGACTGCGGCAAAGCTGGCCCGTTCCTCCACGAGCCACGCCGGCGGTGCGGCAAGCAGAGCGGTGATCTCCGCTGTGGTCAGCGCGTCGGTGATTCCCGACCGGGTGAGGCCGCTGATAGAGATATTGAGTTTCTGGGCCACCACGGGACGCGGGTGGGGGCCGTTGCGGCGCAGATCAACGAGCCACTCGGGAGGGTTGGCCTGGAGCTCGTCGAACTGGGCGCGGGAGATGGGCCCGTCCTGGAACTCCTGCGGCGCTGCGGGCAGATAGATGCCCAGTTTCTTGGCTGCCGTGGCAGGTTTCATGGATTGGGATTTCTCGGAAGTCATCTTCTAAGGGTATCCGGCGCGGGCCCCGCCGCGGGGCGTGCCGAGATAGTGCGGAGGAACACTGCGGAGAGAAGCAGGAGCGCTCTGGGCTAACCTGAAAAGGTGCCGACAGATTCCTCCCCCCGCCAGACCCGCTCAGCCCGTCCGCTGACGCTGGCCTACGTTCCCGGAGTGACGCCCGGAAAATGGATCGGCCGGTGGACAGAGCGGAAGGACCGTGAGGTCTCCGCCTATCAGTGCGCGGAGGACGCGGTTCTGGAGGAGTTGCGTGCAGGGCGCGCGGATCTGGTGTTTGTCCGTGTGCCGGAGGAGGGTTTTCTTCGCCCTGCAGACCTGAGCGTCATTGCCCTCTACGAGGAGCGTCCGGTGGTCGCCGCCGCCAAGGACTCCGCCGTCGCTGCTTTTGACGAGCTGGACCTGGCTGATCTGGCCGGCGAGAACCTGCTGGACGTCCGGGAAGTGGGGGGCCCCGACGTCGGAATGGAAGTGGTGGCTTCGGGTGCTGGCCTGCTTGTCCTTCCGATGGCCGTGGCCAAACTGTACGCGCGGCGCGACGTCGTGGCACGGCCGCTCACAGGCTATCCCGCCACCCGCATTGCGGTTGCCTGGCTGGAAGATGCCCAAGATGAGGGCATCGAGGAATTTGTGGGAATTGTGCGCGGCCGCACAGCCAATAGTTCCCGGCAGCCCTCGGTCCAGGCGGAACAGAAGACCACGGCCCGGCAACGGACCAAGGAACGCCAGGGCAGAAGCGGGGACAAGGCGGCTGCCGGCGGGAAGCCAGCAGCCCGGGCCGGAGCCCGGGGCAAGGCCGGTTCCAAGGGTGGGGCCGGTTCCAAGGGTAAGGGAAACGCTAAGGGCAGTAACCCGCGCCGAAGCCGCTGAGGCGGTCTGCAGTGCCGGGCGACTGACACGGTAGCCTTGCGCCCATGCGCGTAAAGATGAGCAGTATCCACGTTATCGATCCGGCAGCGGCCTTCGACTTCTACACGGGCACGCTCGGCTTTGAGCCGCTGATGGTGATGCCCGAGTACAACCTGTTTATAGTGCAGGCACCCAACATTCCCGACGGACCCGGATTATTGCTGGAGCCCAGCGACAATCCCGTAGCCGAGGCCTACCGCACCGGGGTGTATGACCTGGGTCTGCCCGCTGTGGTGCTGGGGGTGGAGGACATGGCGGCGGAAATGGAGCGGCTCAGCGCCCTGGGTGTCCGTTTCACCGGACCGCCCGCCACGGACGCCATGGGCACGCAGGCCGTATTCGACGATGGCTGCGGGAACTACATCCAGCTCCACCAGGACTAGTTCCGCTCCGGCACAGCGCCGCTTTTGCGCCGCGTCTGCGGTCAGTGCTCGCCCAGGCGCGGCTTCAGCCGGGATTCCTCCAGATCCAGCAGCCGCTGTGCATCCGCCAGGGTGCGGGACGGGAAACGGCCTTCCCTGCGTGCTGTCAACAGGGCCTCGCGTTCAGCATCAACAACGGCGCGCCGGAGCTCGCGGTACTGCAGCTGCGGGGTCGCGGAGGTGCCGATACCCAGCGCTTTAACCCGTTCCCAGGCCAGTTCGCTGCGCAGGAAGGTGCTTTGGCGCACGCGTTCCACCACATCCGGATCCACATCCGCATCAAGGTCCAGGCACACCGCGGGATTCTCCAGAACCCTCAGCCCCGCGTCACTGATCTCGTCCAGCAGGGTGGCAAGATCACGCTGGTCTTCGGCGGCATTTCTCCCTCTGACCCCGAGCATCCGGATGAGCCACGGCAGTGTTCCGCCCTGCAGCAGCAGCGTCACCACAGCCACCGTAAACGCGATCAGGACCAGCTGCTCACGGTAGGGCGTGGATTCCGGCAGGGACTGCGCTGCTGCCAGCGTCACCACGCCGCGCATCCCGGACCAGCCGATGACAACGCCGCCACGCCAGTCCAGTCCTTCGCTGCGGAGCTGCTTGATGTCCGCCTGCCGACGCCGGTAGAGGTCTTCGCCGCGGGAGTGCCGCCGGCGGCTGCGTTCGTCAGCCAGTCCCTGCGCCTTGAAGCGGTCCAGTGTGGCCCGGAAACGGTTGGTGCGCCGCTCCTGGTAGCCCACCTTGGCCCGCAGGAGCATGATGAGCGGGCCCATCCAGATGAAGCGGATGGCGATGAGCAGGGCGGTGACGCCCAGGCCGATCATCACCGATTCGCGCACCGTTAGCAGTTCCGGATCGATGTTCTCCACCAGGTAGCGGATTTCCAGGCCCATGAGGAGGAAAACACCGTTTTCCAGCAGGAATTGGACGGTGTGCCAATTGACGCTGTCATTGATCCGCGCCTGGGCGCTGAAGGCGGCTCCCGCCCGGTGGCCCGTGTACAGCCCGGCAACCACCACAGCCAGGACGCCGGAGGCGCCCAGCTCTTCGGCCGGAATGAAGGCCAGGAACGGAACCACAAAGGAAATGGCTGTATCCAGGACCGGGTCATGGAGTTTGGAGCGGATGTACACCGTGGTGAATCCCACCAGCAGGCCGACGACGACGGCGGCCACGACGGCGAAGCCGAAGTCAGCCACACCGTCCCAGATGCTGGACATGCCGCCGGCACTGAAGGCGATAGCCGAGCGCAGCAGCACCAGCGCGGTGGCGTCGTTGACCAGCCCCTCGCCTTCAAGCACGGTGACCAGGCGCGGCGGCAGGCCGAGCTTCTTTCCGATGGACGTGGCGGCTACGGCGTCGGGCGGACTGACCACGGCGCCCAGCGCGATGGCGGCGGCCAGGTCCAGGTCCGGCAGCAGAATGTAGAGCAGCAGGCCGGTGGCAAAGGCGGAGAACAGCACAAGGAAGACCGAGAGGCTGGAAATGGCGCCGAGGTTGCGCCGGAAGTCCACCACCGGAACGTTCACCGCGGCGGCATACAGCAGCGGGGGCAGCACACCCATCAGGATCAGTTCATGGGGAACGGTGAACGTTGGCAAACCGGGTACATAGGACAGTCCGAGTCCGACCACCACCAGGATCAGGGGCGCGGCAATGCCGAGCCTCTTGGAAAACGCGGCGACCGTGACGATGACCGCCACGCCGATGACAGCAAATAGGGCTAGTTCCACAACTACCAGTATCGTTCACAGCCATGAACAACTCGAGGTATGGCACGGACTCTGCGCTCTAAGCGGACGCCCACTGGGTCACGGTAAAGAAAGCGGCGTGGATCACACCATATAAGGCGTACACCGTCACCGGAACCATCAGAGCCCATTCCCGCCAGGATCCTGCCGCGCCGATCAGCGGCAGAGACATACACCCGCTGCTGCGCCAGAGCTTGTTCAGCACGGGAATGCCGGCAAAGGAGCGGGGGCGCTTGATCCGCAGGGGCCACAGGATCATGACGCCCTGATGGGTCAGTAGATCACCCAGGATGTGTACGGCTACGCCGAGGCCCACGGCGACCGGCAGCCAGTCATTGTTTTCGGGCGCGTAAACGGCGATGAAGGCGGACAGGCCCAGGGCCAGAAGCCAGCTGCGGCCCCGCCCGCCGGCGATCTTCAGTGCCTTCAAGGCAAAACCCATGAGCAGCACCGACAAGAGGCCGGCTCCCACGGCCACGGACCCGAAGACGGGGACCACAGCCGTGACCTTGCCCAGGGCGGTGGACAGGGCCACAAAAACGGCCAGACCCAGCAGCGAGTGCGTTCCGCGCCGGTGTCCGCCGCTGATCTGTTCCGTGATCCTTGCCAGAATTTTTGTCAGCGGAGGCAGGGAGTGGGCAATGGTTCCGCTGTGGTGGTCCAGATCCGGAAGTAGAGCCGCCCCGGCCGTGAGCAGGGCTCCGGTGACCACTCCCAGCGGCGTGACCGGATACCAGCCGAGGGCGTGCGGTGCGGTTGAAGCGACAGCAACCCAGGCTGCGGCGCCTGATGCTGCGTGATGACCACCCATCATGGTGCGTGGGGTCCTTCCCTAGGGCGGTGTGGAGCACCGAAAAATTTCGTAACTTCTTATGTTTTCATGTGCCACTGACACTGCGGATACGACGACGGCGGGGCACCCGCGAAGGTGCCCCGCCGTCGTCGTGCGCTGGTTAGGCCAGCGAAGCCAGCCCGAAGGCCAGCGCGGCCAGGGCGAAGCCCATGGTGCCGATCAGCGTTTCCAGCACGGTCCACGTCTTGAGCGTGGTTTTTACGTCCATGCCCATGAACCGGCCCACGAGCCAGAAACCGGAGTCGTTGACGTGGCTGACCACCACGGAGCCGGCGGCGACAGCCACCACCATGGCGGCAATCTGCACCGTGTTGTAGCCGGATTCCAGGACGCCGGGAGCAATCAGAGCCGCCGCAGTGGTCAGCGCCACCGTGGCGGAGCCCTGGGCGATGCGCAGGATCGCAGCGATGAGGAAACCGGCCAGGATCAGCGGAACGCCGAGGTCGCTGAGGGTATCGCCCAGGGCATCGCCGATGCCCGAGGTGCGCAGGACGCCGCCGAACATGCCGCCGGCACCGGTAATCAGGATGACCGAGCACACCGGACCGAGGGCGGATTCCAACACCTTTTCAATGGCGCTCTTGGATTCTCCGCGCCGGGTTCCCAGGACCACGGAGGCTACGAGGAGGGAAATCAGCAGTGCCACCGGGGTTTCGCCCAGCGTGCGCAGCAGGGCGTACCAGGGCTGCGCCGCGGCCTCTTCGGAGACGATGCCGGCCGAAGACAGCGTGTTCAGCCCGGTGTTCAGGAAGATCAGGACCAGGGGCAGGAGCAGGACGGCAACAACGGTGCCGAACTTCGGGGGATTCTTGACGCCGTCTTCATCGATCTCGCCCAGAATGGCCGGAATGGGCAGTACAAACTTCTTTCCGGCCCAGAGACCGAACAGATAGGACGTGAGATACCAGGTGGGCAGGGCAATGATCAGGCCCAGGATCAGGACCACGCCGATATTGGCGTCGAAGAAGCCGGAGGCAGTGACGGGGCCCGGATGCGGCGGCACAAAAACGTGCATCACCGAGAAGGCACCGGCGGCGGGAAGGCCGTAGCGGAGCACACCGCCGCCCAGGCGCCGGGCCACGGAGAAGACCACCGGGAGCATGACCACAAGGCCGGCGTCAAAGAAGATCGGGAAACCGAAGATCAGGGAGGCAACGCCCAGAGCTAAGGGGGCGCGTTTTTCGCCGAAGACCCGGATCAGGGTTTCGGCCAGCACCTTGGCGCCGCCACTGGTTTCCACCAGGCGGCCCAGCATGGCGCCCAGGCCCACGAGCAGGGCAACAGTGGCCAGGGTGGAGCCGAAGCTGGTGGTCAGGACGGTGACTACGCTGGCGGTGGGAATGCCGGTGGCAAACGCGGTCAGCAGGCTGACCAGGATCAGCGAGACAAACGCGTGGACGCGCAGCTTCAGGATCAGGAACAGCAGCAGCGCAATGGCTCCGGCTGCGATCAGGAGGAGGGGGCCCGCACCGAGGGTTTGGGTCCAGCCTTCAATTGTCATGGGTTTAGCTCCGTTACTAAATGAGTGACTGTTGTGAATGACTGCGGCGCATGGCGCCGGAGCAGGAATTAGTTCGCAGGAAGGTTCAGCCGGTCCAGGATGTCTGCGGCGATCTCCGCGGGGGAGTGGAGGATATCGATGACCACCCCGGGTTCGTCGTCGGCCAGGGGCTCCAGTGTGCTGATTTGGGAGGGCAGCAGAGAGGCGGGCATGAAGTGGCCGCTGCGGGTCTTCATCCGTTCACTGAGCACCTCGGCGTCACCGTTGAGGTGGACAAAGTGAACCTCTCCGGACGCCGTGGCCAGCACGTCACGGTACGCCCGTTTCAGGGCGGAGCAGGTCACGATGGTGGAGCGTCCGTTTTCGGCCTGGGTGTCCATCCAGTTCCGGATGGAGTCCAGCCACGGCCAACGGTCTTCGTCGGTCAGCGGTGTGCCGGAGGACATCTTGGCGATGTTGGTTTCGGGATGGAACTCATCCGCTTCGGCGGCGATCCAGCCCAGGTGTTCGGAAAGCAGGGTGGAAATGGTGGTCTTGCCGGAACCGGAAACACCCATGATGACAAGGTGCTGGGGGGCGGGGCTCATGTTTCTCCTTGGACGCCGTTGTCGCCGGAAGCGGGCTTGCCCCCTCCGAAGTAAATCTTCAGGACAAAGGTATCACCATATAAGTGATTGATAACACCAATGCCACGTTAGGCTTGTTCATTGTAGATTTCGGTCATCGCCACTGCGGGGACACGGGTTTTTGACAACCGGGTCCGGACTGCACGTTGGACAAAGTCAGGGGAACAGCGTGGACAGCAAAGGTGCTCGGCCGGCAGCAGTCGTCATGAACGGGGCCATTATCGATGCCATCGGGGCGGATATCGTCGCCGGGGAGCTGCAGCCCGGAGACCGCTTGACGCTGGACGGACTGCAGGAAAAATTCGGTGTTTCCCGCACCGTAGTCCGGGACTGCATGCGCATTCTGGAGTCGATGAACCTGGTGTATTCCAAGCGGCGCATTGGAATAGTGGTACAAGACCCGGACACCTGGAATGTCTTCGATTCGCGGATCATCCGCTGGCGCCTGAGCGGCCCCGGCAGGGACAGCCAGTTCCGGACCCTGACCGAGCTGCGGGTTGCGGTGGAGCCCATGGCCGCAGCCGGTGCCGCACGGCATGCCGGGGAAGAGGAGCGCTCAACACTGGTGGAACTGGCGGCACGCCTGCGGCTTTTGGGGGAAGCGGGCCGGCTGGAAGACTTCCTCGCCGCGGACATTGCCTTCCATACCCTGCTGCTGCGCTCCAGCGGCAATGAAATGTTCGCCTCCCTCGATGAGGTGGTGGCGGAAGTCCTCACCGGGCGCACCCATCAGGGCCTCATGCCGGATCACCCGCGGGAAGTGGCTCTGCAGGGCCATGAGCGGGTGGCCCGGGCAGTGGCCGAGGGAAACGGCGACCAGGCGATGCAGGAAATGGCAGCCCTGCTGGAAGAAGTTCGGACAGCAGTGGCCTAGCTGGTCGCGGCTGCGCTCCGGCGCCGGAGGCAGACACGGGCTCCGACGCCGCCCGGACACAGCGGCGGCCTGCACTTCCCCGGGGGAAATGCAGGCCGCCGGACTGCAGGTACTAGAGCGTGGGCTGCGCGTTGGCGTCCTTGGCGGTAACTACCTTCGCCGTGGGCTTGATGTTCTCGGCATCCACCATCCACGCGTACTGCTCGAGCTTGCCGATAAAGCCGTGCAGGATGTCCGCGGTGGTGGGATCTTCCTCATCCACCTGGTCGTGAACCTTGCGCATGGTTCCTACTGCGGCGTGCAGCATGGCTACCGTGAGCGTAACGGTGTCCTTGGTGTCCACCAGCCCTGCCGGGAACGGTGCCAGCGAGGTTCCTTCAGCCACTGCAACGCTACGGCCGTCGGGAACGGCCTGCAGGGCACGCATCCGCTCGGCCAGTTCATCCGCAAAGAGGCGGGCATCCTCAATGATTTCATCGAGCTGAAGGTGGAGGTCGCGGAAGTTCTTGCCCACAACGTTCCAATGAGCTTGCTTGCCCTGCAGATGCAGTTCAATGAGGTCCACCAGGACGGCCTGCAGATTGGTGGTCAGTTCTTTAGATGCCTTCACGTTTCCTCCAATGTTGACGAAATATGTTGACGAAGGACGCCTGCGGATTCCGGGCTGCCCTTTCAGGGTCCGCCGCAGCCGTCAACCTAAGCAAGCTTACCTTCTGCTTGAAGTCGGCAGAACTGTTGGGTAGCGTGGGGGGCCAGGATGCAGAGAATGCTTCCGTACGGCATGATCCGACTACCGGAGGGACCTCCATGACCACCGTAGAAGAATCCATTGATGTTGCAGTTCCTGTGTCCACCGCTTATAACCAGTGGACGCAGTTTGAGTCATTTCCGCAGTTTATGGGCGGAGTTGAATCAATTTCGCAGACCTCTGAAACCGGCAGCCATTGGGTGACGAACATTGGCGGAGTGGAGCGGGTCTTCGATACTGAGATTACGGAACAGCACCCCGACGAGCGCGTGGCCTGGAAGAGCACCGATGGAACCTCGCATGCCGGTGTGGTGACCTTCCACCGGCTCGGCGACGCGGAAACCCGGGTCAGTGTTCAGCTGGATTGGGATCCTGAAACGTTCATCGAAAAGCTGGGTTCCGTTGTTGGCGCCGATGACCGGCAGGTGAAGTCCGACCTCAAGCGCTTCAAAGCGTTCATCGAGAGCCAAGGTGCAGAGACGGGAGCGTGGCGCGGCAACGTTGATGCTCCGCCAACCTCGGCCGCAGCACCGGCCACGTCAACCTCCACACTGGCAGCGGCACCGGAAGCCGATCCCGCCATGGACGATCCGGAATCAGGCGGTCCGCGGGCCGGACTCTGATCCCCGGAGATTTTGGAGCTGCCGGTAAAGCGCGAACCGCGTGACAGGGGTGCACCCAGTGTGCACCCCTGTTGGTCTTTTCTGGCATACGGTCCGCACCGGGTCGGATGTACCCGGCATAACGGGAAAACGCCTTCGGGTGGTAACTCGTTTCCGCGGAAGTTGTTTCGCCGCGGGCGAAGAAGAGGATTACCACCGGCTGAACTGGCAAACTGAGTGCAAAGTCTCTCAACAACGCACCATGAGCGGTTGCAGCGCCGATCCTGGGAGTAAGGACACGGTGGACAGCACAGTTTTGAACACGGCGGATCCGGACTTCGGTGCCCAGGGGGTGCCGGATATGCCGGATCTCGCCCGGAAAGCCGCCGACGTCCAGGGGAATGCGACGGCGGCACTGGCACTGGCGGCGGACCTGGCGGCGGCCGCCCCGTTGCCCGGGCAGGGCCGCACGAAGCGGCTGTGGTCACTATTGGCCACCGTTGCCGCTGCCGATCTGACAGCCGCCCGCGCCCTGGAGCCGCATCTGGATGCCCTGGCCATCATGGCGCAGGCGGGGATTCATGCCGAGCCCGGAACCTGGGGGGTGTTTGCCGCCGAAGGTCCGGGGACCGCCTTGGCGGCAACACAGACCGGGACCGGCTGGGAGCTGTCTGGACGCAAGCCCTGGTGTTCGCTGGCCGGACGGCTCGACTATGCAGTGGTCACCGCACACACCGGCTCCGGCCGCCGTCGGGCTTTCGCTGTGGACCTGCGTCAACCTTCCGTGACACCGGTGGCGGGCACGTGGGTCAGCCGCGGCCTGGTCGATGTGGACAGCGGTCCGGTGGATTTCCTGGGCGCCGCTGCGCGTCCGGTGGGAGAGGATCACTGGTACCTGGAACGCGCGGGCTTTGCCTGGGGCGGAATGGGGGTGGCTGCCTGCTGGTACGGCGGAGCAGCGGGGGTGGCACGCCGCCTGTTCCGGGCCGCTTCGGAGCGCGAACCGGATCAGGTTGCCCTCCTGCTGTTGGGCAGGGTGGACGCCAGACTGCAGGCTGCGCGCGCTGTGCTGGACATGGCCGCCGGCCGAATCGACGCCGGCCTGGCTGAGGGCAATGACGGTTCCGTTCTGGCGAGCCGGGTGAGGAACGTTGTGGCGGACGCTGCCGAAGAGGTGCTGACCCTCGTGGACCACGGTCTGGGTCCCGGTCCGCTGGCGCTGGAAGAGGAGCACGCCCGGCGGACGGCAGACCTGAGGATTTACCTTCGCCAGCATCATGCTGAGCGCGACCATGCAGCCTTGGGCCGGTCCCTGCTGCAGGGCGAAGGTCTCCCGTGGTGACCTTCAGCCATCTGGATAAGTCCGTCCCCGAAGCGGAATGGATCTCGGCGCTGGAGGGCCGCCGCCGCCTTGATCCGGAACTGCTGTGGCCGGACGGAACCGGCCGGCTTGTGCTTCTGGCCGCCCACCCCGATGACGAAACCCTGGGCGCCGGCGGGCTCATCGCTATTCTCGCCGCCCGCGGTATCGCCGTCGATGTTGTAGTGGCAACCGCGGGCGAGGCGTCCCATCCCGACTCACCCACCTTCACGCCAAAGGAACTGGCCGGGGTTCGCCGGGACGAGCTGCGTGCCGCCGTGACCGAGCTGGCGCCTGAGGTCGCGGTGCATTTCCTGGACCTGCCCGACGGCGGGCTCGCCCGGCACCGCGCGGAGCTCGATGCCGCCCTGGCCGGCGTTGTGGGTCCGGCGGATGAACACACCGTCCTCGCCGCCCCCTGGCGGACGGACGGACACACGGATCACGACACCGCCGGCCGGGCGGCTGCCGCACTCGCCCGCACCCTGGGGCTTCCGCTGCTTGAATATCCGATCTGGCTGTGGCATTGGGGCCGGCCCGCGGACGTCCCGGAGGATCTGGTGGTGCTCCCGCTCGAAGAGGCCGCAGACGCCAAAATACGTGCCATGGCCGAGCACGTCACACAGGTGAGGCCGCTTTCTCCGGCCCCCGGAGACGAAGCGCTGCTCAGCCCGGAGGTCCTGGCCCATTTTGAACGCAGTTTTGAGTCCTTTGTGCTGACCCGTCCGCGTCCGCCCCGCGAGGTGTTCGAGGACCTGTACCGGACCTCGGCCGATCCCTGGCAGTTTGAGAGCAGCTTTTACGAGCAGCGAAAACGGGCGCTGAGCCTGGCCATGCTTCCGCGTCCGCATTTTGCCTCGGTCTTTGAACCCGGCTGCTCCATAGGTGTCTTCACCCTGGAGCTCGCGGGCCGTGCAGACGCCGTAACTGCCACAGACATCAGCGAACGTGCACTGGACATGGCCCGGCAGAGGCTCGCCGGGTCTGGTCATGTGCGGTTGGAGCAGGGTGCCGTGCCGCAGGACTGGCCCGCCGGACGCTTTGACCTGGTGGTGGTTTCGGAGATCGGTTATTTCCTCCAGCGCAGCGAGCTGCTGGAGCTGGCCGCCCGCACCGAAGTCTCCCTGACGGACGACGGCGTGGTCCTGCTGTGTCACTGGCGGCATCCAAACGTGGGCTGGGAGCTGACCGGTGACCAGGTCCACGACGTGTTCCGGGCACAAAACGGTCTGCGGGTAATAGCTGAGCACAGTGAGGCGGACTTTCGGATAGATGTGCTGGCCAAGGCAGTCGCATCCTGATGCATGACCGCTCCTGACCATGTGGCCGTGATCATCCCGGCCCGCAACGAAGAACAGCTGCTGCCGGCAGCCCTCTCATCCGTGGCCGATGCCGTCCGCGCCCTGGCGGAACATGGCGTCTCCGCCGTGATTACCGTGGTGCTGGATTCCTGCACTGATGGATCCGCCGAGCTGGTGGCGGGGCTGCAGGCTGACTGGGCGCCCGAACTTGAGCTGCGGAAAATATCCGGTGCTTTCGGAACGGTCGGCGCCGCACGGGCCGCCGGCATCGCAGCTCAGCCGGAGCTGCCTGGACTCTGGATTGCCACTACCGATGCGGACACAGTGGTTCCCCAGGACTGGCTTCTGGGCCAGCACCGTCTCGCTGCCGCCGGTTACGGGCTGGTCCTGGGGACGGTGGTTCCCGATCCGGCTGACCTCACCGAGGAGGAGCTGGCCCGCTGGCGGCGGCTCCATGTGTTGGGCGAAGGACATCCCCACGTACACGGCGCCAATTTGGGCTTTTCGGCGGCAGCCTACCGGCGTGCCGGCGGGTTTGCGCCGCTGGCCGCCCATGAGGACGTGGATCTGGCGGCCCGAATCAAGGCAGCGGGTACGCTGTGGATCGCCACTGACCGTCTGCGTGTCATCACGTCCGGACGGAAGGACGGAAGAGCGCCTGAAGGATTCTCCCGGTTCCTGCGCCAGCTGCTGCCTGGCTGAGCTGCTCCCCGGCTGAGCCGGGGCCGGATCTGAACCGCTGCGGCAGCCGGGGAAGAGGAGATGCGGCTGGGTTCTGGCAACCTGTGGGAGGGATGGCTAGCGTGGGGGAATGGACGCTACAGATATTCAGCACCGCATTTCAGAGCTCGTGGAAAAGGAGCAGTCCCTGCGGGACGCCCCGGCCGCGGACCACCCCGAAGACCGCCTGAATCAGCTGCGCCGGGTGGAGGAACAGCTGGACCAGTGCTGGGACCTGCTGCGGCAGCGCCGGGCGCGGCTGGACGCCGGCGAAAACCCCGACGACGCGGCGGTTCGTCCAGTGGGCGAAGTGGAAGGCTATCGGCAGTAAAGAGCCTGACCCCCCTCTCACGTACGGGGAAGGACCTCCCGTGCGAGGGCGGCCATGCCCACGGTGCGGCGGAACGGACTCTTGCCCCGCACCGCTTCCAGCAGCGCCCACACGATCAGGGAGCCCTTGCTGAGAGCGCTCATGATCTGCTGGTATTTCGGTGTCAGAGCCATCATGGATGCGGCCCCGAAACCAGCCCAGGCCAGGATCGGCAGGTTGGGAGCTTCGGCAATGCAGATGCGTCCGTTGCGGTCCCGAAAGAAATTGGTTAACGCCATGGCTTAGGCACCCTTCCTGGTTTTGGCTGCGGTTTTGCGTGCCGCCGGTTTCTTTTCCCCGGAGTCATCCTCGCCGCTCTTGGTGCGCGGCGAGGACCGGGTTCCGGAACCGGAGGATTTTGACCCGCCCGATTTCTTGTCGCGGTTCTTTTCCACACTGCGGCGCAGGGCTTCCATCAGATCCAGGACCTTTCCGCCCTCCTCTTCCGTCTCCGTGCCGAATGTTTCCTCGGTATCCAGGGCTTCACCCTTTTCCAGCTTCGCCTCGATCAGCGTCTTCAGCTGCTCCTGATAATCATCGGTGAACTCCGCCGGATTGAAGTCCGAGCTGAATGACTCCACCAGGGCAGAAGACATTTCCAGTTCCTTGGCGCTAATCCGCACCTTTTCATCCAGGGACGGGAAGGAGGCTTCCCGGACTTCGTCCTCCCACAGCAGGGTCTGCAGGGTCAGTACGTCGTCCCGGACCCGCAGGGCGCCCAGCCGGCTTTTCTGCCGGAGCGAAAACTGCACAATAGCTGTGCGCTCGGTGTCCTCCAGGGTGCGGCGCAGCAGGACATAGGACTTAGTTGATGAGGAATCCGGCTCCAGATAATACGTCCGGTCAAACAGGATGGGATCCACCTGCTCGCTGGGTACGAATTCGACGACGTCGATTTCGCGGCTTTTCTCCACCGGGAGGGACGCCAGATCTTCGTCGGTCAGGACCACTGTCTGCTCGCCGTCGTCGTACGCCTTGGCTATGTCCTTGTACTCCACCACCTCCCCGCAGATTTCGCAGCGGCGCTGGTAGCGGATGCGCCCGCCGTCCTTTTCATGGACCTGATGCAGGCTGACGTCATGATCCTCGGTGGCGGCGTAAACCTTGACCGGCACGTTGACCAGTCCAAATGCTATGGCACCCTTCCAGATGGCTCTCATGTAGTCCAGTGAACACTAAGGCGGTATCCCTCGGCCAGAGGGCCGCTAACCGTTAAGGACCACTGCCAATTCCTTCCGAATTCCGAGGTAAAGCTCCGGATCGGCAAAGTAGGCGTTGTGGGAATTCGGGAAGGGCTCCCCGGAGGTGAGCTCCCGGTCGACAATTCGAACGCCGCGTCCGGCGAAGACACGTTCGGCGCAAAAGGCGAGCAGATCGCGTTCGTCCCAAAAATTCAGCCAGGGAATGGGCACGGTGCCCTGCCCGTCCGAAGTCAGATGCGCCAGTCCGCCCAGCAGACACAGCCATGGGCTCTGGGAACCGACCGTCACCAACAGGTCCACTCGAAGGTTTTCGGCTTCCCACTCGGGACCGCTCACCAGATCCACGGCGGCCACCCCGCCGAGGCTGTGGCCGAAGAGGATTACCGGAGCGTCCTGGTTCACCATCCGCAGGGCATGCGCGACGGCGGTGCGCGCTTCGGCGCCGCGGCGCAGGTAAAAGACGATGCTGCGGGAAAGGTCCGATGCTGCCTCCGTCAGCGGCGCCCGGCGGCGGACCGCGACGTCGGTGACCAGATTCAGGGTCAGCCGCTGCAGGCTGCTGCCCAGTAGGTTTTCTTCCGCAGCTTCGATTGCTGCCGGACCAGCCGCCGTTGTCATGGCTTGGTTTCCGGTCCCCGGGGGCCGGTGGAGCGGTGGAGCGGTCAGAAGGTCCAGTCCTGCCAAAGCCAATCCGCGTTCCGCAACGTCGGTTGCCGGCGGGTTGTAAGCGCCCATCGGCTCGTAGCGTGGCGGGAGGGCCGGAACCACGCTGATATCGGGGGCTGCCCCCGAAGTCCAGGCAACGTCGAGGACCGAATAGCCTGCAAGGTCCGGATCTTGGGCAAGCATCCAACGAATGGTTTCGGCGGGGACAGGATCGGGATCGCCGGTGCCCTGCAGGAAAACCAAGGTTCCGGCGGCATTGGGAGCTGCAGGGGACATGAGGGCCTTTCCGGGTGGATTCGAGTGTTGGTATGAGGTTTTCTCGCCTCGTCGAATGTCGCGGTCATGCGGGAATCCGCGCCGTATTCCGGCGGGAAGTCCACACTCGACGGGGTTGGGGCGTGATCAGGAAGCCACTCTCACACCTCCGGGCCTGGACCGCCAGACGCGGGCGGCGAAATTGTTGCCATCGAGTGTCGGAAGGAGGGTCTATAGCCTCGTTGAGTGTCGCGGTGATGCGGGAATACGCGCCGTATTCGCGCAAGTTCTCGACACTCGGCGGGGTGTTGCCGCGCGAAGTCGACACTGGACACGCCGCACTTGGAGGGGCGTTGCGGCGCGAAGTCGACACTGGACACGCCGCACTTTGAGGGGCGTTGCGACGCGAAATCGACACTGGATACGCCGCACTTGGAGGGGCGGAGGGACACTCGGCGATACTGTGGCCGATGGGGAGGCGGCGAGACCCGGCCCGGCCCGACCGAGACCCGACCCCGACCCGACCCTGACTCCGCGGGCTGGCGAGCAGTGCAGGGCGGATAATGGAATCGGCGACGGAGGGCAGGACTGTGGGCAGAGATGTATCAACCGGCGGGAATACCCCGGGCCGGTCCGAACTGACGGTGGGCCAAGTGGCTGAGCGCAGTGGAGTGAGTGTTTCCGCCCTGCATTTCTACGAACGGCAGGGACTGATCAGCAGCCGCAGAACGGCCGGCAACCAGCGCCGCTTCGACCGTTCGGTGCTGCGCCGGGTGGCGGTAATCCGGGCGGCCCAGCGGGCGGGAATTCCACTGGCCACCATCGCCCGGGCCCTGGAGGAACTGCCGAAGGATGCAGTGCCGGACCAGCACGACTGGCAGCGTCTTTCTGCGGCCTGGCGTCAGGATCTGGACGAACGGATCCATTCCCTGGAGGTCCTGCGCGACCGCCTCGGCGGGTGCATCGGCTGCGGCTGCCTATCGCTGGCCGAATGCCGCTTCGTGAACCCTGACGACGAATCGGCTGGCCGCGGAACAGGTGCCCGCGCCTTTGAATTCTGAAGGCCTCATTTGACGCCGCACAACCGGGTTTGCGCCGGCACCCGCCCACCGATTTGACCTCAACCAATGTTGAGGTCCTAGCTTTGAATCATGCTGACAGACCATTTCAAGGACGCTTTCCGCGCCCATCCGGCCGGAGTAGCCGTCATTACCGCGCACGGTCCCGCCGGCCCGGTCGGATTGACCGCGTCATCCGTGTCCTCCGTCTCCGCCGATCCACCCATTTTGGTCTTCTCGCTGGCTTCCGCTTTGGGTTCCGCCGGTGTCATTGCCGCCGCTGAAAATGTGGTGGTCCATCTGCTCGGCGCCCGCAATGCGCATCTTGCATCCCTCTTTGCCCGGGCCGGCGCTGACCGCTTCACCGAGGACCTGGCCTGGGAAAGCCTGCCTGCCGGGGAGCCGCTGCTGACCGAGGCGCCGCATGCCCTGCGTGCCCGGGTCCTGAGCCGCACCGCCGTCGGCGCCTCCATCCTGCTGACCGCCGAGGTGCTGGAGGTCCTCGCCTCCGGCGAGCCGGATGAGCCGCTGGTCTATCACAACCGGACCTATCACCGGCTGGGTACGCACTCCGCGCTCTGACCGGCAAAACCGAAACACACTTGGCCGCGGCCGGTGTCTTTCGCTGCGGAATGGCCTACAGTCGATGGCAGTGACACGGGGTGCCGAGAGGCTGAGATAACACCCGTTGAACCTGATCTAGTTCGAACTAGCGAAGGGATGTCGCGGATGACTATTCGCCTGACACCGTTAACTGTTTCCACCCTCCTGGCGCACCTCCGCGCCGAACCTCCCCTGGTGCAGTGCCTGACCAATGCCGTGGTCACCAACTTCACCGCTAACGTTCTTTTGGCCCTGGGCGCGGCTCCCGCCATGACCGACATCCCCGGCGAGGCCGGACCGTTTGCCCGGGCCGCGTCCGCAGTCCTGATCAATCTGGGCACTCCGCATGCGGAACAGCGCATCGCCATGGCCGAAGCCGCCGAAGCCGCGAACGCCGCCGGTACGCCCTGGGTGCTGGACCCCGTGGCCGTGGGCAGCCTGCCCGTCCGCACTGCACTCGCCGCTGAACTCCTTGCGCTGCGTCCCACTTCCATCCGCGGAAACGCCTCGGAAATCATCGCCCTCGCCGGGCTGGGCGCCGGGGGCCGCGGCGTCGATGCCACAGACAACGCCGAAGAGGCCCTTCCGGCTGCTCTCCTCCTGGCCGAAAAATACGGATCAGTGGTGGCCGTCTCCGGTCCCACGGACGTGATCACCGACGGCACCGACACGGTGCGCATCAGCAACGGGAATTCCCTGCTCACCCGGGTCACCGGCGGCGGGTGCGCGCTGGGCGCGGTCACCGCGGCTTTTCTGGCAGTGGCCGACGACGGCGGAACCCTGGCTGCCGTCGCCGCGGCCACGGCTGCCTACACGGTGGCCGCGGAACCCGCGGCGGAAGCGGCCTCCGGCCCGGGCAGCTTCGCCGTCGGATTCCTCGACGCACTGGCCGCGCTCAGCGGCCGGGATCTGGACGAGCGGCTGGCCCTAGCATGAGGGCCGGAGTGGCTGACGTTTCCAACTCCCGGGAACGGATGAGGACCAGCGGCATCTATCTGGTGACGGACACGGCGCTGTGCGGACCGCGCGGGGTGATCGATACCGTCCGGGCTGCCGTGGCCGGAGGAGTGAAGACCATCCAGGTCCGGGAGAAGGACGCTTCGGCGGCAGATTTCTATGCGCTGGTCCTTGCCGTGGCAGAAGCCGCCGCCAGCCGGGCCACCGTGCTGGTGGATGACAGGGTGGATATCTACCTGGCTGCCCGGGCAGCCCGTGCCGCCGTGCACGGGGTCCATGTGGGCCAGAATGATCTGCCCGTAGAACTCGTGCGCACCCTGGTGGGCCCGGACGCCGTCGTCGGCCTCACTGCCAACACGCCAGGCCATCTGGATGTGCTCGCGACCCTGCCGCAGGGCACCGTGGACTACCTGGGCGCCGGGGTTATCCGACCCACCCGCACCAAACCGGATCATCCCGAGCCTCTGGGCATCAGCGGGTTTGCCGATTTTGCCGCACGGTCTCCATTGCCGGTGGTGGCGATCGGAGGGATCCTGCGTGAAGATATTGGGGCGCTGCGGACCGCAGGCGCCACCGGGGCGGCCGTGGTCTCGGCCATCTGCGGAACGGCCAATCCGCTGCGCGCCGCAACGGACCTGGTGAAGGCCTGGCACGCATGAGCGCCGCGCATTCCATCCGGCCGGTTCCCCGGATCCTCAGCATTGCCGGCACCGACCCCACCGGCGGCGCCGGTATCCAGGCGGATCTGAAAGCTATCTCGGCCACCGGCGGCTACGGCATGGCGGTGGTCACCGCCCTGGTGGCGCAGAACACGCACGGCGTGCGCTCGGTTCACACTCCGCCAGTGTCCTTCCTGCGCGAGCAGCTGGACGCGGTAAGCGCCGACGTGGCGATTGACGCCGTGAAGATCGGGATGCTCGGCAACGCCGAGGTTACGCAGGCTGTGGAGGAATGGCTGGCGGCGGTGGATACCCCGGCGGTGGTCCTGGATCCCGTGATGGTGGCCACCAGCGGTGATCGGCTGCTCGACGCCGGAGCCGAGGCGGCGCTGCGCCGGCTGCTGCACCGGGTGGACCTGGTGACTCCAAACCTGGCCGAACTGGCTGCGCTGGTGCAGGAACCGGTAGCGGAAAGCTGGGACGGGGCGCTGGAGCAGGGGCAGCGGCTGTCGGCCGCCTACGGTGTGTTGGTTCTGGTCAAGGGCGGACATTTCGAGGGAGAAGACAGCCCCGATGCCCTGGTGGATGCTGCCGCAGCAGTTCCGTTGCTGGCCGAGGTGTGGACGCCCCGAGTTGCTACCGAGAATACGCACGGCACAGGTTGTTCACTTTCCGCCGCCATAACCACCCTTTACGCCCGGCTGGGCAGTTGGGATGAGGCACTGGCCACCGCCAAAACCTGGCTGCAGGAGGCGCTGGAGCATGCGGACGAGCTCGATGTCGGTACCGGCCACGGGCCGGTGCATCACTTCCATGGCGTGTGGGAACGCGGCCTCGCTGCCGCTCCAACCGCTGCGGCTCCAGCCGCTGCGGCTCCAGCCGCTGCCGCTCCAACCGCTGAGGCGGCAACCCTGGCAACGCCGGTGGAAGCAGCGGGCCCCCGGACAGCGGCTCTGTGGCAACAGACGGAAGCCGTCCGGGCAGAGATCGATGGGTTGGAATTTGTCCGTGCCCTGGGGAGCGGGTCCCTGGACCGGGAATCCTTCGCTTTCTACCTTGCCCAGGACGCCCTGTACCTGCGCGGGTACGCCCGTGCGCTGGCGCGGGCCAGCGAGCTTGCCCCGACGTTTGACGAGCAGGCCTTCTGGGCGAAATCGGCCCACGGAGCCCTTGCCACGGAGATGGAGCTGCACACGGCGTGGCTTCCGGAGGATGAGGAAACAGCGGAGCAGGTGTTTCCGACGTCCATCACCAGCGGCTATCTGCGCCATCTGCTGGGGAGCGGAAAGGTCTCCTTCCGGGCTGCGGACAGCGAATATGAGCGCCTGGTGGGTGCTGTCCTGCCGTGTTTCTGGATCTATGCGGACGTCGGATCCCGGCTTCTGGACCGCAACCAGGCAGACCACCCCTATGCCGACTGGCTGGCAACCTACAGCGAACCGAACTTCGCGGAGGCGACCACGGCGGCCGTGCGCATACTGGAAGCAGTCCTGGAACGCAGCGGGGATGACATCCGGGGAATCATCCACCATGCCTTTCAAGAATCGACACGCTGGGAGCACGCCTTCTTTGCCGCCGGGATCCGGAAACTGCAGGATAATTGGCGCAGGTGAGCAGCTTGGGGATTCCCGGCATCGCCACCGCATACGGCAGACATCCTCACAGAAACGAGAGCACAGTGGCCAGGAAAAAGTCCCTCAAGGACCTCACCGCATCGCAGAAGAAGATGGTGGGAGTCTCCGCGACCGTGCAGTTTGCCCTCGCCGGCCTGGCACTGGCAGATATGTGGCGCCGCCCCGCATCGCAAATCCGCGGATCACGCACGCTCTGGTCTGCGGCCTGTGCCGTGAATTTCATCGGCCCGCTGTCCTACTTCGTTTTCGGCCGGCGCAAGTAGGCGTGGCAGCAGCCACGCGGCGTTCTGCGTCCCGGTCCGGAAAGACCCGAGCCCCGGCGCTGGACCCGCTCCGTCTGCACGGATTGGAAGACGCACCTGCCCCGGAGTCCGCCGGGACGTTTGAAGGCCTGCATTTTGACGGAGAGTCCTTTGACGGCACCGACCTGCAGGGCAGCACCTTCCTGGAGTGCGAGTTCAGCTCGGTGTCCATGACGGACACCGGCCTGCGCGGCGCCCGGTTTCTGGAATGCCGCTCCACCGGCCTATACGCGCCGGTCTTCCGGGCGCCGCGGGCCACCTTCCGTGACGTGGTGCTGGAGGGCAGCCGGCTGGGGTCCGCAGAGCTCTATGACAACGGCTGGACCAACGTGCACGTGGACGGCGGCAAGCTGGACTACGTGAACCTGCGCAGCTCACGGCTCACTGACGTGCTGTTCAGTGGCTGCATGATCGAGGAGCTGGACCTGGACGGCGTCCACGCCACCCGGTTGGCCTTCCGGGACTGCCGCATCGGTGCCCTGAACCTTTCCGGCGCGGTGTTCCAGGACGTGGATCTGCGCAGCACAGAGCTGCGGTCCATCACGCACCTGCCCGGCCTGAACGGCGCCACGATCGATGACGGGCAGCTGATGATGCTGGCACCCCTGCTGGCCGCCAACCTGGGCCTGCGCGTGGAGGGCTGAATCAGCTCTCCTGGGCCAGCTTGGAGGCGTTCTTGATGATGTTCTTGGCCATGGACGGGAAAATCAGGCCGTGGAACGGGGCAATCAGCCACCAGTACAGCCTCCCGCCGAGGCCTTTGGGGAAGTAGATGGCGCGCTGGCGGTAGAGGCTCCCGTCGCCGTCGGGATCCACCCGCAGCTCCAGCCAGGCTTTGCCCGGCACCCGCATTTCGGCGCGCAGCCGCAGCAGGCTGCCGCGCTCCAGCAGCTCCACCCGCCACCAGTCCACCACATCTCCGGTGAACAGGGTGGTGGGATTGCGCCGGCCGCGGGTCAGACCGGCGCCGCCCACGGTCTTGTCCAGCACCCCGCGGATGGCCCAGGCCATGGGCAGGGAATACCAGCCGTTCTTACCGCCGATTCCTTCAATCACCTTCCACACATGTTCGGGAGCCACCGAGGAACGGCGCTGACGGGAGTCCACGTACACGGTTTGCCCGGCCCAGTCCGGGTCGCTGGGCAACGGCGAAGACGCCTCGTCCGCTGCCGGTGATGCCCCGGCCCAGGTGGTTTCCACTTCACCGCGCTTCTCCTTGCCCAGCGCCCGTTTCACCGCTTCCTGGTAGCCGGTGCGGCCGCCGTCGGGTGCCGGCACGTACTGGTCAATGTCGTGTTCCTTGGAGACGGCGTCGTGCTGCAGCGATTCGACCAACGGCAGGGACATGGACCGAGGAATCGGAGTCACCAGAGCCACCCACATGCCGGCCAGCCGGGGCGCGGGCAGCGGCAGGGCGTAAATCCGCCGCCGCGGCAGCCCGGCCTCTTCCGCATAGCCGTTCATGATCTCCGCGTACGTCAGCACCTCGCGGGAGCCGATGTCGAAGGTGCGGTTCACCTCCGCGGGGAGGTCGACGGCGCGGACCAGATAGTGCAGGACGTCCCGGACGGCGATGGGCTCGATCTTCCGGCGCACCCAGCTCGGCGCGGGCATCACCGGCAGGGTTTCAGTCAGGTGCCGGATCATCTCAAACGACGCCGATCCGGAGCCGATCACCACGCCGGCCTGATAGACGACGGCGGGAACCCTGCCCTCAAGCAGGATCCGCCCCACTTCGGTGCGGGAGCGCATGTGCGGGGACAGCTCCCCCTCCGGGTGGAGGCCGCCCAGATAGACAATCTTTTTGACTCCGGCCGCTGCCGCGGCATCCGCCACAATGTGCGCAATCTGCTGTTCCTGGTCCGCGAACCCCTTGCCGGACGCCATGGAATGCACCAGGAAATAGAGGATGTCGATGTCCTGCAGGGCCCCGGCCACTGAATCCTTGTCCGTCAGGTCGCCCTGGATGATCTCCACGCTGTCATGCCACGGCACGTCGGAGAGCTTCTCCGGGGACCGGACCAGCACCCGCACCTTGTGCCCGTCCTCCAGCAGCAGCGGAACCAGCCGCCCGCCGATGTAGCCTGTTGCACCCGTTACCAAAACACGCTGTGGCTCAGTCATTTTCCCAACTTACACAGTTCTTCCGCCGCTGCGCAGGGATGCCGGAACGCCCTTGGCGTAATCTGGTCAGCAGACTGACAAATAGTGGAAATTGGCTGCCGATCCCGGTAAGACTAGGGACCATGGCAAGCAGCGGAGCGGGTCTAAAGCAGCAGGAAACCGTGAACGTGGACGGCCACCGCCTGAGGCTGACCAACCTGGACAAGGTGCTGTATCCGGAAACAGGTACCACCAAGGCCGATGTTCTGTCCTATTACGCCGCCGTTGCCGGGGCACTGCTGCCGCACTCCCGCGACCGCCCGGCCACCCGCAAACGCTGGGTTCACGGCGTGGGGGTGCCCGGAGATCCGGGACAGGTCTTCTTCCAGAAAAATATTGAGACCTCCGCTCCCACCTGGGTGAAACGGTTTCCGATCGAGCATAAAAGCGGCACCAACATTTATCCTCTGGTCAATGACCTGGCCACGCTGACCTGGCTGGCGCAGAGCGCAGCCCTGGAAATCCATGTGCCGCAGTGGCGGTTCGGTCCGCGCGGCAAGATCAACAACCCGGACCGGCTCGTGCTGGACCTGGATCCGGGGGAGGGAGCGGATCTGGCGCAGTGCGCCGAGGTGGCCCGCCTGGCCCGGGACATCCTTGCGGACATGGGCCTGGACGCCCGCCCGGTCACCAGTGGCTCCAAGGGCATCCACCTGTACGCCGCGCTGGACGGGAAGCAGACCTCGGAGGAGGTCAGCGCCGTCGCCCACGAACTGGCCCGCGCGCTGGAGGCCGACCACGGGGACATGATTGTCTCCGATATGAAGAAGTCCCTGCGTGCCGGCAAGGTGCTGCTGGACTGGAGCCAGAACAACGGCAACAAAACCACCATCTGCCCCTACTCGCTGCGCGGCCGGTTCACGCCCACCGTAGCCGCCCCGCGGACCTGGGAGGAGCTGGAGGATCCGGACCTCGCCCAGCTGGACTATGAGCAGGTGATGCAGCGGCTGGCTGAGAACGGCGATCCGCTGGCCGGCATGGACGCCGGTGCCGGGGAACTGGAGGCCGGGGCGCTGGAGGAGGCAACGGCCGACGGCGCTGAAGCCGGCGGCGGCACGGCGGACCGGCTGAGCAAGTACCGCAGCATGCGCGATGCCGCGAAAACTCCGGAGCCGGTCCCGGCGGAACCCGCGGAGCCCTCGGAGGGCAACAGCTTTGTCATCCAGGAACACCATGCCCGCCGGCTGCACTGGGACTTCCGGCTGGAGCACGACGGCGTCCTGGTCTCCTGGGCGCTGCCCAAGGGGCCACCGGACTCACCAAACCAGAACCATCTGGCGGTGCAGACCGAGGATCATCCGCTGGACTACGGTAGCTTCGCCGGCACCATACCCAAGGGGGAGTACGGTGCCGGTGAGGTGCGCATCTGGGACCACGGAACCTATGAGCCGGAAAAATGGCGCGACGGCAAGGAGGTCATTGCCGTGCTGCACGGTGCGCCCGACGGCGGTCTGGCCTCCGAGGGCAGTGCGGACCGCCGCTTCGCCCTGATCCACACCGGCGGCAAGGGCGGCAAGGGAGGAGCCAACAACTGGCTGATCCACCTGATGAAGCACCAGCCCGAACCGGGTGAGGTCCCGGGGGAAACGGCCGGCACCACATCCAAGGCCCCGGCCAACCCCAAGGCCCCGGCCAACCCCGAGGCCCCGGCTAACCCCAAGACCCCCGCCAAATCCAAAACTGCTCATAAAGAAGCGGAATCTCCCGCCGAAACCGTAGCGGCCGCCGCCGCCGCTCCTGGCCCCGCCGAAATGACCCTCCCGGACACCACCGGCGTCGCCAAGGCCGTCGCGGAGGATGCCGGGGAACACGGCATGCCATCGGTGGAACCGATGCTGGCCACGCTCGGCACCCGGGCGGACGTGTTCCACGACGCTGATGGAAACGAGAATGAGGAATGGGCCTTCGAAATGAAGTGGGACGGCGTCCGCGCCGTGGTGGAGGTGACGCCGGAGGGAACCCGGCTGATCAGCCGCAACGGCAACGACATGACCGCCGCTTATCCCGAACTGCAGGAACTGAGCCGGCGCCTGTTCGGGGAACGCGCCGTCCTGGACGGGGAAATTGTGGCGGTCAACAAGGCCGGCCGCCCCGACTTCGGGCTGCTCCAGCCGCGCATGCACCTGGCCAAGAGGCGCGACATTGAGGCAGCCGCCGCCCGCACCCCCGTGCACCTGATGCTCTTTGACCTGCTCTGGCTGGACGGAAACTCACTAATGGACCTGCCCTACACACAGCGGCGGGAAATCCTGGAATCCGCCGTGAAACCGGCGGGGCAGGACGGACACGTCCAGGTGCCGCCGGTACTGGAGATGTCCATGGACGAGGCCGTGGAAGCCAGCAGGGAACTCGGCCTGGAAGGCGTCATGGCCAAACGCCGCACCAGCACCTACTCGCCCGGGCGGCGGTCCAGGAGCTGGATTAAGCTCAAGAACTCCTTTACTCAGGAAGTGGTCATTGTTGGCTGGCGTCCCGGCAGGGGAAACCGGGCGTCCAAAATCGGTTCCCTGCTGGTGGCCGTGCCGGACGGACATGAGCTGTCCTATGTTGGGCGGGTCGGCTCCGGACTGAGTGAAAAAGATCTGGCCCTGGTGGGCGGGCGGCTCAAGAAACTGGCCCGCAAGACGCCTCCGCTGGACGGTGTTCCCAGCGCCGACGCGTCCGACGCGCAGTGGGTCCGTCCCGTCCTGGTGGGCGAAGTGACCTACGCTGAACGCACCGCCACCGGCAAGCTGCGCCATCCGGCCTGGCGCGGCCTGCGCCCGGATAAAAAACCCTCGGACGTCGTCGTCGAAACCCCCTGAGCCTGACTCCACCCCCACCGACCCGCACCCGCACTTCACCCGTCCCCTAGCACGGAGGAACCGCATGAGAACTGCACCCATTGCACCGGAACAACCGCTCAGCGGCACCCTGAGGAACGTGGACACCTGGTGGCGTGCCGCCAACTACCTCTCCGCCGGGCAGATCTATTTGCGGGACAATCCGCTGCTGCGCCGGCCCCTGAATAAAAAGGACGTCAAGGCCCGCCTGCTGGGCCACTGGGGCACCACGCCGGGCTTGAACTTCATCTACGCGCACCTGAACCGGCTGATCCGCGCACAGGACCGCGAAGTCCTGTTCATCACCGGTCCCGGACACGGCGGGCCCGCCAACGTTGCCAACGCCTGGCTGGAGGGCACATACTCCGAGGTCTACAGTCATGTGGGCCGGGACGAGGACGGGCTGCGCACGCTCTTCAAACAGTTCTCCTATCCCGGCGGCATTCCCAGCCACGCGGCGCCGGAGACTCCCGGCTCCATCCATGAGGGCGGCGAGCTGGGCTATTCGCTGGCGCACGCCTACGGCGCGGTCTTCGACAACCCGGACCTGATCGCCGCCACGGTGATCGGCGACGGCGAGGCCGAAACCGGCCCGCTGGCCGCCAGCTGGCACTCCAACAGCTTCCTGGACCCGGCCGTGGACGGCGCCGTGCTGCCGATCCTGCACCTGAACGGCTACAAGATTGCCAATCCGACCATCCTCTCGCGTATGCCCGAGGAGCAGCTGGTGAAGCTGATGGAAGGCTACGGCTACTCCCCGTACCTGGTGACGGTGGAGGATCCGGCGTCGACCGCGCAGGCGCACGCCGATTTCGCGGCGGCACTGGAAGCCTGCCTGGCGGAAATCGACGAAATCCAGGCGCCGTACCGCAGCGGTGAGCGGGTGGCCGTACCGGCCGACGCCCCGGACGCCGCTGACCGCAATACGCACGCCCCGCGCTGGCCCATGATCGTGCTCCGCTCGCCCAAGGGCTGGACCGGCCCCGCAGTGGTGGACGGCCAGCAGATGGAGGGCACCTGGCGCGCGCATCAGGTGCCGCTTTCCGGGATCCATGAAAACCCCGAGCACCTGGCGCAGCTACAGGAGTGGCTGCTCTCCTACCGGCCGGCGGAACTGTTCGACGACGCCGGCCGGCTGCGCCCCGAGATTGCCGCCCTGGCCCCGGTGGGGAACGCCCGGATGAGCGACACACCGTATGCCAACGGCGGCCGCCTGCTGCAGGACTTGAAACTTCCCGCCTACGCGGACCACGCCGTGGAGGTGGAGAACCCGGGAACGCAGCGGATCTCGCCGATGATCGCCGCCGGCGGCTACCTGCGGGATGTGATCTCGGCGAACCCGTCCAACTTCCGCATCTTCGGCCCGGATGAGACCGCCTCCAACCGGCTGCAGGCCGTTTACGAGGTCACCGACAAGGCCTGGCAGCAGCGCATCGAGGAGATTGACGAGCATCTGGCCCGCAGCGGGCGGGTGGCCGAAGTTCTCTCCGAGCACCTGTGTGAGGGCTGGCTTGAGGGGTACCTGCTGACCGGACGGCACGGCGTCTTCAACTGCTATGAAGCGTTTGTCCACATTGTGGATTCCATGTTCAACCAGCACGCCAAATGGCTGAAGGTGAGCCGGAACCTGTCCTGGCGGCAGCCCATCGCCTCACTGAACTACCTGCTGTCCAGCCACGTCTGGCAGCAGGACCACAACGGATTCTCGCATCAGGATCCCGGGTTCATCGACCACGTGGTGAACAAGAAGGCCGAAGTCATCCGGGTGTACCTGCCGCCGGATGTGAACACCATGCTGGCAGTCACCGAGCACATCCTGGGCACCCGGGACCGGGTGAACGTGGTGGTTTCCGGCAAGCAGCCCACGCCGGCCTGGCTGAATCCGCAGGACGCACTTCTGCATGTGGAGCGCGGTGTAGGCATCTGGGACTTCGCCGGCAGCGAAACCGCCGGGCCGGGCGAAAAGTCGGATCCCGACGTTGTGCTGGCCTGCGCCGGGGACGTGCCCACCCTGGAAACCGTGGCTGCGGCGGGACTGCTGAAACAGCAGCTGCCGGACCTGAAAATTCGGGTAGTGAACGTGGTGGACCTGATGCGGCTGCAGGACTCCGGAGAGCACCCGCACGGGCTCTCTGACAGGGATTTTGACACCCTGTTCACTAAGGATCGGCCCGTAATTTTCGCCTACCACGGCTATCCGTGGCTGATTCACCGGCTCACCTACCGGCGGACCAACCACGGCAATCTGCATGTGCGCGGCTACAAGGAGGAGGGCACCACCACCACCCCGTTCGACATGGCCATGCTGAATCAGATTGACCGCTTCCAGTTGGCCATCGACGTGCTGGACCGGGTAGCGTCGCTGGGATCAACGCAGGCCGGTTTCCGGCAGTGGCTCCAGGACGAACGGACCCGCTGTCGGCAATACACTCGGGACGAAGGGCAGGATCCGCCGTATATTACGGGCTGGGAACTGCAGGAAGCCTCCGAACACACCGCGGACTGAGCCTGCGGGTACGTACGATCCATCTATTGAAGGAGAGTTCATTGACCACTGATCACACGAGCATTGTTGTCTCGCGAATCATCGACGCTTCAGCCGCAGACATTTTCAACCTCCTGTCCAACCCGGAGCGCCACCACCAGCTGGATGGCTCCGGCATGGTGGTTTCGGACGAGAAAACCGACCGAATCACGGCCTCGGGCCAGGTGTTCACCATGAATATGAACAACGCCAAAATGGGCGATTACCAGACGGACAACCACGTCACCGGATATGACCACAACAAGCTGCTGGCCTGGCAGACGGCTGTGGCCGGTACCGATCCCATGGGCTGGCAGTGGGTCTGGGAGCTTGAGCCGCAAGGCGCGGACTCCACCGAGGTCACGCTGACCTACGACTGGTCCCACGTCACCGACAAGGAGACACTGAAGAAGGTGTCCTTCCCGATGGTGTCCAAGGATGAGCTCGAAGATTCACTGAACATGCTGGCCGCCGGAGTTTCCGGAGCCTAACGCGTTTCACCCGCATAACGACGGCGGTCGGCACCTTCCCTGGAGAAGGTGCCGGCCGCCGTCGTCGTGCGGGGATGAAAGCTGAACCCTAGACCGCGGACCAGCCGCCGTCGGAGGGCAGGATGGCGCCGTTGATGTTCGCTGCGTCGTCGCTGAGCAGGAACGTGATGGACGCTGCGAGTTCCTCCGCGGAGGCGATGCTCGGGATGTTCAGGCGGGCCGGGGACAGGCGTGCCTCGCCGTACTCGGAGGTCTTGCCGCCCATCGGTATGCCGGTGGCAACGCCGCCCGGAGCCACCGCGTTCACGCGGAGGCCTTCCTTGGCGTACATGAATGCGGTGCTGCGGGTGATGCCCACCACGGCATGCTTGGACGCAGTGTAGGCAACACCGGAAGCTGAGCCGCGCAGGCCGGCCTCGGAGGTCACGTTCACAATGGAGCCGCGCTGGGCAGCCAGCATGCCCGGCAGCACGGCGCGGGTCAGACGCACCAGGCCGTCCACGTTCACGGCGAAGATCTTCTGCCACATGGTGTCGGAGACCTCGTGCAGCGGAGAGAAATCATCATTGATGCCGGCCACATTGGCCAGGCCGTCAACGGTGCCGCCGGCCGCCGCAACAATGCGGTCAATGGCGCTCAGATCGGTGAGGTCTGCTGCCACCGGAACCACCGCGTCGCCAAGCTCGGCGGCAAGCTCCTGGATGCGTCCCTCGGCAATGTCGACGGCGATCACCCGGCCGCCTTCGCGGACAATCCGGGCAGCGGTGGCCCAGCCAATGCCGCCGCCGGCACCGGTAACGATGATGGTGCGGCCTTCGAAGCGGCCGGGAACGGTGGGCAGCACCACGGCATCAACCTCCGGCATCACGCCGCCGTTGGCGGCCTTCACGAGTTCGTCGACTGCAGCCTGCGGGAACTGGCCCTGGCTCAGGTCCACGAGCTGCTGCAGCTTCAGGGTCAGCGCCGGGCCGAGGGTGGACTCGTCGCTGCCGGCCTGCGCAAGCATGGCGCGAATAGCCGGGCCGCCTGCCGGGTGGTCGAGCCACTGCTGGACGGTGTTCTGGGCGGTGATGGGCTGGTTGGCCATGGACCGGTCCTTTCGTTGCGGAGGCGGCCGTTTAGCGGCGGCCGCGGGTTTCAAGGCAGTCTACGCGTGGGGATTATCCGCGCTACGGCAGGGGCACCGGCCAGACGGCTTATCTGTGGGGCCAGGCTTGCACTGCCTGTTCGATCGCCCGCTGCGTGGCCGCCGGAACGTTTTCCACCAGCTCAATGACCGGCTCCGTCCGGCCGCGCGGGGTGCGCGGCAGCCGCCAGGTGCCCACCACCACCCCGTCCACCAGGACCACGGGACGGAAAACTCCATTGCGGCCCGGCACCAGCGCGTCGAGCATCGCCCCGCTGGCCACCAGTGAACGGTCCGCGTAACCGAGGATCCATTCGTCAAACCCCGGAAGAAGCACCACTCCCGTTGCCGTCCCGCCGGATTTTTCCTCCGTCGATTCCGCTCCCTCCTGCGGATCGCCCACGCTGCCGGAATCCTGCGCTTCACCGATGATCCAGGCTGTCCTGCCCTCCATCTCCACCTCCACCAGGTCCTCCACCGCGGCGGCAGCGCGGCGCAGCCCTGCGCGGGGAAGCTTGGTCCACCAGGCCAGATCCCCCTCGGTCACCGGCCCCCGAGCCAGGACGAAGCCCCGCACTATTCCGGCCAGGGCGGCATCGGGATCTGCGGGCGGCAGCAGCGGGGACAGGGTGAGGAGCTGTTCGGTCCCATTCGGGGCGAAGGCGCCCCAATGCGCGTCACCGGCGACTGAGAGGTGCATGAGCAGGTGATACCCTGGCCCGCCCGCCGTGGGGATACCGGCGGTCTCCCACAGGGCAAGGGCCTGCGACCGGCGCAGCGGACGCTCCTCCAGGGCGGCCAGAAGTATGTCCCGGGCCCGGGCAACGGTGCGGTCATCCAGTCCCAGCTCTTCCCGTCGGCGGATCGTTGACCGGTGGATGCGCTCCGCCGTAAAGGTCAGCAGCGCGGCCAGGTTTTCCGGCGTCGTCGCGAACAGCGTGCCGCGCATCGGCCACCCGCGCACCAGGGCGCCGTCGTCGAACGCCGTGCGGACGTCCGCCACCGTGGTTCCTGGCCGGGAGCGGATGGCTATGGCCCGCAGCACCGCGGGCAGATCCTGTCCCTGCAGGGCGACGGCGCGGGTGAGAACTTCGGCCGGAGTCAGATCCGAACCGCCCAGCAGCTGGGACCGCCACCGCATCCGGCGTGCCTCCTCGGCGCTGAGTTGGAGAACCATTCCGCCACCGTAAGCGGACCGGAGCCCTGCGGCAAGGAGCAGTGCGGCAGCGTGCGAGCCGTGAGGGGACAGAAACAAGCAGGGGGCCAGTGGAACCGGCAGGTTGGATCAGGAAACCCTGCGTTTTGGGTTTTCCCTGCCGGTTTGGGAAATTACTGCCGGTCCGCCCCGGCAGCAAATTCCCAAAACGGTCGCAGAATCCCAAAACGTTCGCGGAACGGTGCTGCTATCTGACCCGCAGGCCCCGCTTCAGCCGCGTGAACCCTTAAGCGTTCTCCTCCCGTGCCCGGAAGAGCTGCATCTGCCGGTAGCGGCGGCCCAGGGACTCGCGCCGGGGCTTGACCGGGGCGTCCTCCGGCTCAGCGGTTAGATCAATGTGCTCCTTGCCGAAGCGCCACAGCAGCAGGTCATCAAGCAGGCGGTCCGGCCCGGGGGAGTAGCGGTGATCCAAGGCTTTGCGGACCTTGGTGATGATGTCCGCCTGCAGCAGCCCGGCCAAGTCCATGGTGGTCTTCATTCCGTGCGCGGCCAGCAGCTCAGCGGCCCAGCCCCAGTCATCGCCGGCTTTGCGGTTGACGTGCGGCAGCAGGGTCATCCAGACATCGCGGATCCGGTTCGGGGTCAGCGGTGCGCTGCCCTCGCCTTCCTCGTCCCAGAACCCGGTGACCGTCTCATAACGTTCGTGGAGTTCGGCAAAGGCGGTTTCCACGGTTTCCAGCATGGCCGCGGTGGCGGTGAACTGGCGGTCAAAGTATGGACTCCAGGCCCGCGGATCACCGGCCTTGAAGCGGATGTCGTGCTCGATCTCGGACCAGGCATGGGCCAGCACCGTCCGGATCTGCACCTCAAACTGGTAGCTGCCGTTGGGCCGCTGCTCCGGGTCCAGGAGCTTGTGATATTCCCGGACAGTGTCATTCTGGATGGTCCGCAGGACCAAATGGCGGCTGGAATAGCCGTAGGTGCCGGACTCGATGGAGCCGATGTCCTTCTCCCGGTCCCCGCGGCAGTCAAACTCCGCCCGCTGGCGCTTAATCAGGTTGGCCGCCTCATCCACCTCGTGCGGCAGGGTCACGATCACCCGCAGCCCCACCAGGTCGATGAGGTTGCGCAGCGGATCGGGAAACAGCAGGGTGGGCAGCTCCTCGGGATCCTCCGACGGCAGGGTCCGCGAAGCCTTATCCCGGAAGGATTCCACGGTTTTGGTCCGCGACGCCACAAACAGCGGCCGGACCGGGCTGTCCGTGAAGATGCTCCGCAGGCTTTCCTCCATCTCCCGGGTGAGCTTTTCCAGAGCAGGGCGGACCCGTGCATATTCATCCGTGCTTGCCGCAACCACCGGACGCAGCCGGTCATCAAGGCTCTCCCACGCGCCCATAGAAAAACTCCATTCCTCACCAGCTGATGTTTCGCCCGCCGTCCGGTGCGCCGGACGCTAGGCTCAGTACCACATTAGGCCAGATCAAGGAGGGCTTTTCGATGCCTGGTAACCCGCTGCGCATCCAGTACGGCACCGGCCCGGAACAATATGCCGAGCTCACGCTGGACGATGAACGGCACGACGACGTCGGCGCAGGGCCTTCCGGAGGCGCACCCGTAGTGGTCATCATCCACGGCGGCTACTGGCGTTCGGCTTACACCGCCGAGCTGGGCCGGCCCGCGGCTCTGGACCTTACCGGCCGCGGTTACGCCTGCTGGAACCTGGAGTACCGCCGCGCCGGCAACGGGGGCGGCTGGCCCGAGACGTTCGAGGACATCAGCGCCGGGATCGACGCGCTGGAACCTGCAGCCCGCGACCACAACCTGGACCTGACCCGGGTCACCGTGCTGGGCCATTCCGCCGGCGGGCACCTGGCCGTCTGGGCCGCGGGCCGCAGGACCGCCGCCGTTCCCGTCACCGCCGTCGTCAGCCAGGCCGGCGTCCTGAACCTGGCCGAAGCGCTGGAGCTGAACCTGAGCGACGGCGCGGTGCGGAACTTCCTCGGGTCCTCCCCGGAAGGGGAACCTGCCCGGTACCGCAGCGCCGATCCGATGCGGCGGCTTCCGCTGCGGGTGCCCGTCATTGCCCTGCACGGCGACGCCGATTCCCATGTTCCGCTGAGCCAGTCCGCCGGATTTGTGCAGGCCGCCAAGGACTCCGGGTCACCTGCCGAACTGCGGATGGTCCCCGGCGACCACTTCGCCCTGATCACGCCCGGCACGCCGGCGTGGGCCGCCGTCGTCCAAGCAGTGGCGGAAGCGTCGCAAGTGCAGTGATCTTAAGGAAACAGGGGGAGGGCTCTGTTAGGTTGAGGCTGTGCTCACAGTAATTGGCGAAGCCCTCGTGGACGAGGTTCTCAGCGACACCGCTCCCAAACGGTCTCATCCCGGCGGAAGCCCGCTCAACGTGGCCGTAGGTGTGGCCCGGCTGGGCCGCCCGGTGCAGTTTGTGGGCCGCTACGGCACCGACGACTACGGGAAGCTGATCGAAGGACACCTGCGCGAGAACTCCGTGCTGACCCCTCTGCCGCCCGATGACCTGCCCACCAGCGTGGCCACAGCGGTCCTGGATCCGGCCGGCGGCGCCCGCTACACCTTTGACCTTCAATGGCGGCTGCCCTCGCTGGCGGCGGCGCTGCCTCGGCTGTTGGACGGCACCACCATGCTGCACACCGGCTCCATTGCCGCCATGCTGCGCCCCGGTGCGGACGCCGTGCTGCGCGCAGTGGAACGTGCCCGTCCCTCGGCCACCATCACTTATGACCCCAACTGCCGGCCCTCCATCATCACTGACGTGTCCTACGCCCGGGAGCAGGCGGAGAAATTCGTGGCCCTGGCGGACGTGGTCAAGGCCTCCGACGAGGACCTCGCATGGCTGTATCCGCAGGAGCGCCCGCAGGATGCGGCCCGGCGCTGGCTGTCCCTGGGTCCGGCCCTCGTGGCGGTCACCAGCGGATCCAAGGGCGCCTGGGCCGTGGCTGCGGCCGGAGAAGCCCATGCCTCCGTTCCGCCCGTCACCGTGGTGGACACCGTGGGTGCGGGGGACTCCTTCATGTCCGCACTGCTGGTCTCGCTGATGGACCTGGAGCTCGACGGCGGCGCCCGCCGCCCCGAACTGGCCCGAATAAGCGCCGCGGACCTGGGCGCGGTGCTGGACTTCGCCGCCCGGGCGGCGGCCATTACCGTTTCACGCGCCGGGGCCAATCCGCCGTCGCGCGCCGAACTTTCCTAATCCCGGACGTCCCTTCCCACCCCAAGAGGAGATCACCATGCAGTCCCATGATCCGTATGACGCGCTTCCTTCCGTGCCTGCCTTCACCGTCACCAGCGAGGATTTCGCCAACATGGAGCCCTTTGGGCCCGCCCAGTACAGCGGCAAGATGGGGATTCCCGGCGGCAAGGACGCCTCACCTCAGCTGAGCTGGTCCGGCGCCCCTGAGGGCACCAAAAGCTTCGCCGTCACGATGTATGACCCCGATGCCCCCACAGCCAGCGGTTTTTGGCACTGGGCAGCATTCAACATTCCGGTGTGGGTGACGTCGCTGCCGGGCAATGCCGCCAATATGGACGATTTGCCGCAGGGCACGGTTCAGTTGCGGAACGACGCCGGATTCAGTGGTTTTGTGGGGGCGGCGCCGCCCGCCGGCCACGGTCCGCACCGCTACTTTGTGGTGGTCCACGCCGTGGACGTGGACACCCTCGATGTTCCGGCCGACGCTGCCCCGGCGCTCCTGGGCTTCAACCTGTTCACCCACACCCTGGCCCGGGCACGGATCGTGGGCCTGGCGGAAGTTTCCGCCTCCTGACGTCAAGCTGCATCCGGACCGCCGGGCCGGATAGGCTGGAAGCCTGTGCAGCTGCGCAGGACAGGCCAAACGAACGAAGAGGTGCCCGGTGCGTCTGGTGGCAAGTGACCTGGACGGGACCATTGTGGGTCCGGACAACAGGATTAGTGATCGGACCGTCCGCGCGTTCCGGGACTGCGCGGACGCCGGCGTCGATGTTGTCTTTGTCACCGGTCGGCCGCCGCGCTGGCTGACGCCGCTTACGGACGCCCTCGGCCACACCGGTACCGTGATCTGCTCCAACGGTGCGGTCACCTACGATCTTGGCGCCGGCCGCGTGCTCAAGGCGCAGGCGTTGTCCCTGCCGGATCTTTTTGCTGCCGCTGCCATTATCCGGAAGCTGTATCCGGCCGTCCGGTTTGCCGCTGAGACCGTGGACGGCTTTCACCTCGCGCCGGGCTTCCTCGAATCAGGCTCCCGGGAGCTGCCGGGTGCTGCGGCCCCCGCTCCGCTGGAATCCAGCCTCACCGAGGCGGACACCGTGGTGAAGTTCCTGGCCCGCGTGGACGGCACCTCACCGGATGAGTTCCTGCAGCGGGTCCGTCCGGCTGTCTCGCATCTGGTCTCCACCACGCATTCCGCGCCCACCGTTCCGCTGCTGGAGATGTCCCTGCAGGGTTTGAACAAGGCGGTCACGCTGGCCGACTACGCCGCATCCCGGGACATTTCCCCCGCGGAGGTGGTGGCCTTCGGCGACATGCCCAATGACGTGCAGATGCTGCAGTGGGCCGGGCGCGGCTATGCGATGGCCTCCGGCCATCCCGAGGCGCTGGCAGCAGCGGACAAGACGGCTCCGGCCTTTGCGGACGACGGCGTGGCGCAGGTTCTGGAATTCCTCCTGCGCCGGCTCTGAGCCCGGCAATGAGCTGAGCCCTGCAGTGAGCTGAGCCGGTGGCCGCGTCAGGGTGCCGCTTCCTGCGGGGGTGGCGGGTGTCAGGGGCGGGCGGTTCTGGCTGCAACCCGGCGCGAGTGCAGGAGCTGATGGGCGGTGATGACCACCGCCAGCCAGGCCAGGCCCAGCGTCCACGCCACCAGCACATCAGTAAACCAATGGTGGCCCAGATAGACCCGGCTCAGGCCCACGGCAAGGGCGAAACCCGCAGCGGAGGCTAGTGTGAGGATCTTCGCCCGCCGGGTCTGCAGGTGCAGGATTACCAGGTAGGCCACCATGCCGGCCAACACCACCGAGTTCAGTGAATGGCCGCTGGGGAATGAGGCCGAGTATTCGTACGGCGGAACGGCGTCGGCCAGCGGCGGCCGGATCCGTCCGATCAGGTCCTTGCCGGCCACCGTCATCAACAGCGAGCCGCCGGCCGCGGAGACCATGAGCAGTGCCGGGGTCCAGGACCGCCAGCGCAGTGCCATCACCAGGGTTGCAGCACCCGCCAGGATAGGCATGCCAATTTCACCGGCCAGGTTGGTGAATCCCGTTACTGCCGCGTTCAGGCCCGGGGAGCGCAGTGCCAGTGCCGTGTCCAGCGCGGGCTGATCCAGCTGGGCGACGCCGTCGGACTTCACCACCGCTTCGTAGACTTCGGCCGAGCCCAGGGTGAGCAGGATGGCGGGGATCAGTCCCACCGCAAGGGTGATCAGCAGGGCTGTGTGCGGTGACGTCCACCGCGCCAGACGGCGGAAGGCCTCGGCGAGCCAAGCGGGCGGCCCGAGCTGCTCCGGAGGCTCTGCGGGAGGCTTACGGGGTGCGTCATCGGTCATTACTCCAGTATGCCCAGTCTGCGGCAGAGCCAGTCCAGGTTATTCTCCAGCCCGGCCTTCCACACCTGCCAGGAGTGGCCGCCGGGAAGCTCCTGGAGGGTCACGTCCATACCTGCCGCCTTGGCCGCCTGGTAGACCTGGCGGCCCTGCGGCGCATACACCGAGTCATCTACGCCCACCGCCACGATGCCGGCTGAATCCGGAAACGATTGCGCAGCCAGCCGGTCCAGGGCATTCTGAGCCTTAAACCGTGACTCGTCTCCGCCGAAATAGGTGCTGATGAGCGCCTCCTTGCCCTGGGCGATAGTGGGTTCGGTTTCGCCGGCAATGTCAATGAAGGTGGGGTAGGCATCCGGAAAATTCGTAGCCAGCTGCATGGAGCAGGTTCCGCCGTAGGAGTAGCCGGCCACCGCCCACTGGCTGCCTCCACCGAGCCCGGAGGCAAGGTGCTGCTGCACCCAGGCCGGAAGATCCACCGCCAAGTACGTTCCGGAGGCGCTGATGTCCGAGTCCAGGCACAGCGGCCAGTTGGCGTTGTTGGCATTGGAGGCATCAGGAAGAATCACCACGGGGGCCAAGCCGTTGTGGGCAGCGGCGAACGTGTCCATCATGTTCAGCAGTTGCCCGCCCACCAGCCAATCCGACGGCACTCCGGGCTGGCCGTGAATCAGGACCAGGACCGGAAGGTTGACTGCCGCCGGATGCGCCAGATAGGCGGGCGGAAGGTAGACGAGTGCGGGATTGGACGCATAACCGGAGACGGTGCCCGGAATATCCGCCGAATACAGGCTGCCGCCGGAGGGCATGTTCGCCGGCGGAGTCCAGTTCGCCTCGGTGGTGGTCGGCTGTCCTGCCGCTGTGGCGGGATCCCGCTCCGGAACCTTCTGGCCCACGGGGCGGGGTGGGTTGATCAGCGAAGCCAGGGTGGGGTACTGCGAGTATGCGGTGTTCACGGTGACCGCCACCGCCAGAAGCGCCAGCGCCGCCGCAGTCAGGGCCAACACTCTGGTGGGCACTGTGTCGACGGCCCTGAACCGCACCACGGCAAGGATTACGGCGAGTATTCCCAGTCCGGCATATATGTAGAGGGTCCGGGGTAAGGAAGCGTTCCACCACTGGAACACAGCTTCGGCAAGGAGGAATAATGTGAAGGTCAGCGCAGCGGAAACCAGCATGGCAGCCGGAACCACCACCAGCAGATGGCGTTGTCCACCTCCTGCGAGCCAGATCAGGGACAGCCCGCCTAAAGCCAGCAGCGCTACCGGCACTGCTCCGGTCACCAGCGAGATGGAGTTCATCGGGCACCGCTCACGATACGTCGGACCAGGGTCAGGCTCTGGCTGAGGGAAACCTCCGGAAGATAGGCGCGGGCTACGGCGTTGCCGATGGCCGGCAGGGAGGCGGGATCAAGATAGGTGAGGTAGAGCGGTACGTACTGCGGCTGGAACTTGGCTTTGAACGCCAGCAGGGACCGGAAGCCGTACACCGGCTCGAGGGTGGCTCCGAGCAGGTCCAATACGTGGTCCAGAAGTGCTGTCTGACCTTCGGTGCCGTCACGGCCGCTCGGGCTGTCGCTGTCGCTGTCACCGCCGCTGCCGCTGCCGCCGTCGCCGTCCCCGGAGCGGGAGCGGGAGCGGGCAAGCGGCGCTCCGGAGAGGCTTACCAGCTCAAACCCCTCGTCCTGCAGGAGGCTTACCGCGGAGGCAATCAGGAAGTCCATGGCCGAGCGGAAGCCGGAGCTTCGCCGCCGCATGAAGTCCAGCGTCCAGCCCACCACACGGCCGTCCCGGTAGATCGGCAGCCAGGAGGTGACGCCGTGGACGGTGCCGTCCCGGTCCACCGCCAGCAGGCACCGCACCTGGGGATCATCGATCTCATCCAGTCCACCCAGGGTGAAACCCATCTCCGGCATCTTTTTATCCGCCACCCATTCCTCCGAAATGGCATGGAGCTGGTCAAGCAGCGCCAGCGGGGCTTTGGAATAGTTGATCCATTTGGCCTCGATTCCGGCCTTTCGGGCGTGGTTCATGGCCGTGCGGATATCCTGGAACTTTTTACCCTTGAACTCCAGGGACCCCAGCGACAGGACGGTCTCTTCGGCAACCTGGAGGCGGGAAAAGCCCAGGCCCGCGGTGATGTCTTCAACCTCTGCAGGGACGGAATAGAAGCAGGCCGCCAGCCCGTTGGCCGAGCAGAAGGCCGAAAATTCCTCCACGGTGCTGCGCAGCTCAGCCCGCGGACCCACCGGCTCGCCCACGGTCAGCGCCACACCTGCGTTCTCGCGGAACGCCACGTAGGAGTTGCCGCCGGGAGCAAACCAGTAGGTGTTCCCCGGCCACAGTGTCATCCACGCCATGGTCCCTCCGCCGTTTGCCGTGAGCAGTGCCCTGGCCCGGTCGTCGTCGCGCGCCTGGCGGCCGTGCGCCGGGCGAAGGAAAGAACGCAGCAGGGCCAGACAGGTGAAAACCCAGAACGCCACCCCCACCCATTCGTGCAGCACGTAGGCAAACCATGTGACGGGCTGCAGGCCCGGGGTAGAGATGAACAGTTCGTGGACGGGCAGGAAACGCCCGGGCAGGTCTGCAAGGAGAAGGGCGGCGGAAGCCCGGGGTGTGAACCCGTCCTGGTCCAGCAGACCTCCCGCAACATACACGGTGCTGAGCAGCGCCGCCGCGCCGCCCACCCAGACGGCAACCCTGCGGTAGGTGCCCGGCGGTGCCGAGACGGTGAAAAGGCTGCGGGTCGCGGCCAGCAGAACCAGCACAGCCAGCGGCACGAGCATCGGCAGGAGCAGTGCCAGGGCGTTCTGTGCAGTGCCCAGCTCATATCGGCCGCCCCGGTCGTCACCGCTGAGGAGTCGGAGCGCCCGGATACCTGCCAGGACCGTCATGAGTGCCTGCAGCAGCAGGGCAGTGGCCCAGGCGAAGCGGCGCCCTCGCCGCAGGCCGTCGGAAAAAACCATCAGCAGCACCTGCGGCAGGGTGGCCAGGAAGAAGCCGGCGGGGCCGGCGCGCAGCTGCAGCTTGGCAGCGTGGCAGTCCACTGACTGCGCCGGATCACTGCACATTTGGGCCAGGGTCTGCGGATCGGTGACCTCAACGTAGGTGAAGAGATAGCGCAGCACGGCCAGCGGGCCCACGGCTTGGGAGCTGAGGGCGGAAATGACCGGTCCCACGGCCGAGGCGGCAACGGCCAGGGCCACCAACACCCGGGCCTCCCGCCGGCTGGTCACCAGCCGGCCGGGCCATTTGGGCAGACGGCCGAACAACAGCGGACCGCCGATGACACCCACCACCGCCGCCCCGAGGACAGTGACACTGTGAAAAGATCCTCCGTACAGGGCCAGCAGCACCAACAGAGTCAGCAGCCCCACCCGGAGCCGGCGCCGCCAGAGCGTGGAGAGCCGGGCGCTCAGTGCGGTGGCCGCACCGCACACCAGCGCCACCGGGCCCACGAAGGACTCCGATTCCAGCGCACGCGACCAGTCCCCGGGCACGGCATTGGCAGCATGGGCGAAGCCAACGGCCAGCAGGGCACCCAGGATCTGGGACAACCCGGCTGCAACGGCGAACTTCAGCGATCCCATCAGCCGTTCCGTGGGCAGACCGACCGCCAGGACCAGCAAGGTGCCCGAAATATAGCCGGGTAGCCCCGAGGCCCAGAATCCTGACAGGAGAAGGGCGGGCCAATACTGGGGAAGCGAATCGGCGGAGAGCACCACCCAGTCCTCCAGCGCGCCTTCCGGTCCCGGACCGAGGCTTCCTGTGACAGCACCCGCAATCCAGAAAAAGGCTACAAAACCCAGCGTCACCGGAGCCCGGCGGGCGCTGCCACGAAGCCACTCCACTGGCCAGCGCAGGGTCCTGCCGATCCCGGTCCTGCTGATTCCTGCTGCCTGGTCAGTGGGGGACGTTGTTGTCAAGCCAGATACCTCCGCACCAAACGAGCGTTCCCGGTGCCGTGGTGCTGCGGCCCGGGGTGGTGCAAGTCTAGGACGCAGGGAGTGGGAAAAGGGATGCTTTTGCCCAGCTGCCGCGCGTTCACGGATAAAGTACGCAGGTGAGCTTCCCCTACTTCGACAACCCGGGCCCCCTTGGCCTTGCCCACCGCGGCTTTTCCCGCGAGGGCCTGGAGAACACCATGCCGGCTTTCCGTGCCGCCGCGGCGCTGGGCTGCGGCTACCTGGAAACGGATGTCCGCACCACGCGCGACGGCGTGCTCCTGGCTTTCCACGACGCCACCCTGGACCGAGTGGCCGGCAGCGGAGGACCGGTGGGGAACCTCAGCTACCGGGAAATCCAGGCAGCCCGCGTGGGCGGAACCGAGCCGATTCCCACCTTCGAGCAGCTGCTGACTGAATTGCCCGGGGTCTGTCTGAACGTGGACATCAAGGATGCCCCCGGATCCGCTGAGCTTGTCCGCCTGCTGGAGAAGCACCGGGCGCACGACCGGGTGCTCGTGACCTCGTTCTCGGAGCGGCGGCGGTTGGGGGCGCTGCGCCGGTTGTCCCGGCCCGTGGCCAGTTCTGCGGGGGCTGTGTTTACCGCTCTGACGGTATTGCTCGCCCCGCTGGGGCTGGCCGGAGTGCTGGCCAGGCTGGGACGCTACCAATGCCTGCAGGTGCCCGAGCGGCAGGGGTCGCTGCGGGTGGTGACGCCGTCGTTCCTGAGCCGCTGCCGCCGGGCCGGACTGCAGGTGCACGTCTGGACGGTGAACGAGCCTGCAGATATGGAACGGCTGCTGGAGTGGGGCGTGGACGGGCTGGTGTCGGATCGCGCAGACCTGCTGGCCGGAATCCTGGCGGAGCGGGGAGCCTGGCCGCAGCAGCGTGACGAACCGTAAAAGTCCTGACCGGACGCGGATTTAACGCCTGTTTCGCGCCCGGACTGGCAGTATGGGGGCATGCGAGTTCTCATAGCCCCGGACAAGTTCAAAGGATCACTTTCGGCGGGGGAAGCCGCCGCCGCAATGGCCGAGGGTGTGCTCGCCGTCTATCCGGAGGCTGACGTGACCCTCGTTCCCGTGGCCGACGGCGGTGAGGGCACCCTGGAAGCCGCGCTGGCTGCCGGTGCACAGGAGCGTACGGCCACGGTGCGCGGACCGCTGGGCGGCAACGTCACCGCCTTGTGGGCGCTGACCGGAACCACTGCCGTGATCGAAACAGCCCGCGCCTCCGGGCTGATGCTGGTGGATCCCTCCGTGCAGTCCTCTCTTGCGGCGTCGAGCTACGGCAGCGGTGAGCTGATCCGGGAAGCACTGGACGCGGGCGCTTCGGAAATTGTCCTCGGGATCGGCGGATCGGCCATGACGGATGGTGGTTCCGGTGCCCTGACAGCCCTCGGACTGCGGATCCTTGATGCCGGCGGGAACCCGGTGCCGCCCGGCGGAGCGGGCCTGTCGACCGCCGCGGCCATCGACATTGCAGGGCTGGATCCCAGGCTGGCCGGAGTGCGGGTACGCATCGCTGCTGACGTCACCAACCCGCTGACCGGGCCAGAGGGCGCGGCCCACGTGTTCGGTGAACAGAAAGGGGCAGACTCACCGGCGCGACTGCTGCTGGACGAGGCCCTGGTGCGCTGGGCGGCACTGCTCCGTCAGGAAACCGGGATCGACGTCGATATTGCCGGCGCGGGCGCGGCGGGAGGTTTTCCGTCCGCGTTCCTGGCGTTCACCAACGCGTCGCTGGAAAGCGGATTTGAGGTCATTTCGCGGCTCACCGGCCTGGAGGCTGCCCTGGAAAAAGCGGACCTGGTGCTGACGGGTGAAGGCTCCCTCGATGAACAGTCCCGCTACGGAAAGGCCCCGCTGGCGGTAGCTGAACGCGCCCGCGACGCCGGGATTCCGGTGGTGGCCCTCGCCGGCCGCATCACCCTTCCGCCGCACGTCCTGGCGGAATATGGAGTGGTGGCTGCCGTGAGCCTCCTGGACCTCGTGCAGGATCCGGCGGACGCGATGGCCCAGGCGCAGCGTTGGCTGGTCCGGGCCACCGTTCAGGCGCTGGAAGGGGCCTAACCGGGCGGCCCCGCGGCGGAGCCCTATCCCAGCTTGCTGGGTGTGGAGCCCTGATCAACGCCCGGATCGTCGGGATCGGTGCCCCGTGCGCGGGCAATGGACTGCATGCCGTGGAAGGCGATCAGGGTTACGCCGGTGCCCAGGGCAATGCCGCCGAACTCCAGCCCGGCCACAACCCAGGTGAAGTTGGCAATGGCGACGATCAGTCCGAGGCCGGCAGTGGAGAGATTAATCGGGTTGGAGAAGTTCACCCGGTTATCCACCCAGATCCGCACACCGAGGATGCCGATCATGCCGTAGAGGATGACGCCGGCGCCGCCGAGGACTCCGCCGGGAACCGTGGCAATCATGGCACCGAACTTCGGGAACAGGCTCAGCAGGATGGCCACGATGCCCGCCACCCAGTACGCGGCGGTGGAATAGACCCGGGATGCCGCCATGACGCCGATGTTCTCGGCGTAGGTGGTGGTTGCGGAGCCGCCGCCGGAACCGGCCAGCACGGTCGCCAGGCCGTCGGCCATCAGGGCCCGGCCGGCGTAGGGGTCAAGGTCCCGTCCGGTCATGGCGGCCACGGATTTCACGTGTCCGATGTTCTCGGCCACCAGCACCAGGACCACCGGAACAAAGAGTCCAATGACGGAGAAATGGAAGGTGGGCGACTGGAATTCGGGCAGCCCAAACCAGGCGGCGTCCCTGATGGCCTGGAAATCCACTTCGCCCTGGATGGTGGCTGCAATGTAGCCGGCCACCACACCGATCAGAATGGACAGGCGGCCCAGGAACCCCTTAAACAGGACGGTGACCAGCAGGATGACCACCACGGTGACGGTGGCCGTCAGCGGGCCCTTCTCAAAGTTGTCCTTCGCGGAGCCGGCCAGGTTCAGCCCGATAAGTGCCACGATGGTGCCGGTGACGACGGGGGGCATCAGGATCTGGATCCACTTGGTGCCGGCCCGCTGGACAGCCAGTCCGATCAGGAACAGGGCGGCGCCGGCCATGATGATCCCGCCCAGCGCGCCGCCGGGGCCGTGCTGGGCGGTGGCTGCCGTGATGGGGGCAATGAACGCGAAGCTGGATCCGAGGTAGCTGGGCACGCGGCCGGCGGTGATGATCAGGAACAGGATGGTTCCGATGCCGGAGAACAGCAGTGTGGTGGCGGGCGGGAAACCGGTGAGCAGCGGGACCAGGAACGTTGCGCCGAACATGGCGACCACGTGTTGGGAGCCGATTCCGATGGTCCGCGGCCAGCTCAAACGTTCATCTGGAGCAACGTATTCTCCGGGCTTAATGGTTTTGCCGTCACCGTGAATCGTCCAGGCCGTACCGAATTTGCTCATGGGTGTGCCTTTCGAAGACCTGCGGATGGTTCGTGCAGAATAGTACCGGGCTTTGGTTGCCGGGATGTTACGTTGCACCCGCAGTTATTTTACCGGAGAACAATTGGGGCGGACACAGTGGTTCCCCGCGAACGGACGGAACAGCATGGGCATATCAGTAGCAGGCAGGACGGTCCTCATCACCGGTGCGGCCATGGGCATGGGCCGGCTCTACGCCGAACGTGCCGTGCGCGAGGGCGCCGCCCACGTGGTCCTGTGGGACCGCAACGCACAAGCCCTGGAAGCTACGGCGGCTGATCTGCGCGCACTGGGAGGCAGTACCGTCCATCCCCATGCCCTGGATGTCAGTTCGCAGGAAGAGGTCACCGCGGCCGCCGCCCGTGTCGAGACGGAAGCCGGTGCCCCCGATGTCCTGATCAACAATGCCGGCATCGTGCGAGCCAAGTACTTCTGGGAGCACACCCCCGCGGACATAGACGCCGTCATGCAGGTGAACTCGCTGGCGCCGATGCAGATCACCCGGGCTTTCCTCCCGGGCATGATCGCCCGCCGCACCCCGGCGCGAATCCTGAACGTCGCCTCGGCGTCGGGCACCCTCTCCGTGCCCAAGATGAGCGTTTACACCGCCTCCAAATGGGCCATGATCGGCTGGAGCGATTCCCTGCGCCTGGAACTGAACCAGTCCGGCAACGGGCACATCCAGGTGACCACTCTGATTCCGAGCTACATCAAGACCGGCATGTTTGCCGGTGCCCGCGGACCGCTGATGACGCCGCTGATGGAACCGCAGTACGTGGTGGACCGTGCCTGGGACGCCCTGCTGGAGGGCAAAGCCAGGCTCCAGCTGCCCTGGACGGTGCCGCTGGGCAGCGCCCTGCGCGGGTTGCTGCCGCAGCCCGTATGGGATGTGGTGGCCGGACGGATCTTCAAGGTGTACCAGTCCATGGACCACTTCACCGGCCGCGAGGATATTCGATGAGCGCCATAGGTGTGGAGGCGTCCTCCGCGGACTTCTCCGAGGCCGGAGTGTCCGTAGCATCAGTGGTGGCAGCAGTGCGCCGGACCTACGATTCAGGCAGGACGCGGCCCCTGGGGTGGCGGCGGGAGCAGCTGCAGGGCCTGATCCGCCTGCTGGCCGAGCGTGAGGACGACTTGAACGCCGCCCTTGCCCGGGACCTGGGCAAGAATGCGCTGGAGGGTTACCTCACCGAGCTCTCCATCACCCGGGCGGAGGCCGAGTATGCGCTCAAGCACCTGGCGCAGTGGACGCGCAGCACCCGGGTTCCGGTGCCGCTGGGTTTGATGCCCGCCTCGGCAAAAACCGAGCCGCAACCGCTGGGCGTCGTGCTGGTCATCGCACCGTGGAACTATCCGGTGCAGCTGCTGCTGGCTCCGCTGATCGGGGCGCTGGCTGCGGGCAACGCCGCAGTGCTGAAACCGTCCGAGCTGGCCCCCGCCACTTCACGGGCGGTGGCCGAACTGCTGCCGCAATACCTGGACCCGGACGCCGTCGTGGTGGTGGAAGGCGGGCAGGAGGCCAGCACGGAGCTGCTGGCCGAGCAGTTCGATTCCATTTTCTTTACCGGCGGGGAGCGCGTGGGCCGGGTCGTGCTGCAAGCGGCGGCAAAGTTCCTGACCCCCGTCACCCTGGAGCTGGGTGGAAAGTCGCCTGCGGTTGTCCTGGACGGCAACTTCAGCGCCATCGCCCGCCGTCTGGTGTACGGCAAGCTGCTCAACGCGGGCCAGACCTGCGTGGCGCCGGACTACGTCCTGGTCACGGAGGAGGCGGCACCGAAGCTGCGCAAGCACCTGGTGCGGGCCGTGGCAGAGCTGTTCGGCAAGGATCCGGCCAAGAGTGCTGACCTGGGCCGGATCATCAACGCACAGCACTGGGACCGGCTGAACGGCCTGCTGGACAGCGGAACGGTGCTGGCCGGCGGCCGGGGCGACCGAAACTCGCTCTACCTGGAACCGACCATCCTGACCGATGTGTCGCCGGATTCCCCTGTGATGCAGGAAGAGATTTTTGGCCCGATCCTGCCGGTGCTGACCGTAAAGGACCTGGACGAGGCCATCACGTTCATCAACGCGCGCCCGGTGCCGCTGGCGTCCTACCTCTACACACAGTCCGCAGCCGCGCGGAAGACTTTCGAACGCCGGGTCCGCGCCGGCAGCGTGAACCACAACATCAGCACCGTGCAGCTGGCGGTCCCGGGCCTGCCCTTCGGCGGCGCAGGTGCCAGCGGCACCGGCGCCTATCACGGCAAGTACACCTTCGATACGTTCAGCCAGCTGCGCCCGGTGTTCACCAAGGGCACGGCGCTGGACACCCTGAAGGTGGCCTATCCGCCGTATAACGGGCTCAAGCGCCGGCTCCTGCGCCGCCTGCTCTAACCCTCCCTCCCTCCCTTCCGTCGAACTAACAGAAGCGGGGGGGGCCCGCGCGGGGGGGGGGGGGGGGGGGCGGCGCGGGGGGGGGGGGGGGGGGGGGGGGGGGGGGGGGGGGGGGGGGGGGGGGGGGGGGGGGT
>NZ_JBEPPM010000011.1:0-135673 GCF_040547315.1 Arthrobacter sp. UYP6
CCCGCACGCGGGTGCCCAGCCGCGGCCCCGCCCCCCCCCCCCCCCCGCCCCCCCCCCCCCCCACCCCCCCCCCCCCCCCCCCCCCCCCCCCAACCAACCCCCCCCCCCCCCCCCCCCCCGCGGCGCCCCCCCCCCGCTTCTGCCATCTCGCGGGAGATGGGAGGGGGAGGGGGAGGTGGGGGTGGAGAGGGAAGAGGGAAGGAGGAAGGCTAGGAAATGACGCCGTCCACAATGGCCTTGGCTTCGGCCTGCACCTGGTGCAGGTGTTCCAGGCCCTTGAAGGACTCCGCGTAGATCTTGTAGACGTCCTCGGTGCCGGAGGGCCGTGCGGCAAACCAGGCATTCTCCGTGGTGACCTTCAGCCCGCCGATGGGAGCGCCGTTGCCCGGCGCTTCGGTCAGCCGTGCCGTGATGTCCTCGCCGGCCAGGGTGGTGGCGGTGACGTCCGACGGCGAAAGCTTGGCCAGCGCGGCCTTCTGCTCCCGGGTGGCCGGCGCATCCACACGGGCGTATTCAGGGTCGCCGAACTGCGACGTCAGTTCCCGGTACCGCTGCGAGGGAGTCTTCCCCGTGACCGCGGTGATTTCCGAGGCCAGCAGGGCCAGCAGGATGCCGTCCTTGTCAGTGGTCCAGGCCTTGCCGTCCAGGCGCAGGAACGAGGCACCGGCGGATTCCTCGCCGCCAAAGGCAGCTTCACCGGAAAGCAGCCCCGGAACAAACCACTTGAAGCCCACCGGAACCTCCATCAGGGTCCGGCCCAGGTCCCCGGTCACACGGTCGATCATGGAGGAGGACACCAGGGTCTTGCCCACCATGGCGTCCTTCGGCCAGCCAGCCCGGTTCCGGTACAGGTAATCAATGGCGACAGCGAGGTAGTGGTTCGGGTTCATCAGCCCGGCGTCGGGGGTGACAATTCCGTGGCGGTCGGCGTCGGCGTCATTGCCCGTGGCAATGTCATACTCGCCGGCGCGCGCGATCAGCGAGGCCATGGCGAACGGGGAGGAGCAGTCCATGCGGATCTTCTCATCCCAGTCCAGTGTCATGAAGGCCCACTGCGGATCCACGTTCGGGTTGACCACGGTCAGGTTCAGCTTGTGCTGTTCCGCGATGGCGCCCCAGTAGTCCACGGATGCTCCACCCAGCGGATCGGCGCCGATGTGCAGACCGGACTCACGGATGGCGTCCAGGTTCAGGACCGAGGGCAGGTCCTGAACGTAGTTCTGCAGGAAATCGTAGGTCCCCACGGAATCGGCCAGCCGGGCTTCACCCAGCGGAATGCGCTTCACTCCCCGCAGTCCGTCTTCGAGCAGCTCATTGGCGCGGTTGGCGATCCAGTTGGTGGCCTCGGAACCTGCCGGTCCGCCGGTGGGCGGGTTGTATTTGAAGCCACCGTCCGCCGGCGGGTTGTGCGAGGGGGTGATGATGATTCCGTCGGCCTCCTCGGTGCGGCCGGCATTGTGTTTCAGGATGGCGTGGCTCAGGGCCGGTGTGGGGGTGAACCCGTTCCGCGCGTCGATGAGCACGTTCACCTTGTTGCCGGCGAGCACCTCCAGAGCGGTGTTCTGCGCAGGCTCGGACAGTGCATGGGTGTCCTTGCCCATGAACAGCGGGCCCGTGATGCCCTGCCCGTTGCGGTACTCGACGATCGCCTGGGTGATCGCAGCGATGTGGGGCTCGTTGAAGGCGCCGTTCAGCGAGGAGCCGCGGTGCCCGGACGTCCCGAAGACCACTCGTTGTGAGGGGTTGTTCATGTCCGGTGAGATGTCAAAGTAGGCATCCAGGAGCGCGGTCAGATCAACGAGGTCGGTGGGTTGGGCAACTGTGCCGGCACGATTAGACATACCCCTAAGCATGCCAAATAAAAGCCGTCGACGGCAGAACGTGCGCCGCGAGGTATCCGCGGTGCGGACAAAGCGGGTACCTCCGGTCCGGTTTTTGTGCCGGCCGGCAGGGCTTAAACGCCGAACGACGACGGCGGGAAACCGCCGTCGTCGTCGTGGGCCCCGCGGAGGGCCCGTGGTGGGAGGTACTTAGCGCACGTCGCCCATCAGCTTCTTGATGGCGGGCGTGGCCGCGGCCAGGGCGACACCCAGGACGATGGCGGTGATGCCGCTGAACGCGAAGTAGGTGACTTCGCTCTCGGGATTGTAGAACTGTGCCAGCCAGCCGGCCATGGTGGTGCCCAAGGAAACGGACAGGAAGAACAGGGCCACCATCTGGGTCCGGAACACTGTCGGGGCCAGCTTCGTTGCCACGGATAGGCCGATCGGGGACAGGAACAGCTCGGCGAACGTGAACAACAGCAGGATTCCGGCCAGAGCCAGCAGCGGGGTGCTGCCCGGACCGCCGCCGGAGAACGGAATGAAGGCCAGGAATGCCAGGCCCATCACGGTCAGGCCCATGGCGAACTTCAGCGGCGAGGACGGCTGCTTGTCGCCCATCTTGGTCCACACGGTGGCGAACACTGCGGCGAAAACGATGATGAACACGGGGTTGATGGACTGCACAAAGCTCGGCGGCATTTCCCAGCCGAACAGATTGCGGTCCAGGGACGTGTCGGCGTAGATGGCCACCACGGTGAACTGCTGCTGGAACAGGGCCCAGAAGGCGGCGCTGGCCACGAACAGCGGCATGAAGGAGTAGACCCGGCGGCGCTCAACCTTGTTGACCTTCTTGCTGGACAGGATCACCACGAAGTACCCGACGGAGGCCAGGATGGCCAGGGTGGCCATGACCGGAGCCAGGTTGTCTGCGGTCAGCAGGCCAAAGACCACTGCCAGGACAATCACTACAAGGGCGGCGAGGGTCAGCAGGCTGACCTTCATGAACTGGCTGCGGGGAAGCGGGTTGCTGACTTCATGGGCGGCCTCGGGCAGGTACTTGCGGGTCAGGCCGTACTGGGTGAGGCCGATGGCCATACCCACCGCGGCAAGGCCGAAGCCCACGTGGAAACCGAATTCGTTCCAGGCCAGGCCGGTGAGGATGGGGCCCACCAGGGCGCCGAGGTTGATGCCCATGTAGAAGATCGAGAAACCGGCGTCGCGCCGTTCATCCTTCTCCGAGTACAGGGTGCCCACCAGCGACGTTGCATTTGCCTTGAGTCCGCCGGAACCAAGGGCGATCAGGATCAGGCCGACGGCCAGGCCCACAGCGCCGGGAAGCACCGCAAGCGAGATGTGGCCCAACACAATGATGATGGCCGCGTAGAAAAGCACCCGTTCGGAGCCCAGCAAACGGTCCGCAACCCAGGCACCAAGGATGGTGGAAAGGTAGACGCCACCGCCGTAAGCGCCCACCAGGCCGGTGGCAACGGCGAGGTCGATGCCGAGGCCGCCGTCGCTAACGCTGTAGTACATGTAGTACAGCAGGATGCCTTGCATGCCATAGAACGAGAACCGTTCCCACAGTTCAACGCTGAAGAGGTTCGCGAGCATGCGCGGATGGCCAAAGAAGGACTTGCGGGCCGGCAGAGCGGCTGAGGTGCTGGGATTAGAACTCACAATTGCATGTTCGCACCGGAATATGTGTGTGCCCAAGGGCCTAAGCATGGAATTCAGTGGATTTTCGCGGAAGGCGGCCCCCGTGACGTGTTAAACGTCACGCGCGTTTCGGTCGAAACGTGCACTGTTACGGGGTAAAGCGGGGAACATCCGGAACCGGTGCAGTAGACTTACCGGTCACTTTCCGAGCTGGGCGGCCACGGCGAGCAGCTGGGCTTCCGCACCGGGGCGCCCGATCAGCTGGATTCCCATGGCCAGCCCGGCCTCGGTCATCAGGGTTGGAAAGGTGATGGCCGGCAGTCCGCACACGTTGACCATGGAGGTGAAGGGGGAGTAGCGGCACTGGCGGTCGTAATCCTCCAGGCCGCTTGCATCCCCCTCCGGATTGCTGTCCCAGTACCAGCCCACGGGGCGCGGTGTCATACCCAGCACGGGGGTCAGGATCATGTCATAGGCGCCGTAGGCGCGGATGGTGTCCTCCTCGAAACGGCGCAGGATGTCCATCGCGGAAACCAGCTCCGCTGCGGAGCGCCGGCGGGCGCCGCGGCGGACTGCGGCGGTAATCGGCACGAGCCGCTCTTCGCCGCCGGGCGGCAGCTCAAGTGTGGACAAGCCCGCGGTCCATACGGTTTGGAAGGCCTCCGGGTAGCGCTCGTCGTAGCTCAGCTGCGTGTCCACAACATCGTGGCCGGCCGAAGTTAGGGCATGGATGCCGGCATCCAGTGCATCCACAGCCTCGCGATCCAGGGTGATCTCCAGACGGGAGGAGAACGGTGAGAGGGTGCTTACACCAATTCTGAAGCGGCCCTCGGCGCGTTGGGCGGCGGCCAGAAAGCTCTCCCGGACCGGAGCTGCAGAGGTTGCATGGTAGTTGGGTTCGGCCACCATGGCGTCCAGCAGCAGGGCTGCGTCCGCGGCTGTGCGGGCCAGCGGACCCGCCACCACAAACTGCCCCAGGTCGGTCTGCCCGGACCCGGAGGGAATGCGTCCGCGGTTGGGCTTGAGGCCAACGAGGCCGGTGGCAGCGGCCGGAATGCGCACTGATCCGCCGCCGTCGGTTCCCGGCGCGAAGGGCAGCATGCCTGCGGCCACGGCCGCGGCACTGCCGCCGCTGGAGCCGCCGGGGCTCAGGCTGGTATCCAGCGGGTTGCGGGCGGGAGGGCCGATCAGGTTTTCGCTGTAGCTGCTCAGCCCGAATTCCGGCACCTGGGTCTTGCCCAGGCTAATCGCACCGGCCCGCCGCAGCACGGCGGGCAGCGGGCTGTCCGTGGCCGGAGTGTAGGGCGGCAGCGCCGCGGTTCCCAAAGTGGTGGGGACGCCGGCAACATCGGTCAGGTCCTTGTGGGCCAGCGGCATCCCGTGGAGCAGTTCCAGCGGCTCGCCGCGGGTAAACCGCTGATCCGCTGCTGCGGCTTCCGCCAGTGCTGTTTCGGAGGTGACCAGCAGGAACGCACCCAGTGCCGGATTCAGCTCCTCGATACGGGCCAGGAAATGTGCGGTGACCTCCCGGGCGCTGAGCTCACCGGCGGCAAGCAGGTTCCGCAGCTGCAGGGCCGTGGCCTCGTGAAGGGCGGGCGATGGTGCTGGTGCCGGAACGGATGGCGGGTGAGCGGACATGTGACCTCCGGGAGGGGGAATTATTTTCCGGGCAGGGCTCCCACTATAGGCTGGGAGGAAGTTGAACCCGGGGACAGCGTCCGACAGACCGCCGGAGCCCCCAACAACGCAAGGACAGGAACCGGAAAAATGGAAAACGTATCGGTTGACGCCATCAGTGAGGACGCCAAAATTCTGGATGTGCGTGAAGACTATGAATGGGAAGCGGGCCATATTGACGGCGCCCTCCACATTCCGCTGGATGCACTTCCCGAGCGCCTCGATGCTCTTGATCCGGACCAGGACCTGGCCGTCATCTGCCGCACGGGCGGACGCAGCGCACGGGCCACTGCCTGGCTGGAGTCCCACGGCTATTCGGCAGTGAACGTCAACGGCGGCATGGGTGCCTGGCTGGAGGCCGGAAAGCCGATGGTTGCGGACAACGGACAGGATCCCACCGTCGTATGAGTGCCTCGCAGCGTGCGGCCACCGCCGGCAGGACTGCCGGGGCCATGACCTACACCTATCTGGGCCCCGAAGGCACGTTCACCGAAGCCGCCCTGCTGCAGGTACCCGGCGCGGAAGCCTCTGATCGACTTCCGGCAACCAGTGTCAGTGCCGCTTTGGAGCTGGTGCGGACGGGACGGGCGGATGCCGCCGTCGTCCCCATTGAGAACTCGGTGGAAGGCGGCGTCAGTGCCACGCTGGACGCAATCTCCGCCGGGGAACCGCTGCGGATCCTGCGTGAAATCATGGTTCCCATCACATTTGTCCTGGCCGCCCGCCCGGGGCTGGCCTCGGCCGAGATTCGCACTGTTTCCACTCATTCGCATGCCTGGGCGCAGTGCCGAAACTGGGCTGATAAAAATATTCCGCAGGCGGAATATCTTCCGGCGTCCTCCACGGCTGCCGCGGCTGTGGGGCTGCAGGAGGCTGACCCGGCCTATGACGCCGCCATCTGCTCGCCGCTGGTGGCCCAGCGTCTGGGCCTGTCAGTGGTGGCAGCCGACATCGGAGACATCGCCGACGCCGTCACCCGCTTTGTGCTGCTGAGCCTGCCGACTTCCCTGCCGGCGCCCACGGGGGCGGACAAGACCACCCTGGTGGTGCCGCTGCCGGAAGACCACCCGGGCGCTCTGATGGAAATCCTGGATCAGTTCTCGGCCCGGGGAGTGAACCTGAGTCGGATCGAATCCCGACCCACCGGAATGTTCCTGGGGGATTACTTTTTCAGCATTGACGCCGACGGGCATATCTCAGATGCGCGGATGGCGGACGCACTGAAGGGGTTGCACCGGATCAGCCCGAACCTGCGGTTCCTGGGTTCCTATCCGCGGGCGGACCACCGTGAGCCGGAGGTTCCGCGGCACAACACCGACGAAGCGTTCCGCTCTGCGGACCTCTGGCTTGAGGGACTCCTCGGGGGCTAACCTCACCGGCTCCGCTTTCGAGACCCGCTTTTCTCGTTCCGGTGTTCATAAGTATGCTGATGGTATGCGTGCGGCGTTTTCCGTACAGAAGGTGCAGGGCCGACTACGGGTCCTGTTTCAACGTTCAGGAAGGTAAGCGAATGTCTGAGTACCCCAATGAGGAAGAACAGCTGACCGACCCCAAGCCCAGCGGCCAGTCCACCGGCGATGACAACCTGCGCGGAGATGCCGGCGACCAGGGCAACGACATCCGGTTTGCCGAAGAAGAGGCGCTGATCCGAGAGCAGGCCTCACCGGCGTCCCTGAACCGGGACGAGGAAGGCGAATACACAGACCGTGACGACGCCGACGGCGGACGGCCCGCCAAGGACGAAGGCGGATACACGGACTCCGAGGGCACGCAGGACTAGTTTCACCCTCCAGCCCCGGCCGCGGACCCCGCCGCATGCTGCGGTGTCTGCGGCTGGGGCTGCTGGCTGTCCGGTGACGGCGCCCGGACCAGCAGGGCTGCGGGATTCACCTCCACGCGGACGGTGGTGGCCGCTCCCGCCAGGTCCCCGTCCAGCTGGGTCTGCGTGGGCTGGGCGACGCGGATCTCCACCGTCCGCGCACGGCGGTAGTCGATCACCGGGATCTTCCGCGGGTTCTTGGTGACCACCTTGCCGGCAACCCACAGCCACCCGGCCAGGCTGCGCGGAGACATGATCACCACGTCCAGCAGACCATCGTCCATCCTGGCCTCGGGAATGAAATCGATGCCGGCGGGCAGCCGGCCCAAGTTGGCGATCAGGACGCTGCGCACCTTGCGGATCTTCGGCGCTTCACCGTCCAGGGAAATGCTCATCCGGGTCCGGCGCCCCGGCAGCAGCCGCACTCCGGCCTCGCTGTAGGCCAGCCAGCCAACCCGCTTTTTCAGGTCGTCGCGGGTGGCGGCAATCACCTCGGCGTCAAAGCCTATTCCCCCCATGACGAGGAAGGTGCTGCTGCGCAGTTCGCCGGTGTCAGCGTCTTGAAGGCTGATTTTCCCCATATCGATGCGCCGCTGGTCGCCGTGCAGCGCGGCGCGGATCGAGGCCGGCAGATCCGCCACCGGCAGGCCAAGGTTCCTCGCCAGCAGGTTTCCCGTTCCCAGCGGCAGCAGTCCCAGTGCGGCCGGGGTGTTGGCCAGGGCGCGGGCCACCTCCCGCACCGTTCCGTCCCCGCCGCCGGCGAGGACGACGTCGGCCCCCAGCTGCACAGCCCGGCGCGCCTGTTCGTAACCGGGGGATTGCCGTGTTGTTTCCAGGATCAGCGGAGGGTCCCAGCCGGCCAGCTCGCAGGCCTCGGCCAGCAGTGCCCGCGCCGCCGGAGCATGCGCTTTGACGGGGTTGATGACCATGGCAACGCGTTGGTCACCGGGGGCAAGGGTCTTGATGATCGTCCGCCTCGCGGCCAGCCGCCGTCGTCGTTGAATGACCAGCCACGTTGCAAGGGCCGCCAGGGCAGCAGCCAGCAGTACAAGAAGGACGATCAGCGGCGCGGACATAGTGGTTCCCAGCCTAACCCGGGCCGGCCCCGGTTCCTGCCTGTGCCGGTGCCCGTGGCCGCCCGGGTTTTGGGTACTCTTGAATCGTGATCGATGTAAATGAGCTCCGCGAAAACCCTGAAAAATTCCGAGCCTCCCAGCGCGCCCGCCAAGCGGACGAGTCCCTGGTGGATGCGATCATTGCTGCCGATGCCGCACGCCGTGACTCGCGCACCCGCTTTGAGAGCCTGCGTGCCGAGCAGAATGCCTTCGGCAAGCGCGTCGCCAAGGCCAAGGGGGAGGAAAAACAGGCTCTCTTAGCCGAGGTCAAGGAACTGGCCGGAGCCGTCAAGGCCGCCGGTGTAGAAGCGGACGCTGCCCAGGCCGAGTCCGATGCGCTGCTGCGCCGGATCCCTAACCTGGTGCAGGACGGTGTTCCCGCCGGCGGCGAGGATGACTTTGAGGTCATCAAGACGGTCGGCACGCCCCGCGACTTTGAAGCCGAAGGCTTCACGCCCCGCGATCACCTGGAGATCGGTGAACTTCTGGGTGCCATCGACATGGAACGCGGCGCCAAGGTTTCCGGCTCGCGGTTCTACTTCCTGCGCGGCGTCGGTGCCCGCCTGGAGCTGGCACTGCTGAACATGGCCATGGACCAGGCCGTGCAGGCCGGCTTCGTTCCGATGATCACCCCCACCCTGGTGCGGCCCGAGACGATGGCCGGCACCGGTTTTGACGTGGCGCACGACGCCGAGATCTACCGCCTGGCCGAGGACGACCTGTATCTGGTGGGCACCTCCGAGGTGCCGCTGGCCGGTTACCACGCCGATGAGATCCTGGATCTGAACGGCGGACCCATCCGTTTTGCCGGCTGGTCCTCCTGCTACCGCCGGGAAGCCGGCTCGCACGGCAAGGACACCCGCGGCATCATCCGCGTCCACCAATTCAACAAGGTGGAAATGTTCATCTACACCAAGCCCGAAGACGCCGCGGCCGAGCACCAGCGGCTGCTGGCCTGGGAAGAGGAAATGCTGGCAAAGGTGGAGCTGCCCTACCGGGTCATCGACACCGCTGCAGGCGATCTGGGTATGTCCGCGGCCCGGAAGTTCGACTGCGAGGCGTGGGTTCCCACCCAGAACGCGTACCGCGAGCTGACCTCCACGTCCAACTGCACCACGTTCCAGGCCCGGCGCCTGAATATCCGCGAACGCCAGGACGGCGACGGCAAGGGAACCCGCGCCGTCGCTACCCTCAACGGGACCCTGGCCACCACCCGATGGATCGTGGCCATCCTCGAGCACCACCAGAACCCGGACGGTTCGGTCACCGTGCCGGCTGCACTGCGTCCGTACCTTGGCGGCCTTGAGGTTCTGCCGGTGCTGTAATCCGCGGCTCGTCGCGGCCTCGGCCCTGCGGCTGCCCCGGTCGCTGCCCCGGTCCTCGTTCAGTGTGAGGACCGGGAATGCTCATTTCCACCCTGCAAGCCCGCTGCTTCTTCCACTGTCCGGGAACGCTCATATGTGAGCCGCGTCCTTTCCGGATTTGCAGCCATCTGTTTAAATGAGGCGATGACTACTTTGACTAGTGCCGGCATCGAAGACCGGCAAGATCCTGACCGTAATGCCCATCTGGTAGCCCTGGACGTGGACGGCACCCTGGTTGACCACGACGGACACATGTCCGCAGGAGTCCGTGAAGCCGCTGAGGCTGCGATTGCCGCCGGCCATCACCTGGTGATAGCCACGGGACGCTCCTACGGAGCTGCCCTGCCGATCCTGGAGCGCATCGGCATCACCAAGGGCTACTGTGTGGCCTCCAACGGCGGCGTCACCCTGCGCGTGGATACGTCCCTGCCGGACGGATACGAAGTGCTGGACCGGGTGGTTTTTGATCCCCGAACGGCTTTGGATGCTTTGCGCATCAAGCTGCCCACCGCCAAGTTCGCCCTGGAGGATTCGCACGGCAACTTCCTTTCCACCGAACGCTTCCAGGACGCCAGCTTTGGCGTGGAGGCCCAGGCTGTGGACTTTGAGCGGCTGCGCAGTGCCGAGGCGGTGCGCGTGGTGGTCTTCAGTGTTGACTCCACGGCCGAGGAATTCGGCGAAGCCGTCCGGGCCATCGGTCTGCACGGCGTGACCTATTCCGTGGGCTGGACCGCCTGGCTGGACATCGCCGCCGAAGGCGTCACCAAGGCCAGCGCACTGGAAAAGGTCCGCAGCAGGCTGGGCATTGAGCGCAAACACACCCTGGCCATGGGCGACGGCCGCAATGACATTGAAATGCTGGGCTGGGCCGCCCGCGGGGTGGCCATGGGCCAGGCTCCGCAGGAAGTGCTGGAGGCGGCCACCGAAGTCACCGGCACTGTCTATGAAGACGGCGCCGCCACGATTCTGCGCAGCCTGAGCGCCAGCAGCGCCGGCACGGTTTAGTCAGCCAGCGTCTAGTAAGCCAGCGCGGCTGGCGGCAGGGACACGGGGCCGTAGCAGAGCGAGAGCAGGCGTGCCGCGGCGGGCCTGGTGGCCCACTCCTCCTGCCAATGGGAGCGCACCACTGCCTTGCTGACGGCCTGCGTGGTGATGCCCAGGATCTCGGCAACGTACCTCTGCTGTCCGCGGGCGCCCGGCGTCATCAGATCCAGCACCTTCCATTCGGCATCCGTGCGGCTGGCCACGATCTGCCCCAGAAGCCGCAGGACCGCCTGGGCTTCTGCTGCTATATCCGCGTCGGGGCCGTCCACAGCCAGCGGAATCCGTTCGCCCGTTTTTTGTGCCCGGTCCACGGCCCGGCGGGCATAGACCAGGCCAAAACCGTCATTGTCCAAGATGGTTTGCGTCAGTGGCAGGCGCAGTTCGCCGACGCCGATCCCCACGTTCCAGCGTCGCTGCCGGATAGCAGCCAGTGCGGCGTCTACCGCGGTTGAAGCCTCGGACAGCACGCCCTGCGCTTCGTCGCCCACCGAGCGCTGAAACGGAACGGCAGCCGGCACATGGCGCAGTGAGCGGATGAGCTCCGGAACCAGGTCCCCTGACTCACGTGAATCCCGCTGGTTGATGGTCAGCACAAAATGCATGGCCCCAGCATTGCAGACAGGCTGGTAAAACAACCGAATCCGGTTGCGGCGCGCCTCGGGCTCTTGACCTGGGCTCATCTTGGGCGGGCCCGCCTAATCGAGTGCCGCGATAATGCCGGATTGGGCCCCGCCTCCTTCGTCGAGTGTGGGGATAATGCCGGAATGCGTCGGTGTTAGCGGCATCGTCCCGACACTCGGCGAGGGAAAGCGGCGTTGTCCCGACACTCGAGTTGCCTCCGGCGTATCGACGGTTGTCCTTCCCCAAGCAGCTCCACCCTTTCCGCCTCTCCCAGCCGGGGCGGCAGGTGAGCCTGTCGAGTGTGGGGATAATGCCGGAATGCGTCGGTGGAAGCGGCGTTGTCCCGACACTCGACGAGGGAAAGCGGCGTTGTCCCGACACTCGACGAGGGAAAGCGGCGTTGTCCCGGACAACGCAGGACCACCATCCCAAAAATGACGACGGCAACCAGCCCAAGAACGACGACGGCGGCCGTCCCCGGAAAGGGAACAGCCGCCGTCGGGCGCCTGAATGATCCGAGCCCTGCGCCGGGCCCGGGAACGGACTAGTTGTTCGTGGGGTCGGCGTCCACGTCGCGGCCCTGCGGCTCGTCTTCTTCGCGGTCTTCGCCGAGCGCTTCGAAGCGCTTCAGGGAGGCCTTCACCTCGGCCTCGGCATCTGCGACGCCGGCCCAGTCAGCGGCTTCAACCCACTTGCCCGGCTCCAGGTCCTTGTACTTCGTGAAGAAGTGCTTGATCTCGTCGAGCAGGAAGTCGGAGACGTCCGAGATGTCCTGGATGTGGTCAAAACGCGGATCCACGGGGACACAGAGAACCTTGGCGTCTCCGCCGCCGTCGTCCACCATGTTGAAGACGCCAATCGGGCGGGACTCCACCAGGACGCCGGGCATCAGGTCAAAGTCCTGCAGCATGACCAGGGCGTCCAAGGGATCGCCGTCTTCGCCGAGCGTGTTCTCGAAGTAGCCGTAGTGCGTGGGGTAGGCCATGGACGTGAAGAGAATGCGGTCCAGGCGCAGGCGGTGGGTTTCGTGGTCAATTTCGTACTTGACCCGGGATCCCTTGGGGATCTCAATGGTGACGTCGAGCTTCATGGATACTCCTCTGGCGTGGCACCCGGCGGGCACCACAAAACGGTTCAGGCCGCGGCGGTCAGGAATAACTCGTTGCCGTGAACCTAGGCTGATAAACGCTCCAACAGCCGCAACTTTGTCCGCGTCATAGCGGGCGGCGGCGCCGGTCTAGTCTTAAAGATATATGTCTTGGTCTGTTATCACTGTTTTACCGCAGTGCGGGGCCTCTAGCGGAAAGCAGATGGTGAGGCCATGGCACGGGTATTCTCCGGCCTTCTGTTGACCCTTGCCCTGGCCGTGCTGGTGGTTCCGCTGGCCCTTTACGCCGGACCGCCGGTGCTGGCCGCGTTTGGTGCGCAGCAGCCCCAGCGTCAACTGGTGATCCCGTCCTACCAGGAGGCGCCCTCTTCGCTGGCAGCGCGGGAAACCGAGTTCCCGGTGCCGGCCAACCTGGAATCTCCCCTACCGGATAAGGATGAACTGGCGGTCCTGTTGGACGCCGAGCTGGCGGTTTCCGGCAGCGGGGACTTCCACGGTGCCGTCCTTGATGCGCTGACCGGAGACATCATCTACGACCTCGACGGCGAGGCGGCCGTGACGCCTGCCTCCAGCCTGAAAATACTCACAGCAACCGCTGCTCTTTCCGTCCTCGGCTCGGAAACCCGGTTCGAAACCGCGGTGTACCAGGGCGCCGATCCGGACACCATTGTGCTGGCCGGCGGCGGGGACGTCCTCCTGGGGTCCGGAGAATCCGACCCGGACACCGTGGTGGGGCGGGCGGGGCTCCAGAGTCTGGCCGAGGAAACTGCGGACGCACTGGCTGACCGCGGCACCGGCAAAACGGTGAGCATTGTTGTTGATGACACCCTGTTCACGGGTGCGACCGTCTCGCCGGCCTGGAATGACGAGGACGTGGAAGCGGGGGAGGCCGCCGCCGTATATCCGCTGGCCATTAATTCGGCCTGGGCAGTCGAAGGGCAGCAGTCCGGTCCGCGGGCCGAGGACGCGGCGCTCTCGGCAGGGGAAAGCTTCGCCGCAGCCCTGGACGCGGCTGCCGACAAGCAGGGCTTTGACGTGGATTCCGAGGTCACGCGCGGCACAGCGGACGACGGCGGCGCCCTCCTGGCGTCCGCGTCCTCGGCAACGGTGGCCGAACAGGTGCAGCAGATGCTGCTGACCTCAGACAACTACCTGGCCGAAACGCTGGGCCGGATGACGGCACGTGCAGCCGGCGGCGAAGGCTCCTTTGAGGGTGCGGTATCCGCCGTCGTTTCGGCTGTTTCCGGACTCGGGGTGGACACCGACGGCTTGGTGCTCGCCGACGTTTCAGGCCTGGGCGGCGGAACAGAGATCAGCGCGGTGCAGCTGGCCGGCACCGTTCAGGCGGCGCTCACGTCCACAGACAACAGCGTCCGCGAGCTGGCTTATTCGCTGCCGGTGGCCGGGTTGAGCGGCACCTTGGCCTCCCGGTTCACCCCCGACCCGGCAGGGCCCATCCCCCGCGCGACCGAGACCCGCAACACCGAGACCGGCGACAATCCGGCGGCCGGACTCGTCCGGGCCAAGACCGGCACCCTGTTTGCGGTGACGTCCCTCAGCGGCTTCGTGACCGATGCGGACGGCAGGCTCCTGTCCTTTGCTTTCGTGGCCAACTCCCTGGACGGCAACACGGCGGCCGCCCGCGCAGCAGTTGACGCCGCAGCGGCGGTCCTCGCCGGCTGCGGGTGCCGCTGAGAGTGTTCGGCGTTCAGCGAACCACCCTCCAATTCAGGAAGCCGTGTGTTCTGATGGACGAATGGAGAGCTATCAGCAGCACCGTGCCCCGGCCGCCCCAGACCTGGTGAATTGGGATCTGGCAGCAGGAACCGCGGCCACCCTGGTGTCCGCCGGACCCAAAATGTCCGCGGGCGAGATCCGCAGAGCGGTAGCGGATCTCCGGTCGCTGGCTGATGAAGCAGTCACTCACGTGCACCGGATCACCGGGCTGGAGGCCGCGCGGGACCTGCGCGATTCCCAGGTTCTGGTGGTGGACCGCGCATCGTGGGCCAAAGCCAATTCCCGTAGCTTCGCCGCTCTGATGAACCCTGCCCTCGAGAATCTTGCACGCACGCATCCGGAACAGCTCAGAGGCGCCAATGCGGCGCTCAGCGGTACCCTGACCGGTGCCCAGCTCGGCGCGGTCCTGGCCTTCCTTTCCTCGAAGGTGCTCGGCCAGTACGATCCCTTCGCGGCCCAGACCCCCGGTGGCCCTGCCGGCGGCCGGCTGCTGCTGGTCGCGCCGAACATCATCACCTTGGAACGCGAGCTGAACGTGGATCCCGCGGACTTTCGGCTCTGGGTTTGCCTGCATGAGCAGACCCACCGGGTGCAGTTCGCGGCCGCACCCTGGCTGCGCGGGCACATGGTGGAACAGATCGGCCTGCTCACCAACGGCCTGATGGACAAGGCCCAAACCCTGTCCGAGCGCCTGGGCCAGGCCGCCAAAACCCTCACGTCCCCGGAAGGGCGCGGAGCCGTGACAGGCGGAAACGACGACGACGGCGTCCCCAAGCGTCCGCTGGACGTCATGTCCCTGCTCCAGGACCCTGAGGACAAGGAACGGATGTCCCACCTGACCGCTGTCATGTCGCTGCTGGAAGGGCACGCCAATGTGGTGATGGACGCGGTGGACGCCAGCATCGTTCCCAGCGTCAAGACCATCCGGCAGCGGTTCAACGCCCGCGGCAAGAGTCACGGCTGGCTGGACCGCTTCTTCCGGCAGATCATGGGCATGGACGCGAAGATGCGCCAGTACAAGGACGGGTCGAAATTTGTTCAGTCAGTGGTGAACCGTGGTGGAATGGAAGGGTTCAACCGGGTCTGGGAAGGCCCGGATAACCTGCCCACCGAAGCCGAAATCCATAACCCTGCGCTTTGGATGACCCGGATGGGACTGTAAACCGCACGTGCACATGGACACCGATTCTGATTTTTCTGCTTCAACTTCTACTCCCACCCCGCCCGGCAGGCCGCGCAAACGCCTGAATCCGACGCTCGGTAAGGCCCGAAACATGCTCCGGGACGCCCTGAGTGACGCCAGACTTCAGCCGCGCGGCACAGCATCTTCACCGCCGCCCCTGCTGCTGGTTGCCTGCAGCGGCGGACCCGACTCCCTGGCCCTGGCCGAAGCGGCGTCCTTCTTTGCCCGGCGCGGCGATTACCGGGTGGGCGCTGTGGTCGTGGACCACGCCCTGCAGCCCGGCTCCGCTGAGGTTGCCGCGGAGGCAGCATTAAAACTGAGGAGGATGGGGCTGGATCCGGTCCAGGTCCGCACCGTAACCGTGCCGGCTTCCGGCATGGGACCCGAGGCCGCGGCACGGACAGTCCGTTACGCGGCGCTGGACGCGGCCGTGGAGGAGACGGCAGCCGATGCCGTGCTGCTGGGCCACACCCTCGACGACCAGGCCGAGCAGGTCCTGCTGGGGCTGGCCCGCGGGTCCGGCACCCGATCCCTGGCCGGCATGCGGCCGGTCCGCGGCAAATACCTGCGCCCGCTGCTCGCACTGCGGCGGAGCGAGACCGAGGAAATCTGCTCCAGCGAGGACCTGGACCCGTGGTTTGATCCCAGCAACGCGGATCCGGCCTTCGCCCGGTCACGGGTGCGGGCCGAAGTCCTGCCCTTCCTGGAGGACAAACTGGGTCCGGGAATTGCCGAAGCACTGTTCCGTTCCTCACGTATCCTTGCCAATGACGCCGATTATCTCGACGCAGTGAGTGCCGACACCTTTGCCCGGCTGCGCACGCCGCAGGGGAGAGCTGGCGACACCCAGGGTGCGGATCCGAACACTATCCTGCTGCCCGAAGCGCCGCTTCGCGAGCTCGCTCCGGCGGTGCGCCAGCGCGTGCTGGCCCTCGCCGCCGTCGAACTCGGTGGAGCCCAGCCCAGCTACGAGCGGCTGCGTTCGGTTGAAGCCCTGCTGCGCCGCATTGGCTCGGCCGGGCCGGTGGAACTAGTCGGAAAAGTCAGCGTGTACCGGCAGGTGCGCACTAATCCGGTTCCCCAAGGCCCCTCCGGCTATGGCAATCTTGTCTTTAGGAAAAAGAGCAGCACCTAAAATCCAGCTGCAACATCTCGTACCCGGGAGCCATTCGTGGATTCACACGACGTCCAGTCAGACCTCAAGCACGTTCTCTACACCAAAGAGCAGATCCAAACACGGGTTAACGAACTCGCGGCAGAGATTGACCGTGACTACGCCGGACGCGATGTCCTGCTGGTAGGCGTGCTCAAGGGCGCCGTCATGATCATGGCCGATCTGTCCCGTGCCCTGCACAGCCACGTCACGATGGACTGGATGGCTGTGTCCTCCTACGGCTCCGGCACTCAGTCCTCGGGCGTGGTCCGCATCCTCAAGGACCTCGAAACCGACCTCCTGGGTAAGCATGTGCTGATTGTCGAAGACATTATCGACTCCGGCCTGACCCTGTCCTGGCTGCGCACCAACCTGCAGTCCCGCGGCCCGGCCAGCGTGGAGATCTGCACGCTGCTGCGCAAGCCCACTGCCGCAAAGGTTGAAATCGACGTCAAATATGTCGGCTACGACATTCCCAACGAGTTTGTTGTTGGTTACGGCCTGGACTTTGCGGAGAAGTACCGCAATCTGGACTTCATCGGAACCCTGGCTCCGCACGTGTACGAATAAGCACCACCCGCAGCAGTGGGCACCGGACGACGGCCAGCAGGCCGCCGTCCGGTTCCACATCTGCGATCAGTGTCACGCCGGGCGGCTACGCCCAGAGGGAACTTTCCGGCTATTCCGGACGTGATCCTTCAGAGGACGGTGTATAGCTGGTTGAAGTTATATTTCCGCGCAGTATCAGCGTTGTTGATCAGGAGGGACGGGGCGTCAGCCCTGACGACGAATGAAATCTAAGAACTTCTTCAAGGGGCCGGGCATTTGGATTGTCCTGGCATTGGCCCTTCTTGTGCTCATTCTTCCCACCCTTTCCCCCAACGGGGCCACACAGGTGGATACGAGCAAAGGCCTGGAGCTGCTCAAAAACGGTGATGTAGAGCAGGCCAAGATTTACGACGGTGAACAGCGCGTCGACCTGACGCTGCGGGGCGATGACCCGGATCCGGCCAAGAACGTCCAGTTCTACTTCGGCACGGCCCGCGGCGAGGACATTGTCGACGCCGTTAATGAGTCCGGCGCCAACGGATTCACCGACCAGCCGGTGCAGACCAACTGGTTCACCAGCTTCCTGGGCCTTTTCCTCCCCTTCATCATCCTGGGCGTCATCTTCTGGTTCCTGCTCTCCCGCATGCAGGGCGGCGGCTCGCAGGTGATGAAGTTTGGTAAGTCCAAGGCCAAGCTGACCAACAAGGACATGCCGCAGGTGACGTTCGCGGACGTTGCCGGAGCCGACGAGGCTGTGGAGGAACTGCACGAAATCAAGGAGTTCCTGCAGGACCCGGCCAAGTTCCAGGCGGTGGGCGCCAAGATCCCCAAGGGCGTGCTGCTCTACGGTCCTCCCGGCACGGGTAAGACCCTCCTCGCCCGCGCCGTCGCGGGTGAAGCCGGAGTGCCGTTCTACTCCATTTCCGGTTCTGACTTCGTGGAGATGTTCGTTGGTGTGGGTGCATCCCGCGTCCGCGACCTCTTTGAGCAGGCCAAGGCCAACTCCCCGGCCATCATCTTCGTGGACGAGATCGACGCCGTCGGCCGTCACCGCGGGGCCGGCGTGGGCGGCGGCAACGACGAGCGCGAGCAGACCCTGAACCAGCTGCTGGTCGAGATGGACGGCTTTGACGGCAATACGAACGTCATCCTGATTGCGGCGACCAACCGTCCTGACGTGCTGGACCCCGCGCTGCTGCGCCCGGGCCGCTTCGACCGCCAGATTGGTGTGGAGGCACCGGACATGCAGGGGCGTCTGCACATCCTGCAGGTCCACGCCAAGGGCAAGCCGATGGCCGAGGGCGTTGACCTGGAAACCGTGGCCCGCAAGACTCCGGGCTTCACCGGCGCAGACCTGGCCAACGTTCTGAACGAGGCGGCTCTGCTGACCGCCCGCTCCAACGCCCAGCTCATCGATGACCGGGCACTGGATGAAGCCATTGACCGCGTGATCGCCGGCCCGCAGAAGCGCAGCCGCGTCATGAAGGAACTGGAGCGCAAGATCACCGCGTACCACGAGGGCGGACACGCCCTGGTGGCGGCCGCCCTGCGCAACACGGATCCGGTGACCAAGGTGACCATCCTGCCGCGCGGCCGGGCTCTGGGTTACACCATGGTGCTGCCGCAGGATGACAAGTACTCCATTACGCGCAATGAACTGCTGGACCAGCTGGCCTACGCCATGGGCGGCCGCGTCGCCGAGGAGATCGTGTTCCACGATCCCTCCACCGGGGCTTCCAATGACATTGAGAAGGCCACCTCCACGGCCCGGAAGATGGTGACCCAGTACGGTATGAGCGAGCGGATCGGTTCCGTGAAGCTCGGCTCCGGCGGCGGCGAGCCGTTCCTGGGCCGCGACATGGGCCAGGAACGCAACTACTCCGATCAGGTGGCCTATGTGGTCGATGAGGAAATCCGGCGCCTGCTGGACAACGCGCATGACGAGGCGTACCAGATCCTGACCGAAAACCGGGACGTACTGGACCGGCTGGCCCTGGAACTGCTCGAGCGCGAGACCCTGAACCAGGCCGAAATCGCCGAGGTCTTCCACGACGTGCGCAAGCGGGACGCCCGCGAAGTGTGGCTGTCCAAGCCCACCCGCCAGGTTCACAGCCTGCCGCCCGTCGTATCGGCCAAGGAGCGCCGTGAGGCCGCAGCCAACGGGCAGCCGGATCCGGACACTGTGTCCCCGCAGGACCAGATCGCCGACGCTGACCTGCCTCAGGACTTCGATGTGTCCAGCAACGGGCTCCCGCAGCCCGAGGGCAGCGGATCCGGGCATCCGGGACAGGGCGGCCACTCCGGTTCCGGCGGAACCGCCGGCCGAACTGAGGGCACCGATAACTCCGACCAGAACAACCGATAACCGCAGACGGCGGCCCGGCACGAAAGTGCCGGGCCGCCGTCGTTTGGACCAGTCACGGTAGGATCAAGCAGTGACGGATTTCGACGATGAACTGACTGCGGAGGATCTCTCCGTTTCCCTGGCTCCCGTAGACCAGCCCCGAATCGAAAAGGCGGTCCGCGAGATACTCCTGGCCATCGGTGAGGACCCTGACCGTGACGGGCTGCAGGACACCCCAAAACGGGTGGCAAAATCCTATGCGGAGATTTTCTCCGGCCTGCATCAGGATCCGGCGGACCTGCTGGCCACCACTTTCGCCATCGACCATGAAGAGATGGTCCTGGTGAAGGACATAACCTTCTTCTCCACCTGCGAGCATCATCTGGTGCCTTTCCACGGGACCGCCCATATTGGCTATATTCCGTCCAAGGACGGCAAGGTGACCGGGCTGAGTAAGCTCGCCCGGCTGGTGGAGGTTTACGCCCGCCGACCCCAGGTACAGGAACGGTTGACCACTCAGATCGTGGACGCCCTGATGGAGAACCTGGATCCGCGCGGTGCCATAGTTGTTATCGAATGCGAACATCTGTGCATGTCGATGCGCGGGGTGCGCAAGCCCGGAGCCAAGACCGTCACCTCCGCAGTGCGGGGACAGCTCCGCGAGACCGCTACCCGTGCAGAGGCAATGAGCCTCATTCTCGGACGTTAGGACGCCTGCCCCTCATGGATTCACTTGCCGCCGCACCCGGAACCGGCCCCTCCACCTCACCGCTGAGACTGGTGCGCCCCGCCCGGGCGCCCCGACGTTTCGAGGACCTGCCGGCCGACCGCACGCTGGTGATGGGAATACTGAACGTCACTCCCGATTCCTTCAGCGACGGGGGCCGTTTTGAGGAAACCGGCGCAGCCATTGAAGCCGGCCTAAAAATGCACTACGACGGCGCCGACATCATTGATGTGGGCGGCGAGTCCACCAGGCCCGACTCTGTACGGGTGAGCCCCGAGGAGGAACAGGAACGCATCCTGCCCGTGGTGGCCGCCCTGGTAAAAGCCGGGGTCCTGGTCAGCGTGGACACCATGAACGTGTCTACCGCGGAAAAGGCCGTCGCTGCCGGGGCGTCGCTGATCAACGATGTCTCCGGAATGGCGGTGGACCCCGCGATGCCGGAGCTGGTGGCCCGCACCGGTGTCCATTACGTGCTGATGCACAGCCGCGGCGCCGTCCGCAGCTCCGACCCGCACGCCAGGTACGACGCGGTGGCGGACGAGGTTCTTTCCGAACTCACCCAGCTCAGGGAAACGTTCTACGCGGCCGGAGTATCTTCCGAACAGATCATCATTGATCCCGGGCTGGGTTTTTCCAAAGACGGCAGTGCCAACTGGGAGCTGCTGCGCTCCATGGACCGCCTGACCGCACTGGGACACCGGGTGCTGATCGGTGCCTCACGGAAGCGTTTCCTGGGCTCCCTGCTGACCACCTCCGGCAAAGCGGCTCCGCCGCTGGAACGCGACGACGCCACCGTGGCGGTGACAACCCTGGCCGCATTCCACAATGCGTGGGGTGTGCGCGTACACAACGTTCGCCCCAACGTGGATGCCGTCAAAACCACTGCTGCCTGGAAAGGCTGACACCATGACAGCGAACGACTCCGCCCTCCGCACGGAACTGCGGGACACCATTAAGCTGACGGGCATCACAGCCCAGGGCTTCCACGGCGTGTTTGAGGATGAACGCCGCAACGGCCAGCCGTTTGTGGTGGACGTGGCGCTGCACACCGATCTGCGGCCCGCCGGCATCAGCGACGACCTGACTCAGACCGCCCACTACGGCGAACTGGCCGAGCAAGTGGCGGCGATCATTGCCGGGGAACCGCTGAACCTGATTGAGGCCCTTGCCGAACGCATTGCCGGCGCCGTGCTGGCCAGCTTCCCAGGAGTCGGCGCGGTGGACGTCACCGTGCACAAGCCGCAGGCGCCCATCACAGTGCCCTTCGGCGACGTGGCCGTCACGATCCGCCGGGACCGCTCGTGAACGCGCCCGCCGCAGTTGCCGCCGTCCTGGCCCTGGGCAGCAACCTCGGAGAAAGCCGGGACACGCTCTCCCAGGCCGTGGCCGAGCTGGCTGACCATCCCGGTGTCCGCCTGCAGGCTGTTTCACCGGTGGTGCGGAGCCGCCCGGTGGGCGGGCCCGACCAGCCGGACTACCTGAACCTGGTGGTTTCCGTGGAGACTGATCTTGCGCCGCATGAGCTGCTGGCGCACTGCCAGTCCGTGGAGAACCGGCACCACCGCACCCGCGAGGTGCGCTGGGGGCCGCGGACGCTCGACGTCGACATCATCACCTACGGGGATACGGTGCTCGACGACGAAACCCTCACCCTTCCCCATCCGCGCGCCCACACCCGTGCCTTCGTGCTGCAGCCCTGGGCCTGGATGGATCCGGACGCCGTGCTCTCGGGAACTCCCGTTGCCGACCTAGCCGCCCGGGCCGAGGATCTTCCCGGCCTGGAAATCTTCGAAGGGGACTGATCCTCACTGTGGGAAGCATCCGATACCGCTGGCTGGCACTGATCACCGTTGCATCCGGTGTGATTGGCTGGCTGGTCAACAACTGGGCCACCCGCAACTCCCTGCCCGCACCCGTCCTGAGCGTCTTCGGCCTGTTGACAGTCCTGCTCATTTCCGGTGCCACCCTTTTCCTGGGCCTGAGGGTCCGGCGCTGGCAGCAGGGCAACCGTGACCGCCAACTGGACCCGATCGCTGCCGCCCGGACACTGGTCCTGGCCCAGGCCACCGCCTACGCGGGATCACTCCTGCTCGGCTGGCACGCTGGGATTTTCCTTGAGCAGCTGCCGCTGTGGTCCCTGCGCCCGGGGCATGCCGCCACCTGGGGATCCTTGGCTATGATCGCCGGAGGAGTCCTCATGATCGGCGTCGGCCTTCTGGTGGAACGTTTCTGCCGCCTTCCGCCGGACGACTCCAACGGGAGCGGCGGCACGGCTGCCCGCCCCAATTCCAGAGATGAACCGGGAGACGGAGAATATGCCTAGCGAAGCCATTGACCCGGACGGTATCCGCTGGGAGCACATCTCGCCCCGGTACCTCACAGTCCGCCTCATCGGCTGGGCGGTGGAAACGGTGCTCACCTTGGCCGTGGCCTGCCTTCCGCTGATCCTTCGATCCTTCGGTGTCTGGCCCGGATTCCCGCAGTGGCTGGCCTGGGGACTGCCCGCACTGGTGGCCGCGGCCTACCTGTGGCGCGGAGTGCTGCTGCCGCGGCAGGTGCGCGCCGTCTGTTACGCCGAACGCAATGAGGACTTCCTGCTGCGGCGAGGCATTTTCTTCCAGCGCACCCTCGTGGTTCCCTACGGCCGGATGCAGTATGTGGATGTGACCGTGGGACCCCTGGAACGCGCGTTCGGCCTGTGTTCACTGAAACTGCATACAGCAGCCCCCGGAACCAACGCCGTGCTGCCGGGCCTGCCCGCCTCCGAGGGCGCCCGTCTGCGGGAGCATCTCTCCGAACGCGGCGAAACGCAGCTGGCCGGGCTGTGAGCGTCCCGCAGAGCGGGGACTGGGCCCGCGTCCACCCGGTGTCACCGCTGGTCCGAGGCTGGATTGCGCTCGCCGCCATAGCCTTTGTGGTGGGCCGGAACTGGGTGGAGGACGTCATCGGTGTTGGCGGCAACGACGGCGGCGGCGGCAATCCGCCCGACCGCACCGCGCTGCTGATCGGTGCGGCCATCCTCGCCGCAGTCCTGCTGGTCCTTGCCGGCATCTTCTTCCTCTCCTGGTGGTTTACCCGGTACCAGGTCACCGAAAACCACGTGCGGGTCCACTCCGGTGTGGTGTTCCGCCAGCAGCGCCAGGCGCGGCTGGACCGGGTGCAGGCCATCGACATTGTCCAGCCGCTGCTGGCACGGCTCTTTGGGCTGGCCGAACTACGCTTCGAAGTTGCCGACGCCGGCGAATCCGCCGTCCAGCTGGCGTACCTGAAGCTGGACGAGGCCCGGCAGCTGCGTGCCGTGCTTCTCCAACGGGCTTCCGGAGCCGGCTCCGGAAGCGCCGCCGAGACTAACGCCGCCGAGACTAACGCCCCCGAACGGAAGACCCGCGACGGGGCACCGGTGGAGTCGGGAACAGAGGCGGAACCGGGGACAGGGACGGGAACCGGATCACTGTCCGGCGTTGCCGAAGCCCCTGAGCAGCCCATCCTGGAGCTGCGCCCCGGTCGGGTGATCGCCTCCACCCTGCTCTCCGGAACCACACTGTTCCTGCTCATCGGCATCATTGTGGTCCTGATCATCACGGGGATCACCGGCGAGGCAGTGAGCCTGGCCATTCTGCTGCCGATCGTCTTCGGTACCGTCGGAGGATATTGGACCGAGTTCTCCACGTCCTTCAACTTCCGGGCCGCTGTGTCCCGGGACGGTATCCGGGTGCGGTACGGACTGCTGGACACCCGTACCCAGACGGTTCCCCCGGGCAGGATTCAGGCGGTGTCCGTGACGCAGTCACCGCTCTGGCGGCTGACCGGATGGTACCGGGTTTCGGTCAATGTGGCCGGCTACGGGGCCGGCAACAACTCCGAGGCGCAGGCACGCACCAAGCTCCTGCCCGCAGGCCCGCTTGCCGAAGTTTTCGCCGTCCTGGCCCTGGTGCTGCCCGAGCCGGGCACCGACCGGCCGGTGGATGTCTTCACTGCCGGAATCACCGGGCGGGACAGCGCTGGCGGTTTTACCACAACGCCGCGCCGTGCCCGCTGGATCGCGCCGCTGGCCTGGCGGCGCAACGGGTTCGCCCTGACGGACACGGCCCTGCTGGTCCGCAGCGGGGCGTTGTGGCGTGTCCTTTCCGTGGTGCCGCATGAACGCACCCAGTCCATTTCATTTGAACAGGGCCCGCTGCGCCGGCGCTTCGCCACCAGCGACGTGATCCTGCATTCCACCCCCGGCCCGGTTCGTCCGCATGTGCGCAAGCTGGACAACGACGACGCCCGCCGGCTCTTCCTTGAACAGGCTGGGCGGGCGCGCGAGGCACGGCGCCGGGACCGCACCGGCCGGTGGAGCAGCCCTGCGGGCACGTCCCCTGCACCATCCATCCCCAGAGATTCGGTTTCCGAGGAGTTTCCCCATGAACAGCGCTGAGATGAGCACGGCCGACAAGAGGCGGCGCGGCCGGCTGGGCATCGGCGTGATCGGGGCCGGCCGCGTGGGCGCAGTCCTGGGTGCGGCTCTTCGCGCCGCCGATCACGCCGTCGTCGGCGTTTCCGCCGTGAGTGAGGAAAGCCGCGAACGCGCCGCCAATCTGCTCCCTGACGTCCCCATCCTGGATATTCCGGAAATTGTGGAGCGCTCCGAACTGGTGCTCCTGGCGGTGCCGGATGACGCCCTGGGGCCGCTCGTTGCCGGGCTGGCAGCCACCAACGCCTGGCAGGCCGGACAGCTGGTGGCCCACACCTCCGGCCGCTTCGGCACCGACATCCTTGAGCCCGCCCGCCGCGCGGGAGCCATCCCGCTGGCCCTGCACCCTGCCATGACCTTCACCGGGATGAGCCTTGACCTGGCCCGGCTGGCCGATTGCTCCTTTGGCGTGACAGCCCCCACCGCCGTGCTGCCCATCGCCCAGGCACTGGTCGTTGAAATGGGTGCCGAGCCTGTGGTCATCGACGAGGCGGACCGGGTCAACTACCACTTGGCGCTTGCCCATGCTTCCAACCACCTGGTGACCATCACGGCCCAGTCCACCCAGCTGCTCAAAGACATCGGCGTGGAGAACCCCGACCGCCTGCTGGGCCCGCTCATGCGGGCCTCGCTGGAAAATGCGCTGGCCTCCGGCGAGCACGCGCTCACCGGCCCCGTGGCCAGAGGGGATGCCGGCACCGTGACGGCGCACCTGCAGGAAATGGCGGCGCAGGACAGTGCGGACCTGCGGAACACCTACCGTGCCCTATCGCTGGCCACCGCTCGACGCGCCATCGACCGCGGGCTGCTGAGCGAAGCACGCGGCCAGGCCGTCATTGACGCCCTTGCCCATGATGCGGAAGGCCGGCAGTGACCACTCCCCGGGTACTGCACACGGCAGCGGACCTGAAGGCCGCCATCGCTGAAGCCCTGGCCGCCAAGGGAGGTGCCGCCAAAAACGGTGCGCTGAGTCTGGGCCTGGTGCCCACCATGGGTGCCCTGCACCAGGGCCATCGGGCCTTGATGGACGCCGCCCGGGCGGAGAACGACGTTGTTGTTGCCTCGGTGTTCGTGAACCCCCTGCAGTTCAATGATCCCCAAGACCTGGACCGCTATCCGCGCACCCTCGAGGCAGACCTGCAGCTGCTCGGCGACGCCGGAGTTGATCTGGTGTTCGCCCCCGATGAGGCCGAGGTCTATCCGGGCGGGGCTCCGCTGGTGCGGATCAGCGCGGGTGAGTTGGGCTCCCGCTACGAGGGAGCGTCGCGCCCCGGGCACTTTGACGGCGTCCTGACCGTGGTGGCCAAGCTGCTGCACTACGCATCCCCCACCGCATCCCCCACCGCATCCCCCACCGCATCCCCCACCGCCGCACCCCCGGGGCCGGTCCGCTACCGGGCGTACTTTGGGCAGAAGGACGCCCAGCAACTGGCCCTGATCCGCCGGATGGCGGCGGATCTGAGCTTTAACGCCGAAATTGTTGGGGTCGCCGTGGTCCGTGCCCCCGACGGACTGGCCGAATCCAGCCGCAACATCTTCCTGGACCCGGAACACCGCCGGGCTGCAACGGTCCTGTCCCGGGCATTGTTTTTCCTGGCGGAACAGGTCTCCGCCGGCGCGCCCCCGGATCTCGCCGCCGCCATCGCCCTCGTGGGGGAGGAACCCCTGGTGGAGCTGGACTACTTTGACATTGTGGATCCCTGGACGCTGCAGCCACTGGACACTGTGGAGCGGCCATTGGAAAAACCTGCGCTGGCCCTGCTGGCGGCCCGCGTGGGGCCGGTGCGGCTCATCGACAATCTGCCTCTGGAGCCGGCCGCAGCCGCTGGCTAGCTGATGAGACTGTGCGCCCGCCGCGAACAAGCTGGGCGCCGGCCGTAAGGCCGTGCCGCCCGGCTCTGTAAACTTAAGCGTGTGACCACATCAAACTCTGTTCCGGAATCCACCTCTGTTCCCGGAACCAACTCCGTTCCCGAAGCAGCCGACACCTCCGAGCAGATGCGCATCCGCGCCGAAAAACGGGCGCGGCTTATCGCCCGGGGCAGCGAGGCCTACCCGGTGGGTGTGGAACGCACGCACTCGCTCAAAGAGATTCGGGAAAAGTTTGGGCACCTGAAAGCGGATGAAACCAGCGGCGAGACCGTGGGCGTTACCGGCCGCGTTGTATTTATCCGCAACACCGGCAAGCTGTGCTTCGCCACCCTCCAGGAGGGAAACGGCACCCGCGTACAGGCCATGCTGAGCCTGGCCGTGGTTGGTGAGGAGTCCCTGGCGGACTGGAAGGCGCTGGTTGACCTCGGCGACCACGTGTTTGTCCGGGGCGAAGTCATCTCCTCCCGCCGCGGCGAGCTCTCGGTCATGGCCGACTCCTGGTCCATGGCCTCCAAGGCCCTGCGGCCGCTGCCCGTGCTGCACGCCGGGCTGAACGAAGAGACGCGCGTCCGCCAGCGCTACGTGGACCTGATGGTCCGCGAGGAAGCGCGGGACATGGTGTACAAGCGCGCCGCCATTATCCGCGGCGTCCGGGATACGCTGCACAACCACGGTTACGTGGAAGTGGAAACTCCCATACTGCAGCTGGTTCACGGCGGAGCCGCCGCGCGCCCGTTCGAAACGCACCTGAATGCGTTCGACCAGAAGATGACCCTGCGGATCGCCACCGAGCTGTATCTCAAGCGGGCGGTTGTGGGCGGCATTGAGCGGGTCTTCGAGCTGGGGCGCATCTTCCGCAATGAGGGCGTGGACTCCACGCACAGCCCGGAATTCACCACACTGGAATGCTACGAGGCGTATGCGGACCAGTATGTGATGGCCGACCGCATTAAGGAGATCATCCTGCACTGTGCCGATCTGGTGGGCAGCCGCCAGATCGAGACCGAAGCCGGAACCATCGATCTGGATGGCGAGTGGAAGTGGATGTCCGTTTACCCCGGACTATCCGAGGCCGTGGGAACAGAGATCACTCCGGAAACTGATCTTCAGACGCTGCGCGGTATTGCTGAAAAGCATTCCGTCAAGGTGGACCCGAAGTGGGATGCGGAGAAGCTGGTTGTTGAACTGTTTGGTGAAATTGTTGAACCCACGCTGATCCAGCCCACGTTCGTGTACGACTACCCGCCGTCGGCTCAGCCGCTCGCCCGTCCGAACCGCAACGACCCGCGCCTCATTGAGGCCTGGGATCTCATCATTGGCGGCATGGAGCGGGGCACTGCCTTCTCGGAGCTCATTGACCCGGTGATCCAGCGAGAGCGTCTCACCGCACAGTCCCTGATGGCTGCCGGCGGCGACGACGAAGCCATGGCTCTTGACGAGGACTTCCTGCGTGCTCTTGAATACGGAGCACCGCCCATGGGCGGCATTGGGCTGGGAATTGACCGTCTTGTGATGCTTTTCACGAACACGGGTATCCGGGAAACAATATTGTTCCCCCTCTTAAAGCCGGAAATGGGATAGAACCATGGAATATATTGAAGTCCTACTGCCCTCAGTCTGTGTTGCGGGTCTCTTTTATTTTGTGATGAAGGCGCTGCTGAATGTGGACCGTTCGGAACGAAAGGCTCTGGCGGAAGCGGAACGAGAAGCCGCCCTGGCCGCAGATCGGGATACAAGTAGTGACGCCCCGGAAAAAGAAAGTAATTAAATCTCTGACTACGCTTTGACGGGGCATTCAAAATTGCGTCATACTCTAAGTGGTCTCATTCTCGTTTTTTTCGGATTAACTGCTTAGGAGCCTGTCGTGGCGCAAAAGGTAAATATCATTCTGGTCGATGACCTCGATGCTGGAAGTGCGGATGAGACCGTACGGTTCGGTCTGGATGGATCCCAGTACGAGATCGACCTGTCCAAAGACAATGCAAAGAATCTCCGTGCGGCCCTGAAGCCTTACCTTGACGCGGGCCGCAAAGTGGGCGGCCGTACCGGCCGTCCCCGCGCCGCAGGTTCTGCGCGCAGCAATGAGGCGGCACAAATCCGCGAATGGGCCCGCAACAACGGGTACACCGTTTCGGAACGTGGACGCGTGAACAGTGAAATCATCGAGGCTTACCGGGCTGCCCAGGGCTAAGGCCCGGGCAGGGGGGGCCGGATCCAATCCGGAGCCGGCTCTCACGCCTACGGCGAACACGCTCCTTAAGCACGCGCAGGACACGTAGCATCGAATTACGCGTTAGCTAGGAGTGTGCCTCATGTTTGAAAGATTTACCGACCGTGCCCGTCGCGTTGTCGTGCTTGCCCAAGAAGAGGCTCGCATGCTCAACCACAACTACATCGGCACCGAGCACATCCTGCTCGGGCTCATTCATGAGGGCGAAGGTGTCGCAGCTAAGGCCCTTGAATCCCTGAGTATTTCACTCGGTGCCGTGCGTGAGCAGGTGCAGGAGATCATCGGGCAGGGCCAGCAGGCCCCGTCCGGTCACATCCCCTTCACCCCCCGCGCCAAGAAGGTCCTGGAACTTTCCCTCCGGGAGGCTCTGCAGCTTGGCCACAACTACATCGGCACCGAGCACATTCTGCTCGGCCTGATCCGTGAAGGCGAAGGCGTGGCCGCTCAGGTCCTCGTCAAGCTTGGGGCGGACCTTAACCGGGTGCGCCAGCAGGTTATCCAGCTGCTCTCCGGTTACCAGGGCAAGGAGCCGGTCAGTTCCGGCGGCCAGCAGCAGGAAGGCCAGCCGGCCGGCTCGGTGGTCCTGGACCAGTTTGGGCGCAACCTGACACAGGCTGCACGTGAATCCAAGCTGGATCCCGTCATCGGGCGAGAGCATGAGATGGAACGGGTCATGCAGGTCCTGTCCCGCCGCACCAAGAACAACCCTGTTCTCATTGGTGAGCCCGGTGTCGGCAAGACCGCAGTCGTTGAAGGGCTGGCCCAGGCCATTGTCCGCGGCGATGTTCCGGAAACGATCCGCGACAAGCAGCTGTACACCCTTGATCTGGGTTCACTAGTCGCCGGCTCCCGTTACCGTGGTGACTTCGAGGAACGGCTAAAAAAGGTCCTCAAGGAAATCCGCACCCGCGGCGACATCATCCTCTTCATCGATGAGATCCACACCCTTGTGGGCGCCGGTGCCGCCGAAGGTGCCATCGACGCAGCTTCCATCCTGAAGCCGATGCTGGCCCGCGGAGAACTGCAGACCATCGGTGCCACCACCCTGGATGAGTACCGCAAGCACATCGAGAAGGATGCAGCCCTGGAGCGGCGTTTCCAGCCGATCCAGGTGAAGGAGCCTTCCGTTGCACACTCCATCGAGATCCTGAAGGGCCTCCGGGACCGCTACGAAGCACACCACCGCGTGTCCATCACGGACGCCGCGCTGACCTCGGCCGCCACCCTGGCCGAGCGTTACATCAGCGACCGCTTCCTCCCGGACAAGGCCATTGACCTGATCGATGAAGCCGGTGCCCGGCTACGGATCCGGCGTATGACTGCGCCGCCGGAGCTCAAGGAAATCGACGAGCGGATCTCTGCGCTGAAGCTGGAAAAGGAATCGGCCATCGATTCCCAGGACTTCGAAGGCGCCGCCAACCTGCGGGACAAGGAGCAGAAGCTCCATGACCAGCGGGCCGAAAAGGAACGCCAGTGGAAGTCCGGGGGACTGGATGACATCGCCGAGGTTGATGAGGAGCTCATCGCCGAGGTGCTGGCCAATTCCACCGGGATTCCCGTGGTCAAGCTCAACGAAGAAGAATCCACGCGCCTGCTCAAGATGGAAGACGAGCTGCACAAGCGCGTCATCGGTCAGGACCAGGCCATCAAGTCCATCTCGCAGGCCATGCGCCGTACGCGTGCCGGGCTTAAGGACCCCAAGCGTCCGGGCGGTTCCTTCATCTTTGCCGGCCCCACCGGCGTGGGTAAGACGGAGCTCGCCAAGGCGCTGGCGGAATTCCTCTTCGGAGACGAAGAGGCACTGATCACCCTGGATATGTCCGAATACTCCGAGAAGCACACTGTTTCCCGGCTCTTCGGTGCCCCTCCGGGCTACGTTGGCTACGAAGAAGGCGGGCAGCTGACCGAGAAGGTCCGCCGCCGTCCGTTCTCCGTGGTGCTGTTCGACGAGGTGGAAAAGGCCCACGCGGACCTGTTCAACTCGCTGCTGCAGATCCTGGAAGACGGCCGCCTGACGGACAGCCAGGGCCGGGTGGTGGACTTCAAGAACACCATCATCATCATGACCACCAACCTGGGTACCAGGGACATTTCCAAGAGTGTCTCCACCGGCTTCCAGTCCGGCACGGACACCAAGACCGGCTACGACCGGATGCGGGCCCGGGTCACGGAGGAACTGCGCCAGCACTTCCGTCCCGAGTTCCTGAACCGTGTTGATGACACGGTGGTCTTCCCGCAGCTCACACAGGATGAGATTGTCCAGATCGTGGACCTGTTCCTGGAACGACTGGGCAAGCGCCTGGCAGACAAGGGCATGACCATCGAGCTGACCCCCGCGGCCAAGGTTCTCCTGGCCACCCGGGGCTACGATCCCGCCATGGGCGCCCGGCCGCTGCGCCGGACCATCCAGCGCGAGATCGAGGATCAGCTTTCCGAGAAGATCCTGTTCGGGGATCTGAAGCCCGGCGAGCTGGTGTCCGTGGATGTGGAGGGCGAAGGAGACGACGCCGTCTTCACGTTCGTGGGTCACGGTGCGCCAAAGGCCATCGAGGAAGCTCCCTCGGCGATTGAGGCCGGCGTCGGCGACTAACCGCCACACTGCTTGAAGGAAGGACCCGGCGGGCATGCAGCCCGCCGGGTCCTTTCGCCTTTCAGGGATCGCTCCTGCGTCATCCGGGGGAACGGTATTTTCCGCCCGGGGACCTGGCGGTCCTAGACTGGGCCGGTGACTTCCGCGACCACCATCACTGTCCGCCGTGCCCGTACCTCCGATGTGCCACTGATCAGGTCCCTCGTGGCACCGCTGGCCGACGAGCGCATCCTGGTGGCTAAGGAGGCGGTTGCCTACTACGAAGGGCTGCAGGAGTTCCGCATCGCCGAAGGTCCCGAGGGTCAGGTGGTTGGCTGCGGCGCCCTGCACGTAATGTGGGAAGACCTCGCCGAGGTACGGACCCTGGCCACGGACAGCCGGTGGCGCGGACGGGGAGTCGGCCACACGCTGCTGGAGGCCCTGCTGGCAGATGCTTCCGATATCGGCGTGAAGCGGGTCTTCTGCCTGACCTTCGAAGTGGAGTTCTTCCGCCGCCACGGTTTTGGCGTGATGGCCAACCAGTCGGCTGTGGATCCGGAGGTCTACTCCGAGCTGCTGCGCTCCCACGACGAGGGCGTGGCGGAGTTCCTGGACCTGGCCCGGGTCAAGCCCAATACGCTGGGCAATACGCGAATGATCCGGACGCTCTAGCGTTTCCCGGGCTACAAAGCCGGCCGCCGTGTTCGCGAATAGGTGAACAGCGCGCATCGACTGGCCTTTTGCCACTTCACATGGATAAGCTCAGTGTACTTAGCATCATCCACGGTTCGGAGCCCCGGCAGTGCATCTGCCGGCCGGACCACGATCAGAAAGCGGGATCCACTTATGGGCGCAGATGACAAGGTGCAGAATTCAGCCGAGAAGCTTGGCGGCAAGGTCAAGGAAGGCCTCGGAAAAGCCACCGGCAACGAGAGCATGGAAGCCGAAGGACACGGCGACCAGGCCAAGGGTAGTGCCAAGCAGGCCGGCGAGAACATCAAGGATGCTTTCAAGGGCAAGTAAGACTCAAGGGCAGTAAGTCCTGAGAAGCTGAGGGAGGGGCATGCTGCCCCTCCCTCAGCTGTTTAATGCGGGCCCCTCAGCGCGGCCTGTCCAGCGGACCCGGACGGGGGTAGGGTCAGAGGCGAATCGCAAACATCGTCTGATCCATGTTCCGGCCCGGCAGCCGCACTGCGCCTGCGGGGGCCCGTTGCGCTGAAGGAGCTGCTCAAAGATGAAGAAGCTTATCAATGACCCGCGCAGGGTTGTCTCCGAGTCCCTCGCCGGGTTCGGGATGGCCCACCAGCAACTGGTTCGTGTGCATACCGATCCTGACCTCGTGCTGCGGCGGGAACCATCGCGGGGCAAAGTGTCCCTGGTGTCCGGCGGCGGCAGCGGCCACGAACCGCTGCACGGCGGATACGTGGGGTACGGCATGCTGGACGCCGCGGTGCCCGGGGCGGTGTTCACTTCTCCCACACCGGATCAGATCCTCCCGGCCATTACTGAAACCGATACCGGAGCCGGGGTGCTGCTGATCGTCAAGAATTACACCGGGGACATCCTGAACTTCGAGACCGCGGCTGAACTGGCACAGGCAGAAGGCATCAACGTTGCCACGGTGGTGGTGAACGACGACGTCGCGGTGGAGGATTCGCTGTATACGGCGGGCCGCCGAGGAGTGGCCGGGACTGTCCTTCTTGAGCGGATTGCCGGCGGCGCAGCGGAACGGGGCGACACCCTGGAGCAGGTGGCCGCGGTGGCTGAAAAGGTCAACGCTCATGTGCGATCCATGGGAGTGGCGCTGGCGCCGTGCACGGTTCCGCACGCCGGAGAACCAAGCTTTACCCTGGCGGACAATGAGATCGAGCTGGGCGTGGGGATCCACGGCGAACCCGGCCGGCGCCGGATGCCCATGGCTACTGCGGACAGCATCACTGACCAGCTGCTGGAGCCGGTGTTGAAGGATCTGGGCGATTTGTCTGAGGAGCCGGTGCTTTTGTTCGTCAACGGCATGGGCGGAACCCCGCTGAGCGAGCTCTACATTATGTACCGCCGGGCTGCCGAGGTGTTGGCCGAACGCGGCATCCGCGTGGAACGGTCGCTGGTGGGAAACTACATCACCGCCCTGGACATGCAGGGCGCTTCGGTCACGGTTCTGCGGCTGGATGAGGAAATGACTGAGCTCTGGGACTCGCCGGTGAACACGCCGGCCCTGCGATGGGGAGTATGAGCATGGCTTTGGATGCAGCATGGGCAGCTGACTGGATGCGGGCCAGCGCCGCCGCCATGGCGGAAAACCGGCAGCGCCTGATTGACCTGGACCGGGACATCGGCGACGCAGACCACGGCGAGAACATGGACCGGGGCTTCTCGGCAGTGGTTCAGAAGCTGGATACGGACGGAATCCCCCAGACTCCGAGCGACGTCCTGAAGCTTGCCGCCATGACCCTGATGTCGAAGGTGGGCGGCGCGGCCGGGCCGCTGTACGGAACGGCTTTCCTGCGGGCCTCTACCGCCGCAGGGCCGGCACCGGAGCTGGACCCTGCAGCTGTGGTGGCTGTCCTCACGGCGGCGCGGGACGGGATTGTGGCGCGCGGCAAAGCGGAAATCGGCGACAAGACCATGGTGGATGCCTGGACGCCGGCGGTTGAGGCCGCAGCCACGGCTGCGGCGGCGCAGGCTGGGCCGGCCGAGGTGCTGGCTGCAGCGGCCAACGGCGCCGACGCGGGGCTGGCGGGCACCGAACCGCTGATCGCCCGCAAGGGCAGGGCCAGCTATCTCGGTGAGCGCAGCGCCGGGCACCTGGATCCGGGCGCAGCCTCCACCGTCCTGATCCTGCAGGCCGCAGCACAAACGGCGAAAGCAGACGCATGAGTGTTGGATTGGTAATTGTTTCCCACAGCGCCAAGTTGGCGGAAGGGGTCCGGGAGCTGGCCGCACAGATGGCCCGCGACGTGAGGATCGTGCCGGCCGGCGGCACCGACGACGGCGGCATCGGAACCAGCCTGGAGAAGATCTCCGCCGCCATTGCCGAAGCCGACTCCGGCGAGGGCGCACTGTTGCTCGCTGATCTTGGCTCTGCCGTGATGACCGCCGAAACCGCCGTGGAATTCCTCGATGACGAGCAGCGTGCCCGCGTTCGGCTGGCGGATGCGCCGCTGGTCGAAGGGGCAGTGGCCGCGGCCGTTGCCGCCCAGAGCGGCAGGGCATTGGTGGCCGTGCTGCAGGAAGCCGAGGCGGCCGGGCACCTTCCGGCTCCGGCCGGCGCTGCTGCGTCAGCGGAGGCGGCGGGAGATTCCGATGACGGGATGGAGGATGACCTCGATCCCGCCGACGACGGGGTCCACACCGGCTCGTGGGAGCTGATCAACCCGGCTGGACTGCATGCCCGCCCCGCCGCCGCCGTGGCACAGGCAATGTCCGATCTGGACGCAGAGATCCGCATCAACGGAGTGGACGCCAAATCCGTCATGATGCTGATGACGCTGGGCCTGGGGCAGGGCCAGACCTTGACCCTGACGGCACGCGGCCCCGACGCTGCCCGTGCAGTGGAGATGATGGCCCTGGAAGTCCGCAACGGTTTCGGGGAGATCTAGCGGCAACCCCCTCAGGCTGGAAGCTGCAGGCCGCCGTCGTTCTCCTCGGCGAGTTTGTCCGCCAGCAGCCCGGCCAGCGCCCGTTCAAGCTGCGCCGCGGGTGCCTGCAGAGCGTGCAGCTTGGCCAGCGCGGCCAGATCCGGATCTTGATCCGCGTCGGCTGCCACAAAATCCGAAGGACCCAACAGGAGACTGCGGAGCACCGGCCCCCGGGAATGGCGCAGCACGGCCATGACCGCGCCGCGAACCTGACGGTCTGTGCCGGCCCAGGCCTGGCCCTTGGGCACATACTCGGGAGCGGGCTTCCCGGCGGCCACCCAGGCGCAGCGCCGGCGCACGGGGCAGGCTTCGCATTTGGGGGAGCGCGCCGTGCAGACCAGGGCGCCCAGTTCCATCACGGAGGCGTTCCAGGCAACGGAGGCGGCGTCGTCGTCCGGCAACAGCGCTACCGCCAGGCGCATCTCGGCGGCATTCAGGGCCGGTGCCGGCAGGGCCTTCCCGCTCAGGGCGCGCGCGTGGACCCGGCGGATGTTGGTGTCCACCACCGTTTCCCGGCGGCCGAAGGCAAAGGAAGCCACCGCGGCTGCGGTGTAGTTACCCACGCCGGGAAGAGTCAGGAGCTCGGCGTGGGTGCCGGGAACGGAGCCGTCAAAATGGGCGGTCATGGCCGTTGCCGCCGCGTGCAGCCGCAGCGCCCGCCGGGGATATCCCAGCCGCCCCCAGGCCCGCACCGCCTCGCCGCTGGGCTCGGCGGCCAGCGCGGCGGGAGTGGGCCAGCGCTGCATCCACTCTTCCCACACCGGCAGGACCCGGACCACCGGCGTCTGCTGCAGCATGATTTCGCTGACGAACACTCCCCACGGGCTGCATTCGCGCTGCCGCCACGGAAGATCACGCGCGTTGTCCGTGAACCAGCTGATGATCTCCGTATGCAGCTGTGCTGCCTGCTGCAGGTCCGGTTCCATGCAATCTCCCTCGTTATGACCAGCAATACTCTACTGACCGGCGTGGTGCGGCAGGTAATCCGGAGCCGGGTACCTAGCCTTAAGACATGGTTGGGAATGGATCATCGAATCGGGCACCAGGGCGCCCCAGTCCTGCTGTTTACCGGCGACGCAGAATTGTTGCCGGAGTCCTTGCGCTGCTGGTTGTGATCGGTGTTATCGCGGGCATTGTGTCCGTGGCGAACTGGCTTCGGGGCGAGGATGCCGCCGCCTCCGACACCGGAACGGAAGCCACCATTCCCGGGCCGGACAGCAAGGTGCCCGGCGCGGAGAACGCCACCGGTAAGGACCCTGCTGCAGATCCCGCTCCTCAGGCTTCCGCACCCGGGGCAACAGCCAAACCCGACGATGGGTCTGCTGCGGCTCCTGCTCTGTGCCCCGCCGGATCGGTGGGAGTCAGCGCCACCACTGATTCGCTGAGCTACACGGCCGGGATTACGCCGGTGCTGACGCTGACGGTCACTAATACCGGAACTGAGCCCTGCGACGTCAACGTGGGGACCAGCCAAATGGAGTTCATCGTGACCAGCGGCTCAGACCGCATCTTTTCCTCAGCTGACTGCCAGCAGGCAGGTGAGGACCTGCTGAAGACCATCAAGCCCAATAGCGTCGAGACGGCCAAGTTCACCTGGGAGCGTCAGCGTTCGGCGCCCGGCTGCGCCGAGGTCCCCAGCAACCCGAACCCGGGAACCTATATGTTTACTGCCCGGCTGGGAGATATCAGCAGTGAGCGAACCACCTTCGAGCTTGAGTAGCGGAACAGGCAGTTACCTGCAGCCGCTTACATAAAGCGGTCAAGGAGGCTGGTCTCCGCGATGCGGGACAGTCCTTCACGCACCGTGCGGGCACGCTGCTCGCCGATGCCGTCCACCGTCATCAGGTCATCGATATTGGCGGCCATCAGGTTCTGCAGCCCGCCAAAGTGGTCCACCAGACGGTTGGAGACCGCCGGCGGGACGGACTTGATGTTACTCAGCAGCCGGTAGCCGCGCGGCTGGACCACGGCTTCCAGGGAGTCCTGGCCCGGCTGGAATCCCACAACCGCGGCAATCTTCCCCAGGTCGACCATGTCCGAGGCGCTGAGGTTCTGCAGCGTGGCCACCTGGTCCTCGGGCCGCTGGCTTCCGTCCTGGAGATCTGCGTAGTCCCGGACGATCATCTCGCTGCCCGGGCCCAGCCCGGCAGTGAGTTCCTCAAGCTGCAGGGACAGCAGCCGGCCATCCACGCCGAGCTCGAGAACGTACTGCGAGATCTCTTCTGAGATGCGGCGGACCATCTCCTGGCGCTGCAGTGTGACGGCCACATCGCGGACGGTGACCATGGCTTCGATTTCCAGGGCGGACAGGGAATTGGTGACCTGGTCCAGACGCGCCCGGTAGCGTTCCAGGGTGGCCAGTGCCTGGTTGGCGCGGGCCAGTACGGGCTCGGATCCTTCCAGGACGTGGCGCAGGCCGCCTACGTACAGCTGGATAATCTGCATGGACTGGCTGACCGAGATGACGGGAAAGCCCGTTTCTATGGCTACGCGTTCCGCCGTGCGGTGCCGGGTGCCGGATTCATGCGTCTCGATGGTGTGGTCCGGAACCAGCTGCACCGCGGCCCGCAGAATGGACTTGGCATCCTTGTCGCAGACAATGGCACCGTCCATCTTGGCCAACTCCCGCAGGCGCGTGGGAGAGAAATCAATACCGATGTCGAACCCGCCGGAGCAGATGGAATCCACGGTGCGGTCGAAGCCCAGGACAATCAGGGCGCCGGTCCGGCCGCGCAGGATGCGTTCCAGGCCGTCGCGGAGCTCCGTTCCGGGGGCTACCCGGGCCAGGGTGGCCTTCAGGGAATCTTCTGGACTGCGTGCCATGGTCATTTCCTTCCGGCCATCGGGCCCACGGGCGTTCTGGGCGGGCGATGCACAGACACTTTCCCTATAGTAGTGGTCCGGCAGGGCACAATGGCCACTTTTGTGGTGCCCGAAGCCCAGATTGGTGCCGTGTGCGGCGGCGTTCCGTGCCGTTGGAACGACGCGCTAAGACCCCTGACTCAGCCGGACTCTCAGAACAGGAGCTCCAGGGCCTCCGTCAGGGTGGACACCTCCCGGACCCGGAAACCGGCCGGAACCGCCACTGGGCCATTGGGGGACGCCGGAACCACCGCGTGCGTGAAGCCGAGCCGCTCCGCCTCCTGGATGCGCCGGGCGATGCCGGGGATCGGCCGGACCTCTCCGGCCAGGCCGACTTCGCCGAAGGCAATGAGCTGCGCAGGGAGCGGCTTGTTCATTTTGGCGGAGGCCACGGCAAGGGCTACAGCCAGGTCGGTGGCCGGTTCGCTGAGCTTGACCCCGCCAACGGTGGCAACGTAGCTGTCATCCTTGGCCAGGTTCATAGACGCCCGCTGCTGCAGCACGGCCAGCAGCATGGCAACCCGGGAGGAATCCAGTCCGCTGGTGGCACGCCGGGCCTGGGCATTATTGGTTTCGGCCAGCAGGGCCTGCACTTCGGCGACCAGCGGCCGTTTTCCTTCCAAGGTGACCGTTATGCAAGTTCCTGACACCGGTTCCTTGGTCCGGGACATAAACAGTCCGGACGGATCCGCGAGGCCCTCGATTCCCTCTTCGGTCAGGTCGAAGCAGCCCACTTCGTCAGTGGGGCCGTAGCGGTTCTTCACGGCCCGCAGCAGGCGCAGCCTGGAGTGGCGGTCGCCGTCGAACTGGCAGACCACGTCCACAAGGTGTTCCAGCAGCCGCGGGCCGGCAATGGAACCGTCCTTGGTGACATGTCCCACCAGCAGCGTGGTCATGTTCCGGCTTTTCGCGGCGGCGATCAGGGAGGCTGCCACCTCCCGCACCTGGCTGACTCCGCCAGCGCTTCCGTCCACCGCCGAGCTGCTCAGCGTCTGCACCGAATCGACAATGAGGAGTGCGGGTTTGACCTGCTCCACCTGGCCCAGGGCCTGGCCCAGGTCCGTCTCCGCGCTCAGGTACAGGAAATCCGACACCGCGCCGATGCGCTCGGCACGCAGTTTCACCTGCGCTGTGGATTCCTCACCGGTGACGTACAGGACCTCCCGGCCAAGGTTTCCCACCTTGGCGGCCACGTCCAGCAGCAGCGTGGACTTGCCGACGCCGGGTTCCCCGGCGAGCAGGATGACCGCCCCCGGAACCAATCCGCCGCCCAGGACTCGGTCCAGCTCATTCACGCCGGTGGGCTGGTAAGCGGCCGTGGTGGCATCGACGTCGGCGATGCGCTGGGCCGGACGGGCCACAGTGGCTGCAGCGGTGGTGCGGGCAATGACCTCGCCCGCTTCCTCCACGGTGCCCCAGGCCTGGCACTCGCCGCAGCGGCCCACCCATTTGGCTGTGGTCCAGCCGCACTCGGCGCAGCGGTAGTTGGCGGTTTTTGCGCGGGTAGTCTTGGTGGCCATGAAAACAGGCTATCCCGCCGCGCCGACACTCCCGCGCTGAGGCAGACTGGCCGGGGCTACAAATCCGAGAGGTAGCTCACGGCTTCCTCATGGGAAAGGCCGGTGGACTCGAGCAGGTCCACCACCAGGGGCCGGAAAAGCATAATCAGGGCATCGCCCTGAATATCGGTGATACCCAGCGCGCCGGGGTTCAGCTGTTCGCCGACCAGAGCCAGCTCTTTGCGGGCCTGCCGCAGGTGTTTTTCGCGGGTTCCGGCAGATTCCCCGCCGGCCAGGGCGCGGGCGAGGATGTCCACGGCATCCGCAGTGTCGTTCACAACTTCGGTGACGCGCTCAATGGCGGTGTCTTCCAGCGATGCGTGGTTGATGACAGAGGTGGTGCGACGGGCGAAAACCCGGCTGTTGCGCACGGCCAGGTCCAGATAGCCGATGGATCCGCGCAGGTCCCCGAGTTCGGCCAGGTGACGCCGGTATGCAGGGGAAATTCGGGCGATCTCCCGGGCGTCCCGCACGCTGCGGGTCAGCAAATCAAGCTGGGGCTGCGTATTGCGCGCCCGCACCAGGGCGTGCCACGCAATGGTGGAATCGCTCTTGGCCACCGCTTCGGCACACTGGCGCAGCACTGCGGACAGCTCATGCAGCAGGTCGCGGACATTGGACTTGGGTTCCCGGCGCGGGTCCCGCGGCGCAAGCATGGTCACCAGCAGCGCAAAGAGTCCGCCCACAATGGCATCGACGCTGCGGGTGAACACCCCGCCGTCGGGCGCCGGCAGCAGGACCACCAGCAGTGACTGCAGGCCCAGCTGGGTAGTGAAAATGACACCCCGGTCCAAAAAGCGCGCCAGCATCACGGATAGAAAGAGGACGACGGCGGCCTGCCACAGACCGGTGCCCAGCACATGCAGCAGGATTTCGCCCACGGTGATGCCCAGGGTGCAGCCGATGCCCACCTCCAGCACCCGGCGGGTGCGGGGTTCCCGGGAGAATCCCAGCGAGATCAGCGCGGCGGTGGCGGCGAAGAGCGGGCCCTGATGGCCCAGGACGTACTCGGCAAAGCCATACGCGCCCACAGCGCAGATGGTCATCTGCAGGGCGGGGAAGATGGAATCGCGGCTGCGGCGCAGCCCCACCCTGACCCGGTTGCGCAGGAAACCCCGGCTTCGGGCTAGGCGGTCGCGTGGGGGCATGCCAACAGTCTAGGTGCCCCGTGCCCCGCCTCTCCATCCGGGGGAGTCTGTGACGCCCGTTTGATGTCCACAACCGGGCAGCGGTCCGGGGACCTGCGCAGATATCCAGAGTTTTCTCCGGCGCTCTGCACCGTTCACCTTTCGTTAACCTTCCCCGGCCACCATCTGTGAAGGGACGCAAAGACGCCCCGGCAAACCGGATGAGTGCCGGTTCGCCTGCTCCACGGAATTCGAGCCCTTGAAAGGGGCCACACGTGTCGGTAATTCGTATAGTCCGTTCAGCCGCCCTGCTGTCAGTCGCCGCGCTCGCCTTGTCGGCGTGCGGCAGCGACAGCGCAACCACTCCGGCCGGCGGCAGCACGCCGTCGTCAGCGGAGAGCACCCTCACGGGCACGCTTTCCGGGTCCGGCGCCTCATCCCAGGACTCGGCCATGCAGGCCTGGATTGCCGGTTTCACCGCGGCCAACCCGGACACAGCCGTCCAGTACTCCCCGGACGGGTCCGGGGCCGGACGGAAGGCACTGCTGGCCGGAGGTGTCCAGTTCGCCGGGTCCGACTCGTATCTGGATGATGAGGAAGCCGCCGCTGCAGCGGAAACCTGCGGCCCGGACGGAGCACTTCATATCCCGGCCTATATTTCCCCCATCGCCGTGGCCTTCAACCTGCCCGGGGTGGACAGCCTGAATATGGATGCCGCAACCATCGCGAAGATTTTCCGCGGCGAGATTACCGCCTGGAACGATCCCGCCATCGCCGGGGCGAACCCGGACGCGGAGCTGCCCGATTCCGCGATCACCGTTGTGCACCGCGGCGACGAGTCCGGCACCACCAAGAATTTCACCGAGTACCTCTCAGCCGTGGTTCCCGAGGTCTGGACGGAGAAGGCCTCCGGCGAATGGCCGGCTACCATCGGCAACGGAGAAAACGCCTCCGGCACCGGCGGAGTGGTTTCCCTGGTCACCTCCACCGAAGGTGCCATCACCTACGCCGACGCTTCGGCTGCGGGAGACCTGGGCACGGTCAGGGTCAAGGTGGGTGAGGACTATGTGCCGCTCAGCGCGGAAGCTGCAGCCAAGGCTGTGGAAGCATCCACACCGGTCACCGGCGAAGGCAGGCCGGCCGGTGACCTGGCCATGGACCTGGACCGGGATACCGCCGAGTCAGGCGCCTACCCGCTGGTCCTGGTTTCCTACCACGTCTGGTGCACCACCTATGAAGACCAGGAAACCGTTGACCTGGTACGGGCTTTCGGCGACTACGTGGTCAGTGAGGAAGGCCAGGCAACCGCCGCGGAGGCTGCGGGCAGCGCTCCGCTTTCCGAGGCGCTTCGCGGCAAAGCAGTGACCGCGCTGGAGGGCATCAGCGTCTCGAAGTAGGCGCATGCGTGTGTTCGGCACGGCAGGACCCGGGGCGGCGTAGTCCCGGATGGCCGAGCCGAACGCACCCCAGGTCTGCTCGCAGCCCGCGCGGGGGCGTGGGACAGTGGGAACGGGGAACTGCGGGGCGGGCCGGTCCATCCCGCACGGGGGATCCACTCAGGGTCAGTAAAGTGTTTAAGTAGATGCCAGTGAAGAACCGAAGGGTTGTGTAGTGTCCAGCAAGTCCATAGAAGGCACCGGTGGTGCCGGCCGTGCAGGAGACAAGGTGTTCTCCGGGATCACGCTCCTGGCCGGTTGCCTCATCCTTCTCGTCCTGTTTTCCGTGGCGGTGTTCCTGCTCTGGCAGGCGCTGCCCACGTTCACCGCGGACTCCGCGGACATCAGCGGCGGCGAGGGCTTCTTCACCTACATTTGGCCGCTGGTCATTGGCACCGTCATTGCAGCGGCCATCGCCCTGCTGATTGCCACGCCGGTGGGCATCGGCGTCGCGCTCTTCATCTCGCACTACGCGCCGCGCCGCATCGCCCAGAGCCTGGGCTACCTCATTGACCTGCTGGCGGCCATCCCCTCGGTGGTCTACGGAGCCTGGGGCATGATGGTGCTCGCACCGGCCCTGGTGGGCCCCTATAACTGGCTGGCTGAACACGCCGGCTGGATCCCGATCTTCGCCGGACCGGCCAGCCAGACCGGGAAGACCATGCTCACAGCAGGGATTGTCCTCTCAGTCATGGTGCTGCCCATCATCACCTCCCTGACCCGGGAAATCTTCCTTCAGACCCCGAAGCTGCACGAGGAAGCTGCCCTGGCCATGGGTGCCACCCGCTGGGAGATGATCAAGATGGCGGTGTTCCCCTTTGCCCGCCCTGGCGTCATCAGCGCGGTCATGCTGGGCCTGGGACGCGCACTGGGCGAAACCATGGCCGTAGCCCTGGTGCTTTCCTCCGGCGGCCTGATCGCCAGCCTGATCCGTCCGGGCAACCAGACGATCGCCGCGGAAATTGCCCTGAACTTCCCCGAAGCGTACGGGCTGCGCCTGTCCGAGCTGATTGCCGCCGGTCTGGTGCTGTTCCTGATCACCCTGGCCGTGAACGTGATTGCGCGCTGGATCATCAGCCGCCATAAAGAATTCTCCGGAGCCAACTGATGCAGACGCAAACGCAAACCCTCAGCCGCCGGCCGGCAACCCTGACCAAAAACCGCCTCCCGCGTTACGCGGTGTGGGTGGTTCTGGCCGCGGCACTCATTCTGGGTGCGGCTTTATCCGCGCTGATCGGCTTTGGCATCGCGAGCTTCACCATTTTCACCGCAGTGATTTTTGTGCTTGGAGCCACCGCACTGACCGGAATCGTTGAAGGCCAGCGGCGCGCAGCGGACCGGCTGGCCACCTATCTGATCTGTGGCTCCTTCCTGCTGGCGCTGGTTCCCCTGGTCTCGGTGATCTTCACCGTGCTGTCCAAGGGTCTGGCCGGCCTGAGCCCCGATTTCCTGTTCACGTCCATGGGCGGGATGACCGGCGCCGTGGACAACAACAGTGTGGAGACCGGCGGGCCGGTGCTGGGCGGGGCCTACCACGGCATTGTGGGTACTCTGCTGATCACCCTGTGGGCCACCATCATTTCCGTACCGATTGGCCTGCTAACCGCCGTCTACCTCGTCGAATACAGCAACGGCGGGCCGCTGTCCCGGGCCATCACCTTCTTTGTGGACGTCATGACCGGCATCCCCTCGATTGTTGCCGGCCTGTTCGCGGCCGCCTTCTTCGCCCTGGTCTTTGGGCCGGGGGTGCGCACCGGCTTTGTGGCCGCCGTCGCCCTCTCCGTCCTCATGATCCCGGTGGTGGTGCGCTCCACGGAGGAGATGCTCAAAATCGTGCCGAATGAGCTGCGGGAGGCCGCCTACGCGCTGGGCGTGCGCAAGTGGCGCACCATCCTCAAGGTGGTGGTGCCGACGGCGATCTCCGGCATTGCCTCGGGCGTCACCCTGGCCATTGCCCGCGTGATCGGCGAGACCGCGCCGCTGCTGGTGACCGCAGGCTTTGTCAATACGATCAACATGAACGTGTTTGCGGGCTGGATGACCACCCTGCCCACCTACATTTACCGGCAGCTCATGAGCCCCACCTCGCCCACCAACACCGATCCCAGCACGCAGCGTGCCTGGGCCGCGGCGCTGCTGCTGATCATCATGGTGATGCTGCTGAACCTCGGTGCCCGCCTGATCGCCCGACTCTTTGCGCCCAAGACCGGACGCTGACCAGCGTCGCCCCTCCGCTGCCGGTCCACGCGACCGCAGCGCCCCCAAACCTCCAAACAAAAGGAAACACATGTCCAAGCGAATCGACGTCAAGGACCTCAACGTCTACTACGGCGACTTCCTGGCCGTTGAGAACGTCAACATCAACATTGAGGCACGCTCCGTCACGGCGTTCATCGGACCGTCGGGCTGCGGAAAGTCCACGTTCCTGCGGACGCTGAACCGGATGCATGAAGTCCTGCCCGGTGCCCGCGTGGAAGGCGAAGTGCTGCTGGACGGCGAGAACCTCTACGGTCCCGGCGTGGACCCCGTCACCGTGCGCAGCCACATCGGCATGGTGTTCCAGCGCCCCAACCCGTTCCCCACCATGTCCATCCGGGACAACGTGCTGGCCGGCGTGAAGCTGAACAACAAGCGCATCTCCAAGTCCGACGCCGATGACCTGGTGGAGAAATCTCTGACCGGTGCCAATCTGTGGAAGGAAGTCCGGGACCGCCTGGACAAGCCCGGCTCCGGTCTTTCCGGCGGCCAGCAGCAGCGCCTGTGCATCGCCAGGGCCATTGCGGTCTCTCCCGAAGTGATCCTCATGGACGAGCCCTGCTCCGCACTGGACCCCATCTCCACCCTTGCCATTGAGGACCTTATTGAAGAACTCAAAAGCGACTACACGGTGGTGATCGTGACGCACAACATGCAGCAGGCGGCACGGGTGTCGGATAAGACGGCATTCTTCAACATTGCCGGGACCGGCAAGCCCGGAAAGCTGATCGAGTACGCGGACACCCCGGTCATCTTCAGCAACCCGTCCCAGAAGGCCACCGAGGATTACGTCTCCGGCCGCTTCGGGTAGCCGCGCCGGATAAAAGGTCCGGGCAATAGGTCCGGGTAGGACCGGCAGGTCAGAGCAGCGGGCTGATCGCCAGGAAGAGGATGCCGCCCAGCAGGGCGGTCACCGGCGCCGTGGTTAGCCAGGTGACCAGGATTTCCCGCAGCGGAATGAACCGGACGGTGGAAAAGCGCTGGTTGGCGCCCGCACCCACAATGGCCGAGGTCATGGTCTGCGTGCTGGAAAGCGGGATCTGCAGCCAGAGGGCTCCCATGAAAAGCATCGAGGAACTGACCGCCGTGGCGCTCATCCCGCGCAGCGGATCGATGCGCACCAGCCGGCTGCCAAGTGTGTGGCTGATCCGCCACCCGCCGAACAGGCTTCCAACGGCCAGCGCAGTGCCGGAAAAGAGCTGGACCCAGAGCGGAATGCCGGCAGCATCCGCGGAATATCCGGCGGCCGCCAACGCCAGCACTATGACCGCCATGGTGCGCTGGCCGTCCTGCATTCCGTGGCCCAGCGAAAACGCTGCCGTGAACACGGATTGGGCTATCCGATTTCCTGCGTCGCCGCGCCGGGGAGCGCTGTAGCGCATGAGCCAGGTGGTGGGAAAGACCAGCAAATAGGCCAGCACAAAGGCGACAACGGGTGAGAGCAGCAGCGGCAGGACAATCTGCTGCAGCAGCACCTGATACGACTCGGCGATATTGGGCCCGCCCACCAGGGTAGACGCGGCACCCGAGCCCACGATTCCGCCCACAAGCGCGTGGGTGGAGGAGGAAGGCATCCGGCGCCACCAGGTCCACAGCCCCCACCCGCACGCGGCCAGCAGGCCGGCAATCAGAATGCCGAGCCCCGGGGTGCCTTCCGGCAGCTGAATGAACCGGTCAGCCAGCACCAGGGCCAGAGCCGTGCTCAGCAGGGCTCCGGTCAGGTTGAAAACGGAGGCGAGGACGACGGCGGCCGTTGGCGTCAGCGCCCGGGTGCGCACCGAGGTGGCCACCGAGTTCGAGACGTCGTGGAAGCCGTTGATAAAGGCGTACGCCCCGGCGAAAAGCACGACGCCGGCCAGCAGGAACGGCTCCACCTAGGATTCCCGGACCAGGATGCCGCCCACAGCAGTGGCACACCGGCGCAGCGCCGTGGTGGTGGCAGCCAGCTGGTCGGCGAGGTCCCGGTGCCGTGCATAAGTGAGGGGTTTGTGGTCGCGCAGGAGTTCGGACACCCAGATCCGGTGGGTTCGCTCTGCCCGCTTGGCGAGCCGGAGCATTTCTATCCAGTAATCATCGAGGTCTTCCAGCGAGGCGAGGCGGCGCATGGCGCCTACCGTCAGTTCGGCCTGCCGTCCAATGACCTCAAGCTGTTCCGCGGCGCGCCCGGAGATGCCCGTCAGGCGGTACAGCGAGATGACCTCCGCTGCGGCGTCCAGGGTTTCCATTGCTGCCATCAGGGTTTGGGACAGCCCGTACAGGTCCTCGCGCGGGAGTGGATTGATGAAGCTGGACCTCATCTGCGTCATGAGCGCAAAATGCAGATCAGTGGACTCTGCCTCCAGCTGGTGCATCTGCTCCGCGAGGCGTTCATATTCGTCCGGTTCGGCGCCTAAAACTTCGGAGAGCGTGCCCGAACCGCGGACCAGGACGTGTCCCATTCTGGAAAGAAGCTCAAGCCCCGCATTCTCCTGGGGGAAAAGCCGCAGCTTCACGGGAGAACCCGGAACTGCACGGTGGAGTGGGGGCCCTGCACGAAGTAGGTCACGAGCCTAAGATTATAGGCTGCACGGAAAGATCCAAAAGCGGTGCCGGACCGGGAGCGCCTCTCGGCGGAAGGCCGCTCGAAGCGGCTCTAAGTTGAAGCCCGGGGGTTCCGCAGTCCGACACCAATTTCAGTTTTCTACGCTTCGCCGAGGATGTCAACATGAGCTCCGAAGGGCGTCTAATCCAGCTCTCCCCGGCGCCACGCGGCGGCTGAATGCTCCAGATCCTCGGCCGTCCGCACCAATTGGCGCGCGTTGCGGGTCAGTTGGGTCGCTTTTTCGGTACTGCTGGCTTCCAGCGCGTCCGCGTGGTGGGTCTGGCCCAGAGCCACCACCCGGCAGAACGCCGCGAAGCGCTCCAGGGCTACGTCAAACTCTCCTTCAAAGGCTCCGGAGAGGATGGTATCCGCCATGACTTTGACTTCATCAGCGCCCAGCGGTTCAGCCACCCCCGCCACCACCTTGGATACCTGCGCAACGTCCTTGCCGGCCGCGTAGTAGGCAGCAACGCGCTCAGGGTTTTGCTGCGTGGCGGCACGGAGGGCATAGAGGCGCCACAGGGCCCCGGGAAGCGAACGGGCGGGGCTCTCCGCCCACATTTCCGCAATAGATTCCAGGCCCTGCCGGTCCGCGAGTTTCACCAGACGGCGGGTGATCTCCGGATCGGAACTTTCCCGGCCGTGGTGGACCAGAGCCTGGGCAGCCAGATGGGCTGCTTCGGATACTCGGGCCGGATCCGCGCCTCCGGGGAAGTTGGCGAAGTCCAGCGGAGCGTACAGCTTGGGCTTGTGATGCCGTGCCGGCATTTCATTGGACTCACTCATAATCCGAGAATACTCCGCTGCAGGAAGGGGCGTCGAGGAGGACCGCCGGGGCCGGTGTGCGGGCATCACGAGTGGTGCGCTGTGAACAAATAGGAAAGACAGGGGTCCTTTGTTTCGTGAGATGTGTCCCCTGTGCGATAAAGTGGAGAAGTCGATTCGTCGACGGCTTCGATTGCAGGGGAAACCCGGCAGGAATTGCCGTCCCGATACGGCGGGGGGCCTTTAGCTCAGTTGGTAGAGCATCGGACTTTTAATCCGTGGGTCGTGGGTTCGAGCCCCACAGGGCCCACCAGAAGATGGGCCGGCTCGCCGTTTGCGGTGAGCCGGGACGTCGGCAGCACCCCGGTCTTCGGACCGGGGTGCTTTTTCTTTTCCGTGACGCTTTAGGCGGGGCCGCCGCCGGTGTTTGCTTCCTGGCCGCGTTCGACGACGGCGGGTGGCACCGGCCTACGCCGGGTGGTGTCAAACTTCATCAGCTTGTGCGTTCCGTCGCAATAGGGCTTGATGGCAGATCCGCCGCACCTGCACAGGGCCACCGTGCCCCGGTCACGGGGGATGGGAACACCGTCCGGGGTGACCAGCTCAAAGTCCCCGCGCACCAGCAGGGGACCATCGGGGCAGGCCACCACGGACGCCGCCGCCGGCCGTTCCGTCGTGGTCGGGGCTGCCGTCTCCGCTGATTCTTCTTCCACTGATTCCACGGCCGCACCCGACGCCGGGCACCCGGGGCACCGGGCGTCGGCACCGGAAGTCACGGAGTTACCCCGGCGGACAGGGCCATACCGTCCAGTGCACCGGCTGCGGCCCCTGTTGAAGCCGGTTCCCGGAGGGCGGAGCGGTCCTGCTGCCAGGCGGAAAGCTGGTCCTCACCCATCAGGGCATCCAGCGTGAATACCGTTGCAGCACCGAATAACACGTCAGCCAGCAGCGCCGGATCCGATTCGGCGAGCCCCCCGGCCAGATCCCGCGCGGCAATCTGCTCATGGACGGCGTCTGCCTCCACATGTTCGTCAAAGTAGTACGTCACATCATCACCAAAGCCCAGCCGCCGGAAACCCCGCGCATAAAAGGAATTGGGAATGGACGAGGTCATTTCAAAGGCAGCCAGATGCCCGGCAATGGCACCGCGCAGCCGTCTATTCAAGCCGAACAGGGACATGGCATTGGAGGAGGCCAGGGTCAGCGCAGGCACAAAGTCCAGGTACCAGCCGTACTCGGTTTCCAGGTCCAGGCCTTTCATGGTGACCGCAAAGAGGTGGGAGTGCATCCGTTCGGGGCGCCCGCCGCCGTACTCGTCGGCCTGGATTTCAATCAGGGCTGCCTTGGCCCGGCCCACCGGCAGCCGGGGAATGGCCCAGCTGTGGGGATCGGCTTCCTTCAATTGATAGACCGAGCGCAGGACCAGGAACTCCTGCAGCTGTTCGCGGGTTGCCTTGGAGGCGACGTAGCGCGAGACGCTGGGCCCGTCGTCGTCGGCGGCCATCCGGAACAGCTCCGCGGCAACCGCCTCAGAGGTGGGTTCCGGCAGCGCGGGAACGGCAACGATGCGGCGCAGGGCCGCCTCAAAAACAGCTTCCAGATCCAGTCGCAGCGCCACCAGGCCGGGATTCCATTCCAGGGCGTCCGGCACCGTGGCCAGTCCGCTGTAGTGCAGTTCGTAGAGACAGAAAAGTGTCAGCTGCAGGTCTTCGTCACGAAGAATGTCCGCAGTGGCGCCGGCTGCGAGGCGCACAGATTCGGAGAGCTCGGCAAGCGCCGGAGCAGTCGGAGCTGCCGGGGCGGACAACAGGTCAAAGAGGGCGGCGCTGAGTGGTCCGCGCGGTGCGGGGATTTTCATTCTTATCCTTTGTACTCCGGTGGAGGGGGCCGGGCAGTAGCTCTGGGCGGGCCAGAGAGGCGGGGCGGCCGGTCGTGACGGCAAGTCGGGACAGTAAATCCAGGACATCAGCATACTTGGTATTTTCGTCCGGTTCAGTACACGCGGGCACTCCGTCCGTAATCCGCGATGAGCCGGGGCAGGGTGGGGCGGCATTTTGTCCGGGCGGGTGACGGGCAGGGCGGACCGTCCCGCGGACATTGACCTTTTTGTCCATTGCGCGTGAGATGGGAGGACGCGACAAGTAAAGCATTTCGAAAGAGGGACGCTCATGCCGCTGGAGGATACAGGAGCACCAGTACTCATTCCTGCCCTGCTGTTGCTGGCCACCGCAATGGCTGTCACTGCTGCCAGGGTTGATGCGGCCCTGCGTCGCGGCGACGGCGAAAACCTGTTTTGGATTGCCTTGACGGGGCTGCTGACTGTCCTGCTGGCCATCGTCTGGGCTGTTGCCGGCAGCCCCGGAAGCGGGCCGTGGGTTGGGCTGGCTGCCGTGGCTGGAACCGCGGGTGCCGGGGGATGGCTGCGGATGCGCCACCGGCGGCGCATCCAGGCCCGCCGGCAGGCGGCGCGGCGGGCCCGGATCGCGGAAATCGAACACCGGCACGACGCGGTGCTGCTGAGCTGGAGTTCGTATGAGCTGGACGCGTGGAAGGCCTTGGAGAAGCCAGGCTTGGGTGACACCTCAAAACCCGAAACCAAGACCCTCATGCGCGCCATGAAGGCCGCTGCAGTACTACGACCGGCGGAGGAGCTCCCGGAAGCGCTGGATGAGCAGCGGATCAGGGAGTACGGGGCCGCCGTCGAGGGCTTAGAGAAGGCTTGGGAACGCGCAGAGGCCTCGGCAGGAGGCGGCCGGGCGGCCTAGCCCGAGACGGAAATTCATCCGAAAGGGCGCAGTCCGGCGCCAGCCAGGATGGTCTGGACGAATTGCCGCTTCGGTGTCAGGCTCAGGGGCATGAACGGGCGAACCAGGGATGACGTTGAGGTCTCCCATAACCATGACCACAACCGCTACGAGCTTTGGGTGGGGGGTGAGTTGGCGGGCACCGCTGAATATGAGGAAGAACCAGACTCTGTTGCCCTGACCCACACGGTGGTTCGGGGGCAGTTCCGACACCAGGGGTATTCCTCCATGCTGGTGAAGTTTGCGGCGGAAGACATCATTGCCTCCGGGCGGCGGATCAAACCGTATTGCTCTTACGCGGCTGCCTACCTGGGCAAGCATCGGGAGTTGAGTCATCATGTCTCGTGGCCGCAGGAGGCGCGGTGATCGGCCCGCGGGAAACCCGGGCAGGCAGCTGGCTAAAGGAGCCTGCGCCTTAATTGAAGCTGACTCCCCGCTCTGCATATGGGGGGAACGCAGAAGGGGGAGCCAGTGAAAATAGTATAGTTGCAACCGTTCGGAGAAACCAATTGGGGGTGTGCCTGTGGCCGTGTCGGCCAAAGCTTTTCAAAGCTGGCGCTCCATGATGGCCCCCCGCGAGTCCACGGCGGATCTTTGCCGCATGGCCGGTATCAAGCGTTCAACCCTCGCACAGCAGCTGGTCCGCGGAAAGGTGTCTGAAAGCACCGTTGTCCGCGTGGCCAGAGCCTGCGACCAGGACCCGGTGGCAGCGCTTTCCTACTTCGACGGGTACCGCGATCTGCAGGCCGGTTCCCGTCCGCCCTCCGACTGTGAGCTGATCAGCCAGGTTTCCTATGTCTGCATCCTGCAGCTCCTGGTGGCGCGGAGCCTGGATCCATATCCCGCACCCGCAGACCTGCCGGCCCTGTGCCCCTTTCCGCACCGCAACTCCGTGCGGGCCTGGTTTGAGGCCGTCGATCAGGGAGACTTGCGGCAGCGGCTCAGTGCCAAGAGCGGGGTTGCGCCACAAAACCTTTCCGCGCAGCTCACCGCCGGACGGCTTGCCACCGACCTGGCAGTTGAAGCGGCCCGGCTGGCCGGGGTCTCGTTGACCAGCGGACTCGTGGCCACGGGACTGCTGACTCCGGATGAATGCGGATGGCCGTTGGGAGGACGTGAGCGGGCACTCGCAGAGCTTTCCGACGCTGACCTGGTGCTTCTAGCAAGAGACCGGCTGGATACGCTGGGTAAGGTACTTAAAAAGCTCGAAACCGATGAAAAAAACAACTCAGCGCTATTGGAGCAATTGGGATGACGTTGCAGTGGATTGCTTTTGGAGTCACTGTTTTTTTCGGTCTGCTGCGGCTGCCCGGCGCCATCCGCGGCGAGAACAGGGGACTTTTCTGTGCACTGATTATCCTGGCCGTGGTTATGGCGCTGAGCATTCCTCCTTTTTACCTTGCGGTGGATTCCGTGCTCGGCGGCGTGAATATTGCGAACCTACTCATTAGATACTGCAGTTTTGCCACTGTTGTGATCTTGGGTGCAAAGGTTGCTGCGGCCTTCAACGCTCCCAGGGTGCAGCGGCTCATTGCCGGGCAGTCGGGACTCACGGTACTGGGCCTGGCCGCGGCTGCCGTGGCAGTACTCTTCTTTGTCAGTGACCTGCCGGAGTCGTCGCCTGCTCTTGCGGCGTATTGGGACCAGGGCACGGTGAATGCCTACGGTGATACGTCGAGGCTTTATCAGGCCTACGTGGCCGCCTGTCTGGTCCCGGCGCTGGCCCTCTGTTCAGCTGACCGGCGACGGCGTAAGGATATCCGCATCAGCGCCGGACTGATGTCGCTGGGCGGTGTCCTCACTGTTGTCCATTCGCTGCTGATCCTGTCTTTGTGGGATATGCAGCTGGTGGTCTTGGACCGTGTGCTTCCCTATACCGCGGTCATCGTCATATCAATCGGACTGGCGCTTATTTGGAACTCGCAGCGCGTGGCAAAAAGGGTGCCGCAAACGGGTTCGCTGGCGCAGGTCAACGGTGCCAGATAAAGAATTGGCAACGCTCGTTCACAATTTCATCATCCTGTGTCAGAATAATGATTATGTAACATCCGCTGCCTGTGGGGGGTCAGCGTGAGGTTACGACCGAAGCCAGCGGATTAACTCCGCTGGCTTCGCTGTGTCCGGACTCTCCTGAAATGGTCCCGGATAAACACAGCGGGAGCCTCACCCCGAAAGGGCAGGCCCCCGCTTCATACCCCGGACGGAGCGGCGGCTATTGCGCGTCGAGATCCGTTTCCAGAATTTTGACCAGGGCGTCGAGGGCGTCGTCGGCGCCGTCGCCCTCGGCCCGCAACACCACAACGTCTCCGTTGGAGGCGCCCAGGCTCATCAGCGACAGCATGCTGGCGGCATCCATCGCCTCGTCGGCGGGCTCGCCCTCCATGGCGATGGTGACGTCAACGGGCTGGGCTGCTGCCGCCTCGGCGAAGATGGAGGCAGGGCGCGCGTGCAGTCCCACCCGGCTGGCGATGGTCGCTTTGCGTTCTGGCATGGTGTTGTTTCCTTCCGGTTGTTCTCAGGTTAGGGACGGGAGCGGGAAACGGCTCACAGGGCCAGCTCCTCGAGAATGGGCAGCCGGCTGCGAACTGACGTCCGGGCTTCCGCTGCGGTGCTAGCATCCAGGGCGAGCGAGGCCAGATCCTGCGCCTGGGCGAGGGAAACAGTGGCCAGCACCGCTCCCACGGAAGTCAGGGCCCGCGGCGTCATGGACAAGGTGTTGACGCCCATCCCGGCAAGCACCACAGCAAGGGCCGGATCCGCGGCTGCCTCCCCGCAGACCCCCACATTCTTGGCCGCTGCCGCCGACGGGTCCGGCTCCGCAGCCGCTTCGGCGGCCCGTGCACCGTCGACAGTGCGCTTGATCAGCTGCAGGACAGCGGGCTGCCAGGGATCGTTCAGGGTGGCCAGGGTTCCCAGCTGCCGGTCTGCGGCCATGGTGTACTGCGTGAGGTCGTTGGTTCCCAGGGACGCGAAGCGAACCTTGGACAGGACAGCCTGGGCCATGATCGCGGCGGCGGGAACTTCGATCATTACGCCGGGGATGGCCAGTCCGACGCCGGTGCATTTGACCGCGAAATCTGCGGCTTCCTCGGCTGTGGAAATCATGGGAGCCATGACCCATACATCGGCCTCGTGAGCGCCGGCGGCGGCGGCGATCGCTTCCAGCTGGCGGCCGAGCACGCCGGGGGAGGAACGATCTGTGCGGTAGCCCCGGACGCCGAGGGCAGGATTGGGCTCCGAGGCGTCCGTGAGGAACGGCAACGGCTTGTCCGCTCCGGCATCCAATGTACGGACCACCACTTTCCGCCCGGGGAAGGCCTCAAAGACCGCCCCGTACGCCGCGACCTGCTCCTCCAGGCCGGGCTCGGAGTCACGGCCCAGAAAGCAGAACTCGGTGCGCAGCAGCCCAACGCCTTCGGCTCCGGCCGCCGCGGCGGCCTGGGCATCCTTGCCGGAACCCACATTGGCGAGCAGCGGAACGCGGTACCCGTCCGACGTCGTGCCGGTGCCGCTGAAGGGTGGCAGGGATACTCGTGAGGCGTACTTTTGCGCAGCTTCCCGTTCAGCCGCTCCGGGGTCCACCACCACGGTGCCCGTTGCGCCGTCGAGATACAGATCGGCACCTTCGGCGATGGAATCGGCGCCCACGGCACCCACCACGGCGGGAAGGCCCAGGGAGCGGGCCAAAATCGCTGTGTGGGACTGTGGCCCGCCGCCTGAAGTGACCAGGCCAATCACTTTGGCGGGGTCAAGCGTGGCGGTGTCCGCCGGGGCAAGCTCCTCTGCGGTCAGAATGAACGGAACATCGGAAGCCGGGATTCCCGGCGCAGGCAGCCCGTCCAGCTGGGCCACGATGCGCGCGCGGACATCCAGAACGTCCTGGGTACGCTCGGCCATATAGCCGCCCAGGCTCTGCAGCATGGCGGCCACCTCCAGCCCGGCCTCCCAGACGGCCCGGTCCGCCGCCATGCCGGCATTGATGTGCTTGCCGGCAGCTTTAAGCAGCATCGGATCGGTGGCCATCATGGCGGTGGCATCCAGTACAGCCTTAGCGTCTCCGCTGGACGTCTCCGCCCGATGGCGCAGATCCGCCCGGACTTCTTCCGCGGCGTCCTTCAGGCGGGCCTTCTCGCCATCCACTGTGCTGTCCGCGTTAAATCTGGCGTCAGCGGCGGGCTCGGGCACCGGGGGCGGCATCCGCAGTGAGGGGCCAAGTACCCGCCCGGCGCTGACTCCGATTCCCTTGATGGTCCGCATCAGTAGGCCTCTCTGTGGGTGGTGGCTGGTTTAGGCAATGACGGGCTCCTCTGCGCGTTTGGGCGCCGTCCACCGCTTGAGTGCAACATAGATCAATCCTGAGGCCACCATTCCCGCGAGGATAGCCACAATGAACATCAGCAGGTTGCCGATGGCGAAGAACACGAAAATCCCGCCGTGCGGCGCCTGGGAGGTGACGCCGGTCCCCATGCAGATGGCGCCGGCGAGGGCACCTCCAATCATGCTGGATGGAATCACCCGCAGGGGGTCCGCCGCGGCAAAAGGAATGGCGCCCTCGGAGATGAAGGCGGCACCGAGCAACCAGGCAGCCTTGCCGTTCTCCCGCAGGGCCATGGTGAACTGCTGTTTGTCCAGCACGGTTGCCAGGGCCATGCCCAGCGGCGGCACCATGCCTGCGGCCATGACTGCGGCCATGATCTGCCAGGGAGCCTGGTTTTCGAAACTTCCCTCGCCAAGCCCGGCCACGGCAAACGCATACGCCACCTTGTTGATGGGGCCGCCGAGGTCTGATCCCATCATGAGTCCCAGAATGACACCCAGTGCGATAGCGGTCACGCCGGACAGGCCGTACAGCCAATCATTCAGGGCCAGCGTCAGGGCGGCTATGGGTCCGCCCAGAACCAAAATCATGAGTCCGGAGGCTATCAAAGACGTCACCAGAGGAATGATGACCACCGGCATCAGGCCGCGCAACCAGCTGGGTACAGTCCAGCTGCCCACCCACCGGGCGACATAGCCGGCCAGCAGGCCGCCAATCAGGCCGCCAATGAAACCGGCGTCCATAAAGAGGGCCACCGCGCCGGCCGTGAAGCCCGGTGCGATGCCGGGGCGGTCGGCCAGAGCGTAGGCAATGTAACCGGCCAGTGCGGGTACCAGGAAGGCCATCGACAGGTTGCCGATCTTCCAGAACACAGCACCCAAATATATGCGCAGGCTCTCGTCGCCGAGGTTGAACAGCGTGCTTCCGTCCAGGATCGTGTCGCCGTTCAGGGTACCTGTGTCATCTGACAGTGAGAGTTCATAGCCTCCGAGCAGGAAGCCCAGGGCAATGAGCAGACCGCCGCCGGCCACGAAGGGGATCATGTAGCTGACACCCGTGAGCAGTGCCCGTTTGAGTTGTCCGCCGAAGCCTTCGCCGCCGCCGCTGCCCTGGGGATCGCGTTCCTCGCCGCCGCCGCCCCCGCCGGCCACACGCCGGGCGTTGGGGTTCTTGGCTGCGGCGAGGGCCTCGTCGATCATGACGCCGGGTTCGTCAATTCCCCGCTTCACCGGGCCAGCAACCACGGGCAGGCCCGCGAACCGGCTTTTATTCCGGACGTCGACGTCGGTGGCGAAAATGACAGCCTCAGCGTTGCGGATGACGGCGGGGTCCAGGGGAGTGGAGCCCGCAGAGCCCTGCGTTTCCACCTGTAGGTCAATCCCCCGCTCGGCGGCTACTGCGGCCAGGGAATCTGCGGCCATGTATGTGTGGGCAATGCCCGTGGGACACGCGGTGACGGCCACGAGGTGGTGAACTGTTCCGCCGTCGCCGGATCCGCTTCCGCCGTCGCCGTCAGTTCCACCGGGGGCGGGGTCGCCAGCGCTGTGGGCACCGCCGGACCCGGTGGAACCGCCGCTTTCAGTGCCGGAAGTTCTGGCGCCGGTGGAACCGCCGCTTTCAGTGCCGGAAGTTCCGGTGCCTGTGCCGGCGGCGCTGGCTCCTGTGGCCCCAGCGGCATTAGTGGTGCCCGACGGCGCCGCGCCCGTCTGCGACTCCGGAACAGGACCCAGCCCCAGGGCGCCGTCTACCAGCTCAACAATGTCCTCGGGCGACCGGGCCGTCCGCAGCGCACCGGTGAAGTTCTTCTTGATCAGTGAGCGCGCCAGCTTGGCCAGCAGCTGGAGGTGCTCCTGGTCTGCACCCTCCGGCGCGGCGATGAAGAAGACGATGTCCGCGGGGCCGTCCTTGGCTCCCCAGTCCACCGGGGGTTCGATCCGAGCCATGGCCAGCGTGGCCTTGGTGACGGCGGAGGAACGGCAGTGCGGAATGGCAATCCCGCCGGGAACGCCAGTTGCGGTCTTGGACTCGCGGGCCATGGCATCCGAATACAGCTCGTCGAAGCTGGTGGCCCGGTCTGTGGAGACGACCTTTTGGACGAGGTGGCGGATCACCTCGGACCGTTCGCTTCCCAGGTTCTGGTCCAGGGTGACCAGCTCCGGTGTGATGAGATCAGACATTAGTCTTCCTCCTTAGTGGATGCGGTCCGAGTGGCGCCGGTGCCGGGAACGGCAGGGGGGCCTTCTAGCTCCGCCACGGTCACGGCACCGGGATCGGTCTGCGCGAGCGTGGGAACGGTGGTTCCTGGAAGGGAGGCCGCAGCGGCGCCGTGGGCCACGGCCTGGCGCAGGCAGTCACGCGGCGGAGCGCCGGCGACATCCGCCAGCAGATAACCCGCCAATGAGGAGTCGCCCGCGCCCACGGTTGACCGGGGCGCAACCGGCGCGCGGGTTGCCTGCCATGCGCCCCCGGCGGTGACCAGCAGGGCACCCTTGGGGCCCAGGGTTGCCAGGACCGCCCCCACACCTCTGGCGATCAGAGTCCGTGCCGCGCCGACTGCGAGGAGGGGATCCGCTTCAAGCTCGTCTTCCGTTCCGATGCCGGTGACCTCGGCCAGCTCCTCTGCGTTGGGCTTGAGCAGATCCGGGGCGGCATTATGTCGAAGGGCTCCCAGCAGCGGGGGGCCGGAGGAGTCGATGGCAATCCGCGGAGCACCGTCGCCGAAACGCCGTCGGACAGCGTGGGCCACCAGCGCGTAGAGATCCGGTGAGGCGCCGGGCGGAAGCGAGCCGGCAAGTACCAGCCAGGATGCGGCGGAACCCTTCTCTCCGGCCGCACACGTGGTGACCAGCAAGCTGATGAGGGCTTCCTGGTCCGCGGCGTCAAGCGGGGGGCCCGGCATGTTGATCTTGGTTGTGGTTCCGTCCGGTTCGGTGAGCGTAATGTTGCTCCGCACCGGGGCGGCAATCGGAAGATTCGCGTAACTGACCCCGGCGCCGCGCAGTAATCCCATCACCGGATCGTCGTCGCGGCCGGGCAGCACGGCGATCGACTGGAGGCCGGACACGGTCAGCGCACGGCTGACGTTCACGCCTTTGCCACCCGGGTCCTCGCTGATTGCTGCAGCGCGCTGCACCGCTCCCCTCAGAAGTGCCCCGGGGAGCTCGATGGTCCGGTCCAGACTGGGATTGACGGTGAGGGTGACAATCATTGAACCACCATGTTCGGACTCCTGAAGGTGCCGCAGTTACCGTCCGTGTTCAGCTGTTGGGCGCTGGGCGGTTGCCGCTTCCGGGGCAGCTGAATTAACGGTATTTAGGTTGATGAGTGAATGCAATGGCCCGCGTTTCCCGCACGCCTGGGAAGCCCAAACGGGCGCTGGATCCGCTCCGGAACTAGGGTGAGTGGATGTACAACGTCCTGTGGTCCGCTCCGGCAAAGAACCGTCCCGGTACCCATCTGCTCGTCATGCTCCACGGTTACGGAACAGATGAGCACAGCTTGGCCGGGCTCTTTCCTGCGTTGCCCGCAGGGATCACCGGTGCTTCCCTGCGGGGAACATTCCCTGTGGGCGACTCCCATGGCTGGTTCCTGCTGGACCCGTATCTGCAGTCCGGCACCGCCGAAGTGCTGGAGGCAGCGGCAGGGGTCTTCAGCTGGCTGGACCGGGTCCGCGCCGAGGGATCATTCACCGGAGTGTCCCTGCTGGGTTTTTCTCAGGGGATGGCAATGGCCGGAACTTTGCTGCGGCTGCGTCCGGCAGCATTTACGTCCGTTGTTGGCCTCTCCGGATTCATAACCGAGAATGAGCTGCTGGCAATGGCGGAACCGCTGCCGGAACCGGTTCCCTTCTTCTGGGGAAGGGACCGAAACGACTGGGTCATTAACGAAGATGCGATTCTCCACACACAGAAGTGGCTGACCGAAAACACCGCATTGACTGCCCGCACTTATCCCGGGATGGGGCACGCAATAGACCGCGAAGAGGTCCGAGATGTGAGCATCTTCCTCCGCAGTTATGTACTGCCCAAGGCGCAGGATGATGTGAAAAACAAAAGTGGCTAACATCTATAACACGGGATGAAAAATCCTTGTCGACTACTACATAAGCATGCTTATGAAGTACAGTGGAGGAAAGCGCGGCCCACAGGCCGTTCGGAATAATCACTCGTTCATGCAGCAAGGAGTATTCATCATGGGTTTCATTGCTTTCCTTATTCTGGGTCTTATCGCAGGTGCAATCGCCAAGGCAATCCTGCCGGGTCGCCAGGGCGGCGGCTGGATCGCTACGTTGGTTCTCGGCGTCATCGGCGCCCTGCTTGGTAGCTGGATCGGCGGCGCCATCTTCAACAAGGGCACCGACATCTTCTCGCTGACGTCGCTGGCCACGTGGATCTTTGCCATCCTGGGATCCCTCATCGTTCTGGTGATCTACGGCTTCGTTACTCGTAAGAGCAGCCACGCGTAGTTCATGAATTCCGCGCTATGGTGCGGAGATCTGCAGTAAGCGCAGACAGGCGGGGCCGGCGGAATATGCGCCGGCCCCGCTTTTTCTGTATGCGCCTCACGTAGGGTTAACCGGGCCGGTGCGGTGCACCGGCCCAACAGTTTCGAAAGGAGCGTTGCCGTGGGATTTGTCTCCAACCGTGCCTTCAAGATTGCCGGAGGGACCGTGTTTGAAAAGAACGGTACCCCCAAGGGGTCCCTGCTGCGCGCGATGGAACGTGCAGTGGAGGTCCAGCGTCCGCTTGTCCTCGCGAACATCCGCAGGCTGCAGCGCAAACATCCCCAAGCGACCCCGGAAGAGCTGGTGTCAATTGTCGAGAAGCATTACCTGGCCACGGTGACCGGAGGCGGAGCCGCAGTGGGCGCCACCGCCGTCGTGCCCGCCATTGGCACCGCGGCGGCCCTGGGCCTCTCGGCAGCGGCAACGGTGGGTTTCCTGGAAGCAACGGCGCTGTACGCCCAGTCCGTTGCAGAGCTGCACGGTGTGCACCTGACGGACCCCGACCGGTCCCGGACCATGGTCATGGCCATCATGCTCGGCGAAGAGGGGACGGCCATGATGCAGTCCGTTGCCGGGCGCGGAGCCAAACCCTGGGCTAGTTCCCTGGGCGCCATGCCGTCCGGCGTGATGGGATCCGTTGGATCTTCCATCCGGCGGCAGTTTACAAAACGCGTTGTTGCCCGGCAGGGGACCGCACTTCTCGGCCGTGCCCTGCCGCTGGGCATCGGGGCAGTGGTGGGCGGGGCTGGAAACCATGCCATGGGTAAGGGCGTCGTAAAGACCGCCCGGCGTGCCTTTGGCCCGGCACCGGACACGATCAGCGGCGAGCTGGCCGAGGAACTGCGGCAGATGCCGGACAACAGGTCCTAGCCCGCAGGTGCACCCCGGCTCCCCGGCCTAGCCGAAGACGGCGTGGGCCACGGTGAAGATGGCCAGCCCGGCCAGGGAGCCCACCACGGTGCCGTTGATCCGGATGAACTGCAGGTCCTTGCCCACCTGGAGCTCAATCTTTTCGGACGTTTCCTGGGCGTCCCAGTGCTCCACCGTCTCGGTGATCACTGCGGCAATGTCGCTGCTGTAGGTCTTCACGAGATAGCCGGCGGCGTCGGCGATCCAGGTGTTAACCTTTTCCGCCAGCTCAGGGTCTGTGGCCAGCCGGTGTCCAAAGTCCTGCACTGCGGCCTTGAAATTGCGGGTCAGTTCGCTGTCCGGGTCATCCACGGCGGTGGTGAGGGCATCCTTGATGGTGGCCCAGGTCTGGGTGATGAGCTGCTGGACCCGCGGGTCGTCCAGCACCTGTTCCTTGATGGCGTCGGCCTTGGCCATTACGGCGGGATCTTCCTGCAGGTCCCGGGCCAGACCCTTGAGGTAGTTATCCAGGGCGCGGCGCAGCTCATGGTTCTGGTCTTCCTGAACGGCCCGCAGGAAGCGTCCCACTTCCACCTGCACGCGGTCGCCCACCAGGTCATCCACGAAGGACGGCACCCAGGACGGGGATCGCTGGGCCACCAGCTCGGAGATGACATCCGGGTTCGCGGCCACCCAGTCGTTGACGCTGTCCACCACGAGGTTCACCAGCTGATGGTGGTGCCCCTCCTCGAAAACGCGTTCGGCCACCCGGCCCATCGGCGGACCCCAGGGCGGGTCCACCACGTGCCTGCGGAACATGGACTCGAGCACCGTCTTGACGGCCTCGTCGTCCAGGACCCGCAGGATGCCGCGGATCGCAGCGGATCCCTCGGTGGCGACGCGGGTCGCGCTTTCCGGCCGTTCAAGCCAGGCACCGGCCTTCTGCGCCAGTTCCATGGAGCCCAGCTTCTGCGTAATGACCTCCTCGGAGAGGAAATTACTCTCCACGAACTGGCCCAGGGACGCGCCGATCTGGTCTTTCTTGCGCGGAATGATGGCCGTGTGCGGAATCTTCACGCCCATCGGGTGCTTGAACAGCGCCGTGACCGCGAACCAGTCAGCCAGCGCGCCCACCATGCCGCCCTCGGCCGCCGCCCGGACGTACTGCAGCCACGGATAGCGCTCCTGCAGGGCGAAGGAAAAGACGAAGACAATCGCCAGCGCCACCAGGAGCCCGGTGGCGAATATCTTCATCCGGCGAAGGCCCTCGGCCCGCTGGGCATCATCCAGCACCGGGACGCTCATTCCGAAGCCCCGGATCCCTTAGCCCACGGAGTCCGGGCAGACGGGGCTGAAAGTACCGAAAATAGAATCGGGGTCGATGATGAAATCCATGCCGACGATGAAATCAATGCCGCTCCTCGTGCTTGTGCCGGCTCGTGTGCCGCGGACCGGCAGGGTGCCGCGGCAGGAACCGTCCAGCCAATCTAATCAGTCTGCTTCGCAGGGTGCCATGTCGGCAAACGCGGGGCAGCCTTCCGGATGCTGGGACGGACGGCGGCCGTGTGGTTGAGTGGGGTGATGGCTTCCCCCATTGAGGACTATGCGCTGGTGTCGGACCTGCACACGGGCGCCCTGATATCCCGCCGGGGAAGCATCGACTGGCTGTGCCTGCCCCGCTTCGATTCGCCGTCGGTGTTCGGTGCACTGCTGGGGACCGAAGACCACGGGCGGTGGCTGTTGGCACCCGAGGGGGATGCCGCCGTCGTCAGCCGAAATTATCTGGGTCCCACCTTCATCCTGCAGACCCACTGGGCCACCGACACCGGCAGTGCACTGGTCACCGAGTTCATGCCGGTCGGTGACGGCCGGGCGTCGATCGTGAGGCGGGTAGAGGGGATCAGCGGCACGGTGGATATGCGCCAGGAGCTGGAAGTGCGGTTCAACTACGGAACCGTCCTGCCCTGGATGCGCCGTGATCCGGATCCGCACGGGGAGCGGCTGCTGGCCGTGGCCGGGCCCAATGCGCTGGTGCTTCGCGGGGACAACCTTCCCACTGCCGAGGATCACCGCCACGTGGGCCGGTTTACAGTAAGCGCCGGTGAGCACGTGGACATGGAGCTGACCTGGTATCCCTCCCACTTTGAAGTGCCCCGGCTGACGGCCATCGACGCGGCCCTCGCGGCCACCACCGTTTACTGGGAGACGTGGGCCGACCACTGCGATCGCGCCAAGCAGTATGAAGCCCCCGTCCTGCGCTCGCTGCTGGTGCTACGCGCTCTGACGCATGAGTCCACCGGCGGCATTGTGGCGGCTCCCACCACCTCGCTTCCGGAAATTGCGGGCGGGGAACGCAACTGGGACTACCGCTACTGCTGGCTCCGGGACGCGGCACTGACGCTTGAGGCCATGCTGGGTCACGGATACGAGGAGGAAGCACTGCACTGGCGCAACTGGCTCCTGCGGGCGGTGGCCGGTGACCCGGAGGACCTGCAGATCATGTACGCGGTGGACGGTGCCCGTGAACTGCCCGAACGCATCCTGCCCCAGTTTTCCGGGTACGAGGGGGCCGTTCCGGTGCGGGTCGGAAACGGGGCGGTGGGCCAGTACCAGGCTGACGTTGTTGGTGAAGTAATGGTGGCCCTGGCCAAACTGCGGGACCAGGGCGTGGAGGAGGATCATTTTTCCTGGCCGCTGCAGCGTTCGCTGATGACGTTCCTGGAACGCCATCTGGAGGAAAAGGACCACGGCATCTGGGAGATGCGCGGGGACCCCCAGCACTTCACGCATTCCCGGGTCATGATGTGGGCCGCGTTCGACCGGGCGGCAGATGCCGTCAGAACCTACGGACTGGACGGCCCGGTGGAGCTGTGGGATGCCCTGCGTGACGGTCTGCGCGAAGAGGTCCTGAACCGGGGTTTCAACAGGGAACGCAATTCCTTCACCCAGTACTACGGCAGCACCGAGGTGGACGCGTCGCTGCTGCAGCTTCCGCAGGTGGGTTTCCTGGCGTACGACGACGAACGCATGCTGGGCACGGTGGCCCGGCTGGAGAAGGACCTCCGCACGGACTCCGGCCTGCTGCTGCGCTACGCCACGCACAGCGGTGTTGACGGCCTGGAGGCGGGGGAGAACCCGTTCCTGGCCTGCAGCTTCTGGCTGGTGGAGCAGTACGCTGCCACCGGCCGCGCCGCGGACGCCCGCGCGCTGATGGACCAATTGGTGGCATACTCCAACGAACTGGGCCTACTCAGTGAGGAGTACGACCCCGTTCACAACACGATGGCCGGCAACTTTCCGCAGGCCTTCTCCCACCTTGCCCTGGTCCGGGCCGCGGATGCGCTCAACACCATGGCGCCGCTGCCGGATCAGGGTTTTACCGCGTCCACCGGATCTTCCGAGGCGCATCTCCCCACGGAAAGAAGCAGATGAACCGTCATAGTCTCTCAGCGGCCGCCATGGCAGCGCTGCTGTCCGCCAGCGCCGTCAACCACTTCCGCAATCCGCGGTTTTACAACGCAGTGGTTCCCCGGAGCATCAGTACGGACACCCACGGTCAGTTTGGCGTCATGACGCGCCGGCAGTGGACCCACCTGAGCGGAGTGCTGGAATTTGCGGCCGCTGCGGGATTGCTTGTGCCGGCCACCCGCCGGGCAGCGGCCACCGGAACCACCCTGATGTACATCGCGTTCATTGCCGGGCATCTCAGCGCCCTGCAGCGCGCTTTCGGCCCCCGCGGATCCGACCGGGAGAAGGCCATCCACCTGGTCCGACTGCCGCTGCAGCTGCCCCTGATCCGCTGGGCCTGGAGCCTGCGGGGCTAGGCAGTTCCCATGGCAACGCAACTACTGGTACTTTCCGATACCCACCTGCCCAAGCGGGCGAGAGAACTGCCAGCGCAGCTGTGGCGGGACGTTGAGGCTGCCGACGCCGTGGTCCACGCCGGTGATTGGGTCAGCGAGCACGCGCTCGATGAAATGCTGCAGCGCTCCCGCCGGCTCATCGCCTGTTACGGCAACAACGACGGCGGCGCACTGCCGGCCCGCCTGCCTCTGATCGCCGCGGCCACGGTGGAGCAGGTGCGGCTTGCCGTCATCCACGAAACGGGCCCGGCTGCGGGCCGGGAAAAACGTATGGAGGAGCAGTTTCCGGCGACGGACCTGCTGATTTTCGGCCACAGTCACATCCCCTGGGACACCGTGACACCCTCCGGTCTGCGGCTGCTGAACCCGGGCTCACCCACGGATCGGCGCCGCCAGCCTTTCTGCACGTATCTGCGCGTAAAAATCGAGGGGAAAGCCGTCACTCCGGAGCTGGTGCGGCTTCCCCCTCGGGACGCTTAGGCGGCGAGCTTCGTCCCTCGCCGCGCGCCTAGTTGGCGCCTGGCGTGAACACCACCTTGATGCAGCCGTCGTCCTTCTTCTGGAACTTCTCGTACAGGTCAGGTGCCTCCTCCAGGCCGGCCCGGTGGGTGGTCAGGTCCATGACGCCCAGCGGGTCGGACGGATCTTCGACCAGCGGAATGAGGTCATCCACCCAGCGCTTGACGTTGGCCTGGCCCATGCTCAGGTGCAGCTGCTTGTCGAACATCTCCATCATCGGCATCGGGCTGGCCATGCCGCCGTACACGCCGCTCAGCGACACGGTGCCGCCGCGGCGGACGGCATCAATCGAGCCGTGCAGGGCCGAAAGCCGGTCGGTGCCGGCCGTTTCCATGGCCTTCTGGGCCAGTTTGTCCGGCAGGAAGCCCACGGCGGTCTGGGCCAGGCTGCCCACCGTGGATCCGTGGGCCTCCATGCCCACGGCGTCCACCACTGAGTCCGGGCCGCGGCCGTCCGTCATCTCGCGCAGCTCCTCGGCCACGTCCTTGGTCAGGTCCAGCACCTCCGCGCCGTGCTTCGCCGCCAGGGCCCGCCGCTCGGCCACCGGCTCCACACCGATCACGCGGTACCCAAGATGCGTGCCGATCCGGGCTGCGAACTGCCCCACCGGGCCCAGCCCGTAGACAGCCAGCGTTCCGCCGTCGGGCACGTTGGCGTACTGGACGCCCTGCCAGGCGGTGGGGAGGATATCGGAAAGGAACAGGTAACGCTCATCCGGAAGTTCGGAACCAACCTTGATGGGCCCGTAGTCCGCGTGCGGCACGCGCAGGTATTCGGCCTGGGCGCCGGGAACCGAACCGTACAGCTCTGAGTAGCCGAACAGCGGCGCTCCGGATCCCTTCTCGCGCACCTGGGTGACTTCACACTGGGTCTGCAGTCCGCGGCGGCACATGAAACAGGAGCCGCAGGCAATCTGGAAGGGAATCACCACGCGGTCACCCCGCTTGAGGTTGGAGACGCCGGGCCCCACTTCCTCGACGATCCCCATGGGTTCGTGCCCGATGATGTCGCCCCGGTTCATGTACGGGCCCAGGACCTCGTAAAGGTGCAGATCGGATCCGCACAGTGCTGTGGACGTGATGCGGATGATGGCGTCGGTGGGCTCCTGGATCACCGGATCCGGGACCTCGATGACGCTGACGGACCGCTTTCCCTGCCAAGTTACTGCCTTCATGTGCGCTCCTCCTGCTGATTGCGTTTGGGTGCTCGGAAAGTACGTGAAGTCCATTGTGGCAAATACTAAGGGTACTGACAAAACAGCAGGGGTGTGCAGGGGTGCAGCGGGATTCAGGGAACAGTGCAGGCGCAGGGATCCGGCAGGTCCGTGCACGTGTTCCCAGTCTCTGGGGTTGGTGGGGCTGTGGGGATCACTCCAGGACCACCAGGCTACAAAGAGTGGGAACCTGTGTCCGGGCTCGGCCGGTCGGCTAGTACCCGGGGGTCCCTCAGCAGGAACGCCCGTTCCGCAGCTTCCGCATTGGTCAATGCGTGGCCGGGGAAAGCGGGCCGGCCGAGGGGAACCGCGGGGAGTTCATGACCCAGCCGGCATACGGGGAGGGTGTCCGGCACCAAGATTTCAACCGGCACCGATTCGGCCGGGCCGGAGGAGTAGGTTGTCCCGTGGGCAGACCGGGCGCCCTCATCCACGGCGGCATCAGCATAGCCGCGCAGGTGCTGCAAGGCGTCACCTTCGATGTGCTCCGCCCGGAGGAGGTTTACCCGCACTCCGGCTCCGAGGGCTCCCGTATGGGTCAGGATGTTTGCCAGGGTGGCGTAGGTAGTGGAGGTGAGGCAGCCGCGAACTTCGAGGCAGGCCAGGCGAAGCTGCGTATCAATCCGGACAAGGACCCGTAGCGCGTGGTCAGTTGAAGGGTATTCCCGTGAATCGCTGAGCATGGGATTCTCCGCACGTCCGTAACAGGCGGCCTCTGCTTGACCGGGTAATCGACGTTAGCCCAAGGATGACGGCCTGTCTGCCCCTCGTGGCCGGTTACGGGTGCGGCACTCGCTACGGGGCGGCCGGGCTGGGCGTGGAGGTGCTGCTCCGGGCCACGACCTCCGCGGTGGCTTCAGCAATTGCCTCCTCTTCATCGGTTGGCACCACCAGCACGGGGATCTTCGAATCAGCGGTGCTGATCAGCCTCGCCTCGGAGCCGCGACTAAGGTTCGCGTCGGCATCCAGCGAGATTCCCAGGGCGCCGAGCCTGTTGACCGTCAGTTCGCGGAATTCCCAGGCATTTTCTCCAATCCCGGCCGTAAACACCACTGCCTGCGCACCGCCAACGGCAACGTGGTAGGCGCCGATGTACTTGGCCAGTCGATACGCCGCTACGTCCAGGGCCATGGCAGCTGCTTCGTTTCCGCCGGCTGCAGCCTCCGTCAGGGTTCTCATGTCCGATGCCCCGCCTAGCGCCAGTAGACCGGATTCCCGGTTCAGCAGATCATCCAGGGTGTTGGCGTCATAGCCTTCACGGAGCAGGAACACCAGAATGGATGGATCCACGTCGCCGCTGCGCGTCCCCATCACCAGGCCCTCCAGGGGAGTGAACCCCATGGAGGTGTCAATGCTGCGGCCGTTCTTGATGGCAGCGACGGACGCCCCATTGCCCAGGTGTGCAATGACGGCGTCGAACTCCTGCGGCTTGATGCCCAAAAAGTCTGCCGCCGCCGGAGCCACAAAACCGTAGCTGGTGCCGTGGAAGCCGTAGCGGCGGATCCCGTACTTCCGGTACAGGCTGTTGGGCAGGGCGTAGCGCCAGGCCTCCTGAGGCAGGGTGCGGTGGAACGCGGTGTCAAAGACGGCTACCTGCGGAGTTTTGGGCCACTTGTCATGTACGGCCCGGATACCACGTGCACTGGCGGGGTTATGCAGGGGTGCCAGCGGACTGAGGCGCTCGATGGACCGGACAATTTCATTATCGATCAGGACCGGTTCGCTGAAGCGCTCGCCGCCGTGAACCACCCGGTGTCCGACGGCGTCAATATCCCGCCCGCCGAGAGCCTCCGGCAGCAGACGGCTGAGCTCCTCCAGAGCGGCGCCGTGGTCAGGCACCGCCTCCTCACCGATCCGGTCAATGATTCCCTTGGTCAGGAGTTCGCCGCTTTCCGTGTCCCGCACCTGGTATTTCAGCGACGAGGATCCGGAATTGATGACCAGTACCAGCATCAGCCCTCCTGAGCTTGGACCGCGGTGATGGCCACGGTGTTGACGATGTCCTCGACGGTGCAGCCCCGGGATAGGTCGTTGACCGGTTTGCGCAGCCCCTGCAGGACGGGTCCCACGGCAACTGCACCCGCCGACTGCTGCACAGCCTTGTACGTATTGTTGCCGGTGTTGAGGTCCGGAAAGATGAACACGGTCGCTTGCCCGGCCACGCTGGAACCCGGCAGTTTTGAAGCTGCAGTGGAGGCGTCCACGGCCGCGTCGTACTGAATCGGCCCTTCCACCGGCAGATCGGGGCGGCGGCTGCGGACCAGCTCTGTTGCTTCACGCACCGTCTCCACAGATTCGCCGTGGCCGGAGGCGCCGGTGGAGTAGGACAGCATGGCAACCCTCGGCCTCACTCCAAACTGGGCTGCGGTATCTGCGGAAGCCAGGGCAATGTCGGCCAACTGCTTGGCGTCCGGATCCGGATTCACTGCACAGTCTCCGTAGACCAGGACCCGGTCCTGCAGGAGCATGAGGAACACGGAGGAGACAATGTCCACGCCGTCCTTGGTCCGGATGAACTCCAGAGCGGGACGGATGGTGTTGGCCGTGGTGTGCGCTGCTCCGGAAACCATTCCATCCACGCGGCCCAAGTGCACCATCATGGTGCCGAAGTATGCCCCATGGAGCATACGCTCGCGGGCGTCCTCAAGCGTGACGCCCTTCTTGGCCCGCAGGACTGCGTATTCGCGGGCAAAATCGTCCCGCAGGCCGCTCGTGGCCGGATTGATGATGGTGGTGCCGCTGAGGTCGATGCCTTCACTGGCGGCGAGTTCACGGACCTGGCCCTCAGGGCCCAGCAGGGTCAGCGCGCAGACATCGCGGCGCTGCAGGATTTCCGCAGCTCGGAGGACCCGCGGATCCAGGCCCTCCGGAAGGACAATGTGCTTGCGCTGTGCCCGGGCACGGACAATCAGCTGGTTCAGGAACCGGAGCGGAGTGGTCTTTTCCGGGCGTGGCAGCTCCAGCCGCTCCAGGAGTTCGTCTTCATCAACATGCCGGGTCCACACGCCAAGGGCGGCAGCAACCTTACGCCGCTGCCCGGAGGAGATCTCACCGCGCACCCGGCTGACCTGCCGTGCGGTGGTGTAGGTGTCGTCGTCCACGGCGAAGATCGGAAACGGTGCCTGGGACAGCAGTGCCAGGATGCCCGGATCGATGGGCAGGCCGCCGGTCAGGACCATGCCGCTGGGGACCGGAAACTCCGGGGCCACTGCGGATGCCAGGGCAGCGACCATGACGTCCGCCCGGTCGCTGGGAGCAATAACCAGGTTGCCGTGCTGCAGCTGGGAGATGAAGTTTCCTACGGTCATGGCGGCAACTTTGACGCCGACGACGTCACGCTCCAGTGATGCGCTGCCGGCTACCTGCCGGGCGCCCAGGGCTTTGGCGACCTCGGACATGGACGGCTGGGAAATCTCGTTCAGTTCCGGCATCACGTAGACGGGCCGGCCGGACGCGCCGGGCCGCACGGCGGTGCGGACTTCCTCCACCGCGTCCGGATCGGCGCGGTTGACCATCATGGCCAGGAGGTCGCACCGGGCGGTGCTGAGCTCGTGCCGGGCCAGATCCACGGCGTCGGCTGTTTCGGCAATACTCATTTCCCGGGCATTCACAACGGCCACCACCACCGCGCCCAGGTCATTCGCAAGCCGCGCGTTCAAATCGAACTCCAGAGCGACGTCGTGCCCGGAGAGGTCCGTACCCTCGATGATCACCACGTCACAGTGGGATGCCACTTCGTTGTAGATGGCCATGCACCGGGAATCCACCTCGCCACGTTCGCCGGCCACCAGCAGGGCTCGCAGTTCCTTGCGCGTCAGGCCGCCGCGGCTGGTCTGCGCCGTGAGGTTGAACTTGCGCTGCATGAGCCGCACCATGGGGTCCTGCGCCGGTTCCGTGCCTTCCACGATCGGCCGGAAAAAGCCGACCCGGTCCGCATGGCGCAGCAGCATGTCGGCTAGTCCCAAGGTGATCAGGGATTTGCCGGACCCCGGGGTCATGGCACTGATATAGATTCCGCGGGCCATGGTGATGTCCGATCTGTGGGGCTTCGGGGCTGAAAAAAAGGAGAACTGCGGGACACTGTGGCCGCGCACCGGCATCGCCGGATACGGTGGCCGAGGACACATCTTCATCCTCCCAAATGCGCCGGGCAGTGGCTAGCGGAGATGCCGCACCGCCGCGCGCAAACCCGGTCCGCCGGGCAGGCATGGACTGCCGTGTCTCAACATGTGGGATTAAACTGGTGAGCGCCGGTCAGCGGCCTACGATTGATCGGTTAGTTTGACGGACACCCGAGCACAAGGACCACAGTGAGTCTCTTCCGAACGAAACCCATCGAGGATTCCCTAGCGGACGCCGACGAACCCGGTCGCCGGCTTAAACGCTCCCTGACCACCTGGGATCTGATGATCATGGGTGTTGCAGTAGCAGTGGGTGCCGGAATTTTTTCCGTGGGAGCCAAGGCAGCCGCAAACTTCTCCGGCCCTGCCGTGACCCTCTCCTTTGTCCTCGCCGCACTCACCTGTGCCCTGGCGATCATGTGTTACGCCGAGTTTGCCACCGCTATTCCGGTGGCCGGGTCCGCCTATGTCTTCACATACGCCACCATGGGCGAGCTCGTGGCCTGGATCATCGGCTGGAACCTGATCCTGGAACTATTCACCGCGGCCGCCGTGATCGCCAAGTACTGGGGCATATACCTCAGTGAGGTGTTCAAACTGCTGGGACTGGACATTCCGGCCACGATTGACCTCGGCCCGGTGGACCTGACCTGGGGGCCCCTGCTGATCGTTGCGGTATTCACCGTCCTGCTGGTGATGGGCACCAAGCTCTCCGCTCAGGTGGGCAACGTGTTCACGCTGATCAAGATCGGCGTAGTGCTGTTCGTCATTGTGGCGGGCTTCTTCTACGTCAAGGCGGAGAACTACACACCGTTCATCCCGGATGCTGTTTCCACCGAAGGCCTGGGCACCCAGGGCGTGATGCAACAGTCGCTCTTCTCCTTCATGACCGGGGCGGCGCCGGCCCAGTACGGCACGCTGGGCGTCTTTGCCGGCGCGGCGATTGTCTTCTTCGCCTTCATTGGGTTCGACGTCGTTGCCACGTCCGCCGAAGAGGTGAAGAATCCGGGCAGGACCCTGCCGCGCGGTATCTTCGCCGGCCTGGCAGTGGTCACGCTGCTCTACATCGGCGTTTCCCTGGCACTGACGGGCATGGTTCCCTACACCGACCTCGCTGCGGCTGAATCGCCGAACCTCGCCACCGCGTTCACTCTGGTGGGCAACCCCTGGGCGGCGCAGGTAATCGCCGTCGGATCCCTGATTGGCCTTACCACCGTGATCATGGTGCTGCTCATGGGTCTGGCCCGCGTGGTGCTGGCCATGAGCCGCGACGGCCTGCTGCCGCGCTCGCTCTCGCGCACGAGTGACAAACACTCGACGCCGGCGCGCCTGCAGATCCTGTGCGGCACGCTGGTGGCGCTGGTGGCCGGCTTCACGCAGGTGGACGTGCTGGAGGAAATGATCAACATTGGCACGCTGTCCGCGTTTGTTGTGGTCAGCCTAGGGGTCCTGGTCCTGCGCCGTAAGCGCCCGGACCTGAAGCCCGACTTCCGGGTGCCGTTTGGGCCCGTGATTCCGGTCCTCTCAGCCCTCCTGTGCCTGTACCTGATGACCAATCTGGCCGTGGAGACCTGGGTCTACTTTGCCGGCTGGCTGCTGATCGGATTCCTGGTCTACTTTGCCTACGGGCAGCGGCACTCGCGAATGAACGAGAAATTTGCCGACATCCGGCAGGCCGAACGGGATACGCGCGCCGAGCGGCTGGAACGCGAACAGAGTTCACCGGCACCGGAGGCCTGATCTGCGCCCGGGCTTGCGTTCGGCGGCGCCGGTGGCAGACTGGGGCGCATGTTGGTTGCCTTTTCAGTAGCTCCGTCCGGCGTTGGCCCGGACACCCCCGCAGGCCCGGCGGCGGCGGACGCGTCGGTGCATGACGCTGTTGCCGCCGCTGTCCGCGTTGTCCGCGAGTCCGGTCTGCCAAACCGGACCGACGCCATGTTCACCACGGTGGAGGGCGAGTGGGATGAGGTGATGGACGTGGTCCGCCGCGCCACCGAAGCCGTGGGCCGCTACGGCAGCCGGGTGTCCCTGGTTCTCAAGGCTGACATCCGGCCAGGCCATGCCGGCGAGCTTGAGGGCAAGGTTGAACGCCTGGAAGCTGCCCTGGAACGCTCCGCCGGTGCGGGCACCGGAAACGGCCTCTCGCCCTCCTGAAGCGGGTCCTTGCTGTGAGGGCGCTTAAACTGGAAGCATGACCCCTACCCCCAGTTCCTCCACGGCGCCCCCGTGCCTACGGATCATCAGTACCTTCCGGACGGCTGCCTGATGGGCCGCCAGCGGCCGGGGAAAGCTCCCGCGGATACTCCTGAAGCCGGCGGTACTCCCTCATCCGGGCCCGTGGCGGGCACGTATCCCGTGGATACCGGAACCTGTGAACTGATCCCGGACCAGTTCAACCCCAACGGGTGGATTCTCAAGGTCAACGGCGTCCACAGCTCACACATTGACGTTAACGATCCCCGCCAGCTCGACTTCGAGTACATGCGCTGGATTGCTGCCCTCGTTGACACCCACTGGGATGCCGACGCCAAGCTGCGTGCCCTGCATCTGGGCGGCGCCGCCTGTTCCATGGCCCGTTATTTTGCTGCGGGCTTCCCCAACGCCCGGCAGGTGGTGGTGGAACTGGATGGACGTCTCGCGGAACTGGTGCGGGCCTGGTTCGACCTGCCCCGGGCGCCTCTGATGCGCCTGCGGGTCGGTGAGGCTCGGGAGGTTACGGAAACCCTCCACGATGACAGCAGGGACCTGGTGATCCGAGATGTCTTCGCCGGAGCCAAGACACCGCAGGCACTGACAACACTGGAATTCACGGCACAGGCTGCACGGGTCCTGGCCCCGGGCGGCCTGTACATCATCAACTGCGGAGACACCCCGGATCTGCGTGGGGCACGGCGGGAAGCCGCGGCCGTAGGTGAGGTGTTTGCGCACACCGCCATTGTGGCGGACCCCGCCATGCTCAAGGGCCGCCGGTACGGCAACATGATCATTGCCGGTAGCGACTCGCCCTTTGCCGGCCACCCGTCCCTGCCGCGGACGCTGCTGGGCGGGGGAGTTCCGGCGCATCTGTGGGACGACGCGCAGGTGCGCGCCTTTGCCGCCGGAACACGGCCGCTGACTGACGCCCAGGCAGCCTGACCGACAGCAGCACTTCCAGCACTCAGCACGGCGCCGCAGAACCCTCGCTGCCGAGCATGAGAAAAGGCCGTCCCCGGTGCTACCTGCACCGGGGACGGCCTTTGTTATGTCTGCTCAGACGGTTCAGTGAGCGGTTCTCACCTGGACCCTGGAACCTTAGACGCCAAGGGCGGAGGAAATGGCGCCCACGGAGAAGAAGAGCACAAACGCTGCCGCCACAACCCACATCAGGGGGTGGACTTCCCGGGCGCGGCCCTGGAAGAGCCGGATCAGGGCGAAGGTGATGAAGCCGGCACCCAGACCGTTGGCAATGGAGTAGGTGAATGGCATCAGGGCGATGGTCAGGAACGCGGGGATGGCAATGCCAATGTCGCTCCAGTCGATCTTTCCGACCTGGGAAACCATGAGGTAACCCACCACCACCAGCGCCGGGGCCACGGCCTCAAACGGCACCAGGTAGATCAGCGGGGTGAGGAACATGGCAACGATGAACAGCAGGCCGGTGACCACGGAGGCCAGGCCGGTGCGGGCGCCTTCCGCGATGCCGGAGCCGGATTCCACGAAGATCTGGTTGGACGAAACACCGGCCGCACCGCCGACGACGGCGCCCGCGGCATCCACCAGGAGCACCTTCTCCACGTTGGGGATGTTGCCGTCCTTGTCAATGGAACCGGCCTCCGTGGCCAGGCCAACCATGGTGCCCATGGCATCAAAGAAGATGCTCAGCAGAATCACAAAGGCCAGCAGCGAAGCAGCGACAACGCCCAGGGTTTCAAAGGAGCCAAAAATGTTGACGTCTCCCAGCAGGGAAAGGTCAGGGGCGGCCCACTCAGGCATGCTGGGGGTGACCAGTGACCAGCCTGAGGCGACGCCGGCACCCTGCGAGCCGGGGGACGCCACAAATTCGATAATCACGGAGAGGATGGTGGACGCAACGATGCCGATGAGGATGGCGCCCTTGACGTTGCGTGACATCAGTCCGATGGTCAGGATCAGGCCGAACACAAAGACCAGGCTTGGCCAGCCGATGAGCTGGCCGCCGGTGCCCAGCTCCACGGGAACCGTGGTGCCGGCAGCGTCGGGGATCCGGCGGACAAAGCCGGCGTTCACGAATCCGAGCAGGGCAATGAACAGGCCGATGCCCACAACGATCGCCGTCTTGAGGCCGGCCGGAACGGCTTTGAAAACAGCCGTGCGGAAGCCGGTCAGGACGAGGATGAACATGGTGATTCCGGAGAGCACCACCAGGCCCATGACATCGGGCCAGGTCAGGCCGTCATTGGTGGCGACGGTGGCGGCCACAAAGGCGTTGACGCCCAGGCCGGTGGCCAGTGCGAAGGGATGCTTTGCCCAGGCGCCCATGATGATGGTCAGGACGCCTGCCACCAGGGCGGTGGCTGCTGCAACGGCCGGACCGGCCAGGGTATTGCCTGCGGAATCAGGACCGCCGAGGATGAGCGGGTTCAGAACCACGATGTAGCTCATGGCGAAAAATGTGGCCAGCCCACCCCGGACTTCGCGCGACACCGACGAACCCCGTTTGGAGATTTCAAAATATCGGTCCAGCTTTGAACCTTGTTTGAGCATGACGCATCCTCTGAATGGGTGTTGGCTTTTGGGGTGGGAAATACCGCCATTCGATCTTATCGCGCCGTCTTGGCCGTCTGGGAGGCGCGATAAGCGCTCACAGTGGCCTGAAATCGTGAGATTCGTCCCATTTTTAGGGATCCAGGGAAGCTAAGCGGTGCCGGTCCGCATCCCGGGATATCCGGCAAGAGCAGTGTTTCGCACGGCCACTTCCTGTCCCGCCCGCTTGGCCTGACGAACGAGTTCACGGGTGGGGGAGGCCAGGGCTTCGCCTGCGCCGACCACATAGAGGCCCACACTGCGCAGGGCGTTCCGCAATTCTGTCCCGGCGGCGAACCCCAGGGAACGGACGAGTTTCAGTACGGCCAGGTGTCCGCAGCCCGTGAGCACCACGGCGTCGGCTAGCAGGAGGCCGTGATGGGTGCGCACCGCCCACTTGACTGGCCCCGGCACCGGGGTTGGCACGCCGGATCCCCGCAGCAGGCCCAGGTCCTCGGCGGGCGTGCCGCGGCGGATGTCCAGGGAATGGCCGGCGGCGTAACCGTGCAGCAGACGGAGCAGTTCCGCCCGTTCGGGCAGGCTTCCGGGGTCCGGCACCGGCGCGTGAACAGGCTCGGTGTCCTGAGCGAGGCCGTTCAGGACAATGGAGTCCACGCCCTGCCTGCTCAGTTCACTTGCCACCGCCAGGCCGCTCAGCCCGCAGCCGATGACGACGGCGCCCGTCACCTCAGTCCGCGCGTCCGCTGCGGGGAGTCCGCCGTTGTCCGGGCCGGTTTGTGCATGTGCCGCTGTTCTACCCGCTGCTTTATCCACCGAGGCAACCCCCTGACATAGATCAAGGCTGCGGGAACGGCGCCTCTTCCATGCCCGCAGATGTCCGCCCCTCAGCTCAGCGGGCATGTATATCGGTTGTGATGCCCGAAGCCTATCCGCCTTTCACGCGACTTTGTAGTGCCTCTTTTGGCGTGTTCCGGAGAGTGGGGTTTCTCTGGGAGGGGCACGGTAGGCTACCCACACGAGCACATTTCCGGGCGGTCCGAAGGAGCGCTCCGGCAGCCGTGGATGTTTCGAGAGGGGTGCGGCACTGTGAGTGGTTCAATGTGGAGCGAGGACAGCGGACTGGAGGCGTCACCCGGCGTCGTTGTTGGTGTGGATGGATCCGACCAGAGCATGTGCGCCCTGGTATGGGCGGCGAAAGAAGCCGAACGGCGCAGAAGTCCGCTGCACGTGGTCACTGCCTACACCGTGCCCATTTTTGCGGCCTCTTCCATGGATGCGGGATACACCACCATGGATGACTCGATCATCCGTGAGGGAGCCCAGGCGGTGCTGGACAAGGCGCTGGAACGCATCAGTCAGTACAACATTGAGGTTTTTCCGCGGGTTGAAACCGGCGATGCGTCAGCGGTCCTGCTGGAACTTTCCGAAGAAGCGGACCTGATGGTGGTGGGTTCCCGGGGCCGCGGCGGCTTTGTGGGGCGGCTGCTGGGTTCGGTTTCCAGTGCGCTGCCCGCCCACGCCAAGTGCCCCACAGTGGTGGTACCGCTGCGGACGGCGGGCCGGCTGCCCGAGGCCGGGGTCCGGCCGCCGGCCGGAGCCCCCACTGTCCGGACCGTCGAAGATGTGGTGGTGGTGGGAGTGGACGGCTCGGAGCAGGGGCGTGCAGCATCCCTGGTGGCTGCCGAGCAGGCCAGCAGCCGCGGACTGCCGCTGCAGATCCTCTGCGCACTTCCGCCCTTCAGCGGTTCCCTTGCCTGGGTTCCGGCCCCGCTGGATCTTGAGGCACTGCACGAGGAAATTGCCGAGCAGCTGCGTGCAGGCCAGGCCTGGCTGCAAAGCCACTTCCCGGACCTGCCGATGTCCATCCAGCTCCTTGACGGGCCTCCGGCCGAGATCATGATCGACCGGACCGCTGACGTGGAGCTGCTGGTGATGGGTACCCGCGGTCGCGGAGGTTTCAAGGGCATGCTGATGGGCTCCACCAGCCAGAGCGTGCTGCATCATGCAAAGGGACCGTTGATGGTGGTTCCGGACCACGAGGATCCGCGGCTCGCGGACCGGGCCGCCTTCGGATCGCTCCCGGAAGAGTAAGGGGCGGCAGGCTGGGGCAGCCGCGACCGTTAGGCGTGCTGCTGCCCTTCGTGGACCGCGTGGCTTGCCGGTTCCAGCTGGAAGGTGCAGTGCTCGGTATCGAAGTGCTCACTGAGGCACGTTGTCAGCCGGTCCAGCAGCTGGTCCATCCGATCCGAGGTGAGGTGGTCGTCGTCGACCACTACGTGGGCGGAGAACACGGGAACACCCGAGGTAATGGTCCAGATGTGGATGTCGTGGGCGTCTGAGATGCCCTCCACCCGCACAATGTGGTCGCGGATCATTTCGGTGTCCACACCCTGCGGGGTTGCCTCGAGCAGGACGTCTATGACTTCCTTGAGCAGCGACCAGGCCCGCGGCAGGATCATGAAGGCAATCAGGATGGAGGCCCAGGTGTCCGCCTGCTGGTAGCCGGTGAGCATGATGACGACGGCGGACACCACCACGGCGGCGGACCCCAGCAGATCGCCCAGAACCTCCAAATAGGCGCCGCGCACGTTCAGGCTTTCCTTGCGGCCGCTGTGCAGCACCAGCAGCGAGGCTAGATTGGCCAGTCCGCCCACAAGGGCCGCACCCAGCATGAGGCCGGTATGCACCTCCGGTTCCGTTCCAAAGCGGCGGATGGCCTCGGTGAAAATGACGGCGGCAATGACGATCAGCAGCACCGCGTTGGCCAGGGCGGCCAGGACTTCGGCGCGCTGGTAGCCGTACGTGCGGCGTTTCGTGGCCGGACGGGTGGCGATCCAGGCCGCCAGCAGGGCGATCGAGACGCCGGCGGCGTCGGAAAGCATGTGACCGGCGTCGGCCAGCAGCGCCAGCGATCCGGACAGCAGGGCGCCGGCCACCTGGAGGAAAACAACGCTGATGGTGATGAGGAAAACGATCAGCAGTTTGCGCCGGTGCCGGCCGGTTGCGGTGCCCGCGGGCAGCCCGTGACTGTGGCCTTGATGATCTCCCATGCCTTAAGGCTAGCTACCCCCAGCCAAGTTCATGCAGTCGTTCGTCATCGATACCGAAATGGTGGGCCACTTCGTGGATCACCGTGACGCGGATTTCATGAACCAGCTCGTCCCTTGAGGAACACATCCGCAGAAGCGGTCCGCGGAAAATGACAATCCGGTCAGGGAGCGAGCCGGCGTCCCACCAGGAGTCCCGTTCCGTGAGGGGAGTGCCCTCGTACAGTCCAAGTAGTTCGGTTTCCGGATCCTCGCCGGGGCGGGGCTCGTACTCCTCCTCAATGAAGATGGCCACGTTGTCCATGGCGTCGGCCAGGTCCGCGGGGATGGAATCAATCGCGTCATCCACGGCGGTTTCAAAGTCGTCCGGAAGCATCTCTATGGGCACCTAAGCCACTCTAGTGCGGCCCAGGCGCCCAGGGTCCACCGCACCCGTTTTGCTGTTTGCCCCAACAGGCCCTATAGTTTTATGAGTCCACCGGGGCGCAAACGAACGGAAACTTCCGCTCTGAGGCGTTCCTGGTGTGTTCTAAAGGCCCCCATCGTCTAGCGGCCTAGGACACCGCCCTTTCACGGCGGCGGCACGGGTTCGAATCCCGTTGGGGGTACTCAGGAGTGGTAATCGGGCCGGTGAAATGCTGGTAGAGTTTACACTCGTGAAAAGCAAGGCCCTGTAGCGCAGTTGGTTAGCGCGCCGCCCTGTCACGGCGGAGGTCGCGGGTTCGAGTCCCGTCAGGGTCGCTCAGATTTTCTGAAGCGATTTGGAAGATCTCGGTGATCATCGGTAGCGATGATGCCCGGCTCTGTAGCTCAGTTGGTAGAGCGTTCGACTGAAAATCGAAAGGTCACCGGATCGACGCCGGTCGGAGCCACCAGCTAAAACCCCGGACTTACGAGTCCGGGGTTTTTCTTTGTTTGGACACAGGCAGCCGCTGCTTCTCTTCCCAAAATCCGCCCGCTTACGTTTGACTGGTCCCGAAATCTACTTCGGAGGCAATGATGGCGACGGATGCACAGGATTCTGCGTGGGACGCTGCGGCCACTCATCAGAGTACGGACCTGACGGAAGCTGAATGCTGGACGCTTTTAGCCAGCCGCGGAACCGGCAGAGTGGCGTATCAGGAAGAGGGACGCGTGCTGGTTTTTCCGGTCAACTACGTGGTCCGTGACCAGTCGGTCTATTTCCGCACCGCGCGCGACGGCGTGCTTGGCGGGGGAGCGGAAGACCGGAACGCTTCCTTCCAGATTGATGATCATGACACCCGGCGCATGGACGGCTGGTCGGTCCTGCTCAGCGGGCGCGCTGCTGCCGTTCGGGATCCTGAACTGCTGACGCAGCTGTGGGGCCGCCGGATGGATGAGCCTTGGGGCGGCGGACAACGAGATGTTTTTATTGGCATTGAACCCAGCACCGTGACCGGGCGCCGGGTTGGCATGCGTTGAACTGCCCCGGGGCACTACCTGCCCAAAGGACAGGCCCGCAGGATACGCTGAGCAGCATGACTGACGCCCCACATCAGAATGTTCCCCCCGTCCCTGCAGGCCCGGCCCGGGACGGATCCGCGGATGCTGCAGCCCACCGGGCGCCCGCTCACGCCCCTGTTTCCGCGCACGACCCTGTTCCGGTGCACGCCCCCGTCGCGGAAGGCACCGGAGCTGCCCCCGCCGTTATCGGCGGCAAGACCGCCATCAGCGAGCAGGCAGTGGCAAAAGTTGCGGCCATAGCGGCCCGGTCGGTGGCGGGCGTTTATGCCCTGGGCAGCGGTTCCGGGCGGGCGCTCGGAGCCGTCCGGGACGCCGTCGGCGCCTCCAGCGCCACCCAGGGCGTGCATGTGGAAGTGGGTGAAACCGAAGTTGCGGTGGACGTGACCCTGGTGGCGGTTTACGGAACCCCGCTGACCCGCATTGCCGACAATGTCCGTGCAGCAGTCTATTCCGCGGTTGAATCCCTGGTGGGGCTGCGTGTGGTTGAAGTGAACGTGGACGTGAACGACGTCCAGATCCCGGGCGCCGCAGAAGGGCGGCCGGACAAGCCGAAGCCCGGTTCCGCACCGGCCTAGCAGACTATCGAGCAGCGGTATCCGGTATAGGGTCGAAGAAGAGTCAGGGATCACCGTAATGAGGCAGGAACAATGAAACCAACAGTAACCGGCATGGCGGTTGGGGCCGTTTTGGCGTTCACCGCCCTGATTTTCGATTTTTGGGGATTCCTGCTGATGGCACTGTTCATTGCCGTGGGAGCCCTCTGCGGCAGGGCAGCCGAGGGCAAGGTTGACTTCCGCACCGTCCGTGATGCGCTGACCGGCCGACGCTCGTCGTCGTGAGCTCCGCAGTTCCGGCCTTTGTTCCGGCATCACCGCAGGCCCCCGGATACGCCGGACATAACCGCATCAGCACCCAGGCGCTGACCTCCACGGCGAAAGCGGCCGCAGCCGAGTTCTTTCGGGTCCCGGCCGCGCAGATCCGTGTCTCCTGGTCCGACGATCAGGGCATGCTCGCCCTTTCCCTTGCGCTGCCCGTCTCCCTTCCGCCGCTGAACCGCATTGCGGCGGATCCGGACCTCCTGAACCGCACCGGCGGATCGGTGTGGGACCGCGCCCACGCGGCGAAACCCCTGCTTAAGGACAAAGTGACCGAACTGACCGGATCGCTGGTGTCACGGGTGGATGTTCGCCTCACCGGCGTCCAGCTCGAAGAAGGAAGCAGGGTCCGGTGAGCGGCAACGACGTCCGCACACGGCAGATCGTCCGCCGCGAAACGCACGCCAGCCGGGCCGCTGCCTCCGTGGTTGCAGTGGTCCTGGGCATCCTCTTTTGCCTCTACGTCCTGTTGGAAGCAACCCTGCAGGCCCTGGGCCAGGAAGCCTGGCTCACCGACCCCGCGGCCCTGGGCAGCTGGCTGTCCCGCCTGCCCGAGGGCGCCGACTCCTCCGTCCTGGGACTAAGCGGACTGCTGATCCTGCTGGTGGGCCTGGTGTTCTTCCTGCAGGCGGTACTGCCCGGCCGCAGGCCGCGCTATGCACTGCCGAACCCGCGTGCCGCCGTCGTCGTGGATGCAGAAGTCCTGGCTTCCTCGCTGGCGCGCCGCGCCCGCCTCACCGCCGGTGTCAGTGCGGAGCAGGTGCTGGTCACCGTGGGACGGACCCGGGTGGATGTCCGGATCCGTCCCACGTCCGGTATCCCCGTGAACGAGGAAACGGTTCGGGAAGCCGTCACCGATGAACTGCAGCTGACCGGGCTGGAACCCCGGCCTGAGGTCCGCGTGCAGGTTTCCAACCTGGGGGTGATCGGGCAGTGAACCGGACTCCGCGGGCGTTGAACCGCATCCTGCTGGGCCTGCTGGGACTCATCCTCATCGGCCTCGGCGGCGGACTGCTCTGGATTAGCTTTGACAGCAACGCCGCCCGCCGCTGGCAGGCCTTTGCCCCCGAAGCGCTGGATCGGATCCAGGCTTTCGGGGCGCAGACTGCGCTGCCCGGCCAGTCGCAAAGCTGGATCTGGGTGCTGCTGGTCCTGGCCATGGTCATCGCGATTGTGCTGTTGGTCCTCTGGGCTGCGGCGCAGGGCCGGGGACGGACCGGAACTCTGGTGTCGGAGTATGACGAGGGCGGTGCCCCCGGCAATGTGTCGATCAGCGGCGCGGTGGCGGAGCAGGCACTGCGCGCGGCACTTCAGGAGGATCCGGATGTAGCTGCCGCCGGCGTCAGCACCTATGAAGTTCGCGGCAGTTCGGCGCTGCGGATCCGCATCACTCCCCGGCAGGGCGCTGCCCCGCACCTGATCGCCGCTGACGCCACGCACCTGGTGGAGGCGCTGGACGCCGCCCTGGGGCGGCGGACGGTGGTACTGATCAGCATTGATGCCGGCCGGAAGCTACGGTTCAGCCGCGAGGACCGGGTCCGCTAGCGCCGCCGGGGCGCCGGGCGTCAGCTGGCACGCGCCAGCTGCCGGATCGGAATCCAGCGGTTGGCCAGCCGCCGGTAGGAAGCGGCTGCCCCGGTCATGTCGCCCTCCGCCAGCGATTCGATGCCCAGGCGGACATCCGACGGTGAATCGTCGGGGAATACCAGCTCCGCCACCGGACCGTAGTCCAGCTCCAGCACCGCATCTTCGGAGAAAATCTCCAGCCAGTTGGCCAGTTCATCGAGTTCATCCAGCAGATCCAGCTCGGGTGCGGCAAGCGCCAGCGCCGCGGTGGCGCGGCGGGCACGGTCCAGACACTGGCTGACGGGCGCGGAGAGCCGGACGGTCTGAACCTTGCCGTCATCCTCCACCACCTCGCTGTGATCCTCCTCGTGCAGCAGCACAAACCAGCCGAACGGAACGCCCCAGGTTGCGGAGCGGGTGTGCAGCCGGGCCAGGGAATCAGCGAATGAATCAGGGTCGATCCGGGCTGCGTGCGCTTCGCGTGCCACTTCGGGCACTAGGACGTCCACCAATGGACCGTGGATGCTTTCGCCCAGCGACTCTGCGGCCAGCGAGGTCCGGACGGCGAGCTGATTGGGGCAGTAGAGCCGCCGGGTGGAGCCTTCGTGGCCCGGATAGTGCAGCACCCGCACCAGATCCGAGGTGCTGTGCGGGAACGGATCCGAGACGGCCCGCACCAAACGCCGGACGGCATCGCTGCGCTCCAGGACTTCGGTGGCATGGCGTCCCCGCGCCCGCTGCTCCAGAATGGCCAGCTGCTGGTCGTCGTCGAACACGTCCAACGGCTCATAGACGCGCAGATGCGACACGTAGGGGAACGTGCGGTACAGGGAGCGCTGGGGGCGCGCGCTCATGGTCAGTCCAGCTCCACCATCACGGGAGCATGGTCCGACGCGCCCTTGCCCTTGCGCTCCTCACGGTCAATGGAGGCACCGGTGACGCGGGCGGCAAGTGCGGGGGAACCGAGGACGAAGTCGATGCGCATGCCTTCCTTCTTGGGGAAACGCAGCTGGGTGTAATCCCAATAGGTGTACACGCCGGGCCCCGGCGTGTAGGGCCGGACGACGTCGGTGAATCCGGCGTCGAGGAAAGCCTGGAAGGCCGCCCGCTCCGGTTCAGTGACGTGGGTGGCGTTCTGGGCGCGGAACCAGTCGATGTCCCACACGTCGTCATCCTGCGGGGCGATGTTCCAGTCACCCATCAGTGCCAGCGGCAGTTCGGGGTTCTCCTTTATCCAGCCTGCGGCCTGGTCCTTCAGGATGTCCAGCCACTGCAGCTTGTACGGCATGTGGGGGTCTCCCACAGCCCGGCCGTTGGGCACATACAGGCTCCAGACGCGCACACCGTTGCAGGTGGCGCCGATGGCTCGCGCCTCTGTGGCGGTGGTCGCCTCGGTTTTGCCGAACGCCGGCTGGCCCGGGAAGGTGCGCTCAACGTCGTCGAGCCCCACCCGGGAGGCGATCGCCACGCCGTTCCATTGGCTCAGGCCGAAGTGCGCCACTTCGTAGCCGTTGTTCTCAAAGATTTCCCACGGAAAATTCTCGTCCTTGGCCTTGGTTTCCTGAAGGGCAAGGACATCGACGTCGGAGCGTTGCAGCCACGCCTCAACGCGGTCGGCACGGGCACGGATGGAGTTCACGTTCCAGGTAGCAATCTTCACCCTTGCTACGTTACCGAATGTGCGCCCCGATCAGGGCATGGCTTCCGGCTTCCACCACGTGTCCAGGATGCTCACCGGCACGGTGCGCTTGTGCCGGGTCATCAGGAAGCGGCGCTCAATCTGCTGCGCCGCCTCATCCGGGACATCGCGTCCTTCAAGGTAGTCATCGATGGTGTCGTAGCTGATGCCCAGTTCCGTTTCATCGGTCTGGCCGGGGGCGCCGTCCAGCAGATCCGCCGTGGGAGCCTTGCCTATGAGCTGTTCCGGGGCGCCCAGTTCCGCCAGCAGTTGCCGGTTTTGGCGTTTGTTCAGGCCGAAGAGCGGCAGGACATCGGCGCCGCCGTCGCCGTACTTCGTGAAGAATCCAGTCACGGATTCGGCGCCGTGGTCCGTGCCGATGACCAGCAGGTTGTGCTGCCCGGCCACCGCGTACTGGGCGGTCATCCGCGCACGGGCCTTGATGTTGCCCTTGTTGAAGTCGCTGATCCGCTCGCCGCTCATCTTCACGTACTCCTCCTCATAGCCGTCAACGGCCGGAGCAACGTTGTAGACCCAGGAGAGTGCGGGGCGGATGAATTCCAGGGCGGCCTGCGCGTCCGCTTCGTCATGCTGGACCTGGTACGGCAGGCGCAGGGCAATGAACTGCGCCTGGGCGCCCTCGGTTATGAGCTCGTCCACGGCGAGCTGGGCCAGCCGGCCGGCCAGAGTGGAGTCGACACCGCCGCTGATGCCCAGGACAAATCCCCCGGTGTGGGAGGCGGCCGCGTAGGCCTTCAGGAAGTCCACCCGCCGGCGGATTTCCGCACCCGCATCAATGGTGGGCTGCACGCCCATTTCCGCAATGATTTCAGCTTGTAGTTGGCGCATGGGTTCCACCCTATATCTCCCGTCACATCTGTGTGGGGAGATACGGCACTCCGCTAGGATTGAGGCCATGACTGCGCCTGTTTTGCCTGCTGCCCGTGCCCGCCTGCTGGATTTGATCAGTGAACTGGCGGTGGTCCGCGGCAAGGTCATTCTGTCCTCCGGCGCTGAGGCCGATTACTACATCGATCTGCGCCGGGTCACCCTGCACCACGAAGCCTCCCAGCTGGTGGGTGACGTGATGCTGGACCTGATTGACGGCGCCGGAATTTCCTTCGAAAGCGCCGGCGGCCTGACCATGGGCGCGGACCCGGTGGCCACGGCGCTGATGCACGCCGGCGCCCGTGCCGGCCGTCCCATTGACGCGTTTGTGGTCCGCAAGGCACAGAAGTCCTACGGCATGGGCCGGCAGGTTGAGGGGCCTGATGTGTCCGGCCGCAACGTGGTGGTCCTGGAGGACACTTCCACCACCGGCGGATCGGCGCTTACCGCTGTGGAGGGCGTCCGCCGGGCCGGCGGAAACGTGGTGGCCGTTGCCGTGATCGTGGACCGGGACACGGGATCAAAGGAACGCATTGAAGCTGAAGCCGGTGTGCCTTACCTGTATGCGTTCGGCAAGGATGAACTGGGCCTGGACTAAGGCCGCGGAGGAAACGGCACCCGGACTGCCGGGCTCGGAAACCGGGCCGGCATGAGCGAAGACCCGGCAGATTTCCTGCGGTCCGCGGAGAGCCTTAAGCGGTTCTCCCGCCGCCGCCTCCTGACCGGTTCCGCCCTGGGACTAACTCTGGCCGCGGACCTGTTCGTGACCCGCCGGATCCAGCACTACCGGGAGGACCTGGAAATCCTGCGGGTCCGCGACGAGACCGCTGAACGGCGTTTTCCGACCGCCTCCTGGTTCCTCTTTCCCGGCTATAAGACCAGCTGGGAGGAAACCATCTGGATCCTGAACTCCCTGCGGCCGGCGCTGGCCTCCCGGGGGCAGCTTGCCGGCGTCGGCTACTCCAATCTGGGTCTGGACGTGGAGGACATTGTTGCCGCCGTGTACCGCTACATCCGGAACCACCAGCTGCGGCGCCTCTATTTTTACGGCCACAGCTTCGGCGGCATGCTGGCCGTTGAGGTGGCGGCCAGACTGCGGGAGCGGGGCGTCGCCGTCGAGCTGATTATTCTGGACTCCAGCCCGGCCGGGCCGCAGGATGTCCTGGACCGTGCCATGTTTGAGGGGGTGGCGGCCCTGTACGACGCCGGCTACCGCATTCCCAGCGTGGTTCGCGGCGGTTACGAGCTGGGCGAGCGGGTGCTGCACAAGGATGAGCGGACGTGGCGGACAGTTGTGGACCAGACCCTGGAGCAGCTGTCGCCGCTGGCGCCGTCCACCACGCTGATCCAGTCCGAGGCGTCCTACATCTTCCACTACGATGCGCGGCGATATGCCGATGCCCTGGGCGGGACCTCGCTGGCGTTCATCGGCAACCCGGAGGACAAGACGGTGAACTATTTCGGCGCCAAGTACGAGTGGTCGGCGGTGTTCCCGCGCAACCTGGTGGCCAATGACCTGGTGACCGAGGGAGCCAGTCCGGCGCATGCCAGCCCGCAGTGGAATCCGGGTGTGTACCAGAAGGTGGTGCGCGAGATGCTGCGGCAGTATTCGCCGCCGGAACAGGGCGGCGGCCTGAAATCACTGTTCTAGGGCCGCCCTGTTCCCGGCTCCGCTAGACGGTGCTGATCAGGTCCGAGACGGAGTTGACAATCTGGGTGGGCCGGAACGGATAGGAATTGATGTCCTCGCGCTGCGTGATGCCGCTGAGGACCAGGACCGTGGTCAGCCCGGCTTCGATGCCCGCAATGATGTCCGTGTCCATCCGGTCTCCGATCATGGCCGTGGTCTCCGAATGCGCGTCGATCTTGCGCATTGCGGAACGGAACATCATGGGATTGGGCTTGCCAACAATGTAGGGCTTCATGTTGGTGGCGGCCGTGATCAGCGCCGCGATGGCGCCGGTCGCCGGCAGCGGACCCTCCGGTGACGGTCCGGTGACGTCCGGGTTGGTGGCGATGAAGCGTGCTCCGCCCATGATCAGGCGGATGGCCTTGGTGATGGTGCCGAAGGAGTAGGTGCGGGTCTCGCCCAGCACCACGTAGTCCGGGTTGGTGTCCGTGAGGATCATCCCAGCCTCATGCAGCGCCGTCGTCAGCCCTGCTTCGCCCACCACAAAGCAGCGTCCCGGCACTCCGGCGTTCTTGACCTGATCCTTGAGGAACTCGGCCGTGGCCAGCGCAGAGGTCCACAGGTTTTCCTCGGGAATTTCCAGCCCGGAGGCGTGCAGCCGGGCTGCAAGGTCCCGCGGGGTGTAAATCGAATTGTTGGTGAGCACCAGGAACCGTTTGGAGGTGGACACCCAGCGGTCAATGAGCTCGGCGGCGCCCGGAATGGGATTGTTCTCATGAACCAGCACACCGTCCATGTCCGTCAACCAGCATTCAATGTTCTCGTTTTCGCCCACACTGTTCCTTTTCATTTGCGCGGTCAGGGTGCTCCCGGTGCCGCCGTTTTTTCCCCGTGATCGTGCGGCCCAGTCTTTCACCTTAAGCTTGAAGGGTGAAAGATAGCGTTGAACAATTGCCGGAGCAGCCCGTGGAAACAGCCGAAACAGCGCCTGCGCATCAGGTGGGGGTGGGCCCCTGGGAAGGGCCGCTGCCTGAAGGCGATCACTGGGACCCGGAGCTGCTGGCCAACGGCGATGTCCGCAACGTGGTGGATGAGTACCGGTACTGGAACCATGAGGCGATTGTGGCGGATCTGGACACCAAGCGGCATCCGTTCCATGTGGCCATTGAGAACTGGCAGCATGACTTCAACATCGGCACCGTGGTCCGCACCGCCAACGCCTTCATGGCCAAGGAAGTGCACATTATCGGACGACGCCGGTGGAACCGCCGGGGCGCCATGGTCACCGACCGCTACCAGCACGTGCGCCATCACCCGACCGTCGAGGACTTCGTGGAGTGGGCCCGCGCCGAGGGCCTGCGCATCATCGGTATCGACAACTTTCCGGATTCCGTGCCGCTGGAAACCTATGAACTTCCCGAGAACTGCGTGCTGGTCTTCGGCCAGGAGGGTCCGGGGCTGAGCCCGGAAGTCCATGCCGCCGCGGACGCCACCCTCTCCATTGCCCAGTTCGGTTCCACCCGGTCCATCAATGCCGGCTCCGCTGCGGCTATCGCGATGCACGGCTGGATTCGGCGTCACGTGTTCGGCCAGAAGGTGAGCTAAGCGCGCACCGGAGGGGCCCGCGCGCACCGGCCCTGCGGTCCTCTGCCGGGCCGCGGTCCGTTATGCAGTGACACGGCCTGATGCCGCAAGGATACTTGTGGCTAGGATGTAGGAAGCCAATGAGGGCCCTGGCCCTGCCGCTATCGACCTTGGAGTCAGCATGCCTATTGCAACCCCTGAGATTTATGCCGAGATGATCGACCGCGCCAAGGCCGGGGGATTCGCATATCCGGCAGTGAACGTCACCTCCTCCCAGACCCTGAACGCAGCACTGGCAGGATTCGCGGAGGCCGGCTCCGACGGCATCGTCCAGGTGTCCACCGGCGGTTCCGCCTACTGGTCCGGCGCCAAGATCAAAAACATGGTCACCGGCTCGCTGGCCTTCGCCGCCTACGCCCGCGAAGTGGCCAAGAGCTATAACGTGAACATCGCACTGCACACTGACCACTGCCCCAAGGACAAGTTGGACGACTTTGTGCTGCCCCTGCTGGCTGCCTCCGAAGCAGCGGTCAAGCGCGGGGAAGATCCGATCTTCAACTCGCACATGTGGGACGGCTCGGCGGAAACCCTCGAGGACAACCTGCGCATCGCACAGGACCTGCTGGCCCGCACCCATGCGGCCAAGATGATCCTCGAGGTGGAAATCGGCACGGTGGGCGGTGAAGAGGACGGCGTGGAAAACGCCATCAACGAAAAGCTCTACACCACGGTGGCCGACGGCATGAAGACCATCGAGGCGCTGGGAACCGGCGATAAGGGCCGTTACCTGACCGCCCTGACCTTCGGCAACGTGCACGGCGTGTACAAGCCCGGCGGCGTGAAGCTGCGCCCGGAAATCCTTAAGGACATCCAGGACGCCGTGGGCGAATCCATTGGCCGCGAACGCCCGTTTGACCTGGTCTTCCACGGCGGCTCCGGTTCCTCCGCACAGGAAATCGCGGATGCGGTGTCCTACGGAGTGGTGAAGATGAACATCGACACCGACACCCAGTACGCCTACACCCGCCCCGTGGTGGACCACATGTTCCGCAACTACGACGGCGTCCTGAAGGTCGACGGCGAAGTGGGGAACAAGAAGCAGTATGACCCCCGCGTGTGGGGTGCCTCGGCGGAAGCCGGCATGTCCGCCCGCGTGATCGAAGCAGCGCAGAACCTAGGATCGGCAGGCAAGTCCCTCTAATGTCAGATGAATTCCGCAAGAACCTGCTCGGGCCCGAGCCCACGTACCTGCCTGAGGAGTCCGACGTCGTCGCTCGCCTCGAGGCCGGGGACGAGGCCCTGGACCTGGCAGCGAAACACCCCACTTCCTCGCAGGTCTGGGCCATCCTGGCTGACGAGGCCTTCGAAGAGGGGCGCACCATTGAGTCCTACGCCTTCGCGCGGGTTGGCTACCACCGCGGCCTGGATGCGCTGCGGCGGTCCGGCTGGCGCGGGGCCGGCCCCATCCCGTGGGAGCACGTGCCGAACCAGGGGTTCCTGCGTTCGCTGTACGCCCTGGGCCGGGCGGCAGCGGCCATCGGCGAGGCCGAGGAAGTGGATCGAATCACCAAATTCCTGAACGAATCTGATCCGCAGGCCAAGAATGCCATTGAAGGACGCGAGTCCTGATCCGGCCCTGACCCGCAGCTAAAGGCCGGGTGCCCAGCTTTTGCCGGGCACCCGGCCTTTGCCATGTGCCGATCCACCTCCTGCTGCCTCGTCACCACCCGCCGGTGCCCGGGGCGCCCTTGAACGGGCCGGTGATGCGCCCGGTAATCCAGCCGCCGTAGAAGTCGCCGTCCTGCGCCCGGACCACTTCCCCCTCCACTGTGCAGCGATCCATCTTTCCCGGATATACCGCCGCCCTGCTGGCCAGCTGTCCGTAGCCGGGACTCGGATCCGGATAGGTCCAAGCGGCGCGGTCCGCCCGGACGCCTCCGCCGATGACGTCAAAATAGGCCGCCTGTCCCTTGTATTCACACCAGGTGGCGCCGGCGGCTCTAACGAGCGAATCCGGAGCAAAGTCCTCCAGCGGGATGTAATACACCGGCGGATGGCTGGTCTCGAGGACCCTGACGGCCGAGGTGGTGTCGGCTATCAGCTGCCCGCCGAGAAAAATCTGCACGTGCTCCGAACTGGGCTCGACGCGCGGCGGCCGGGGGTAGTCCCAGACGGATTCCCGGGCGCTCTCCTGTGCCGGATGCAGAGGGTGATTTTCCATGGCCAGCCTTTCGCCTGCCGGCCGAAGCCGGACACCGTACCCGGATCTCGGATGATGGCGGGTTAAAGCTTGCTTCGGAGCCGTGGTTGCCCGGGATGGGTGTCTCGGGTCCACGATTTTTGGGATGGGGAAAGCTAGTGCAGAAGGCGGGCGTAGACGACGTAGTTGTCCTCGAAAGTTCCCGTTTTTGAGTCGTAGCCGTCGCAGGTGATGAGCCGCAGTTCCGGGAGAACTGTAGTGCCGTAGACCTTTTCGGTGGGAAAGGCATCTTTCGGGTACAGCTCGCCTGACAGCACTAGGAACACGGCGGTGGTTCCGTCCTCGCGCTGCACCTGTACCTCGTCACCGGGCTGAAGCCGGCGCAGGTTCGCAAAGATTCCCGGGCCGCCGTCTTCGGCATTGACGTGGCCAAGGATCACCGCAGGCCCGGGCTCTCCGGGTTTTGGTGAACCGGTGTACCAGGCGGCGGGGGCCCCGGGGCTGCCTGGAGGCACTTCCAACGTGCCGTCTTCCCGCAGTCCCACCTGCATCAGGTCCGATCCCGCAGAAATGGACGGAAGTGCCAGGGTTCTTGGCAGCGCCGTGATGTGGCCGGCGGGGGCAGGACCGGCTGTGTCTCTCGGGTCGGCGCTGACGGTCCTGCCAGGCGACTGAGCGGGTGGCGACGGCGGCAATTGCCAGGACGACGCCGACGCTTGTGGCGGCGCCGCATCCGCCCCGGGGCCGGAACTGCAGCCCGAAAGCAACAACTCTGCTGTGATGAGCAGGCTGGCGGCCGCGGTGGCCCGAAGGCTCCTGCGGCCGCCAGCCTTGGGTACGGTCTTTGGGATCATGGGCGGTGGCGCCCCAACTCACCGGACCGTGTTCGCCTGGAACTAGGCATGGTTTCCGTTACGGCGCCGAATGACGTAGGTTCCGGCCCCGGCGGCTGCCAGCAGCAGTCCTCCGCCGAGGGCGACCGGACCGAAGTCCATACCCTTCTCCGTTGCCACACCGGCATCGACGCCTCCTTTGGGTACGCCGCTCATCTGGTCGGTTGGCATCGTTGGCACCGATGTCCCGGAGGGTTCCGATGTGGGCGGGTCGCTGGGGGGAGAATCGGGATTTTCGCAGGCGATTCCGTCCTTGTCACGGTCCAGCGCCGGAGCATAGCGGGGATCACCGGCAGGAATGTTGTAGACCCCGTCCGCAGCCGCAGCGTCACAGTTTGGATAGGGAGTGGTCATGGCGAAAGCCGGCGTCGCTGAAAGAATCGAGAAGCCGGTTACCGCTGCGAGGGCTAGTCCTGCAGTGCGTTTTTTCATTGTGGCTCTGCTTTCCATGTGGGGTAGTCATCCGAGTGATGGGTGACAGGAAAGAGAGTATGAAGAAGGTAGTTTTGTCACCCGGGTAGAAGGCGATTTTGCCTCGGCGGCAGGCAGAAAAAACCGACACAAAACCTCGTCACGGAAGAATGCTGGTAGTCACAGCCACAATTTGCGGTTTGGGCGGCACCGAGCTGAAGCCAAATCGAACGGGCGGGCTGACGGGGGACAACCCGCCCAGATCCCGACCATCCCAGCTGGCCAGCGCTCCCGTGACGGAACGGATGGACCGGACACCGTAGTATTCTCGGCGTCCGCCGCCCGCAGACCCGGACGTCCTAACGCCGGGCACCAGCAGCCCGGCCAGGGGGCTGACGGCTCTCAGCCAGCGCGGATGAACGGCCAGCGGGGGTGGAACATGCTCCAGCAGCTGCCCGAGGAAGGTGCGCGGACCCAGATCCGCCCTCAACCGCAGCGGCCCTGCGCTGACCAGGAGCTGGTCGGCCGTGAGCCGGGCATCGACGTCGGCCACGTCCACCGCGTCAAAATGATAGGTGCCGGCAATGTAGTCCGCGACCTCCTGGTGTGGGGCCAGCAGCATTCGGGACCCGGCGGCGTTTTCCGCCATGACGTCCGTGAAGGCGCCAAACGGGGATTCCAGCCAGTGGCCCACCACTAGTCGGGTGCCGGAGGTGGTTCCTATACCGGCAATAAAGCCGCGAAAACGGTCCATCGGGCCACGCTACGCCGAGTTCACTCCGAGTAATACCCGGTATGCCGCCGCCAAAAGAGCGGAGGACATACAATCGGCTAAACTTGATAGGTAAGAGCCCCGCGACTCCGGCTAGACCCGGCCCATAGCCATTTCCGGTCCGACCTGCGAGTTCAGGGGCGTTCTCATGCACGGAAGCGGATCGCGCCGTCGGCGTTTCTCCCTTTCGTAACTAATGGGGGAGGATCCCATGCCCGCAATTGTCATCGTCGGCGCCCAGTGGGGCGACGAAGGTAAAGGTAAGGCCACCGACCTGCTGGGGGGCCGTGTCGATTATGTCGTCAAGCCCAACGGCGGAAACAACGCCGGCCACACCGTCGTCGTCGGCGGTGAAAAATACGAACTCAAGCTTTTGCCGGCCGGCATCCTGAGCCCCAACGCCATTCCGGTGATCGGCAACGGCTGCGTAGTGAACCTCGAAGCGCTGTTTGACGAAATCGACGGTCTCGAAGCCCGCGGCGCCGATACATCCAAGCTGCGGATCTCCGCCAACGCCCACCTGGTGGCTCCGTTCCATCAGGTCATGGACAAGGTCACCGAACGCTTCCTGGGCAAGCGTGCCATCGGCACCACCGGACGCGGTATCGGGCCGGCCTACATGGACAAAGTGGCCCGCCTGGGCATCCGCGTCCAGGACATCTTCGACGAATCGATCCTGCGCCAGAAGGTCGAAGGCTCGCTGCGCCAGAAGAACCAGCTGCTGGTGAAGGTCTACAACCGCCGCGACGTGGACGTCGAAGAGGTTGTCGAATACTTCCTCTCCTATGCGGACCGGCTGCGGCCCATGGTCATTGACTCCACATTTGAGCTGAACCGTGCGCTGGATGAGGGCAAGGTTGTCCTGATGGAAGGCGGCCAGGCCACGTTCCTGGACGTGGACCACGGCACCTATCCGTTTGTGACCTCCTCCAACCCGACGGCCGGCGGCGCCTCGGTGGGCTCTGGTATCGGCCCCACCCGCATCACCCGCTCCGTGGGTATCATCAAGGCCTACACCACGCGTGTCGGTGCCGGCCCGTTCCCCACCGAACTCTTCGACGACATGGGGCTGTACCTGCAGAAAACCGGCGGTGAGTTTGGCGTCAACACCGGCCGCCCCCGCCGCTGCGGCTGGTACGACGCCGTGCTGGCGCGCCACGCCTCGCGCGTGAACGGCTTCACTGACTACTTCGTGACCAAGCTGGATGTGCTCACCGGCATCGAGCAGATTCCGGTGTGCGTGGCGTACGACGTCGACGGCGTGCGGTTCGACGAAATGCCGATGACGCAGACCGACTTCCACCACGCGAAGCCGATCTTCGAGTACTTTGACGGCTGGACCGAGGACATCACCGGCGCCCGGACGCTGGACGATCTGCCCAAGAACGCCCGGGACTACGTCCTGGCCCTGGAAAAGATGTCCGGGACGCGGTTCTCCGCCATCGGCGTTGGCCCGGACCGCGAGCAGACCATTGTGGTGCGGGACCTGATCAACGAGTAGTTCGGACCAGATTGGCTGCGGCCCTGTAGGCAGGAGTTTCCTGCCGCCAGGGCCGCAGCTGTCTGGGTGGGCAAAGAAATAACATGGGGGAAATCATTTAACGCAGCCCTCAGCGCCGATCCAGGAAACACGACGGCCCTGGCGCTGCTGGGCCGCACCGCTGCTGCGCTGAGCCCGGCCGCCGGTGCCGCTCCGGATGCCCCGGCCCGGCAGGATGCTGGGGAGGCCAAGGCCCCCTTCGACTGGGACCGGGCGGAAGCCGACGTTGGCTCGGACGTTCCCCCTCCGTTCGTGGCGGAACCCCAGCCGGGTCAGACCAGTCGCAGGGTGGTGATGCAGGTGGGACTGTCCGCGAAGGTGCTGAAGGTACCGGTTGCGGTTCCTGCCGCCGAGGTGATTGTCAAGGATCCGGCAATGTCCTTGGGTAGCCAAAAGCCCACAAACCCGTTGTCGTAGGTGCTGGCGGCATCGTCCACCAGCACGGTTCCGGCCGCATCGGTAATCAGTACCTGCACGGGAGTGTTCACGAGTTCACCCTGGCAGCCGGAGAGGCTGTGATGGAAGCAATCATGCGTGGTGGTGGTCCAGGGTGCCACAGCCAGGTAGAACTCATCCTCCGGCATGGTCAGGACAGCTTCCTGCCCGTCATCCTGAAGGGTGACCGAATCGTAGGTCACCGACGCCGAAAGTCCGCTGGCCCGGTCCTCGTTGGTACGGTCCAGCTGCTCAACAACCTCTGAGACGGTGGCCCGCTCCAAACCGTGCTCCCGCAGCAGATCATCGCTACCGGCTGCGCTACCGGCTGCGCTGCCGGTCCCGCCGGAGGCACAGCCGGCGGTCAGCAGCAGCGCGGAAACGGGCAGGATCAGGCGCATCAGTTGCATGGAGCAAGCCTAATGCGTAGCAGCGAGGAACCTTGAAGCGGGCCGGGTCCTACCAGCGGTGCCGGGCTTCCTCAATCCAGCCACCGAGGCCCTCCAGCGAGTAGCTGGTGCCGTCCGGGGTGCGTGCCGTTCCGGACCAGGTGCCGAAGGCCTGCCAGATCTCCGAGGAAATGACCCCGGCTTTGGTGGCGGACTCCCTGCGGTGGAAGGGTGTGAGCACGGCGTCGATCCAGGGGCCGTGCACGGTCCAGGTGGAGGCGGGATCCGCGAGGTCGTAGGCGAACTCCAGCTCGCCGTCGTAGTGATGCAGCCGGCCGTCCACCATCAGGGCGTTTTCCGTGGCCGGTGTTCCGGCCGTCCACTGCCCGCCCACCTGCAGGCCAATCCGGGTGCCGTCCACTGTTCCCGAGCCTGCACCCCAGGTCCACGTGGTCCGGTACGGCCAGCGGCCGCGGCCCCGGTCCAGGACGGCAAAAGCGTCCGCTCCGACGGTGAACGTCTTGCCGTCCACCGTCACCGTTCCGGACACGCTGCGGGCCACATCCTTGAGCGTGTATTGGAACCGCCGGTCCGACCACGGCACCACCACGCCCAGCACGTCGCCCGCGGCCGGCGCATACAGGTCCACCGACACCCGCGGGGACCGGGCGCGCAGGTGGGTGCCGCCGTCGTCGTCGTGGAAGCGCAGCGACACATCCCCCGCGGTGCCGAGCGCCGTGAGCGGCGGCAGCGTATCCGGGAGCACGATGTCCGCGCCGCGCGGCAGGATCTTCAGCGGTTCGATGCTGATTTCCTTTCCGGTGGTGCGGTCCAGGACATAGATCTGCAGGCTCGCGGCGTAGCCAAGGTTCACGATGGTCATGCCCAATGCCAGCTCGGGCGTCAGAACACCCCAGTATTCCCAGCGCTTGGTGCGCATCCGGGATGCTGTATTGCCCGGGAGCGCAGTGCGGTGCAGCGGTGAGCGCGAATAGCCCACCGCCTCCGGGTTGAGGGTTCCGCGGGCAGTGGTGAGATCCGTGGGCAGCGTGAGTTCGTCCATGCGGCCCAAGTCTAGGCGGCACGCGGATCCGCACTGCAGGACACTCCCGGCCGGTGCGTCACCCGGGGCCCCTCCTGCGCCCGTGCTGCACGTAGAGAACGTGGTCTAGGCTGGGGGAAATCCACGTTTGAAAAGAAAGCGGTGCGGCAATGTTGGTGAGCGTAGGCCAGTTCAGTCCCACGGGCGACGTCGGGGAGAACCTTGAGGTGATGCGCTCGCTGGCCGCCAAGGCCAAGGCGGATGGGTCCGAGCTGATCGTGTTCCCCGAAGAGTCCATGTTCAGTGTGGGCAGGGTTCAGGGTCCGCTGGCTGCTGCCGTTGACGCGGGCTGGAGCACGTTTGTGCAGCAGCTGTCCATCCTCGCGGCAGAGCTGGGCATCGCCGTCGTGGCCGGCGGATACGAATCCAGCGGCGAGGAACGGCCCTACAACACCTTGGTGCTGATCGAGGACACGGGGCGGATTGCGGACACCTACCGCAAGCTGCACCTGTATGACGCGTTCAGCTACTCCGAATCCACCCGTATCAAACCCGGCGACGGCGGCGTGAAAGTGGTTGAGCTGGGCGGCATCAAGGTGGGGCTGATGACGTGTTATGACATCCGGTTCCCGGAGCTGGCCAGGGCGCTGACGGACAAGGGCGCGGACCTGCTGGCGGTTCCCGCCGCGTGGTTCAAGGGTGAGCACAAGATCGAACACTGGGAAACCCTGCTCAAGGCCCGCGCCATTGAAAACACAGTCTGGGTAGCCGCGGCCGGCACCTCCAGTCGCCATACGGTGGGACACTCGGTCATCCTGGACCCGATGGGAGTGCCGCAGGCATTCCTCGATGACGAAGCGGAGGCCGTGGTCACCGCCGAGGTCACACGGAAACGGATCGACGACGTGCGTGAGTTCCTCCCGGTTCTGAAGAACCGGCGGTTTGCGGCGAATGAACGAATCAATTCCGCAGAATAGGGCTGCCTGTCCCGGTGTGGTCGTTTCTTTATTCCCGGATTACCAGCGCGGGATACGATGTGAAACGCCCATCCTTCCGCGAGGGAAAGACCGAACCTTGGCCAATACCCTGACAGAGGAAATCCTCTCTGCCGCGCGTGCAGCGGAACCCCAGGCCCTGCGCGAAATCTATGAGTCACTGGCTCCTGCCCTTTTGGCCTACCTTGCCGGCAAGGGATGCGATGATCCTGAGGCGCTGACCCAGGACGTGTTCCTGACCGTGTTCGGGAAATTGGACAGCATCACCGGCGGGGTGCGGGGACTGCGAACCTTCGCATTTTCTGTAGCCCACGCCCGTATGGTCGATGACACCCGACGGCGCGAGCGGCAACCGGTACTAACGCAGTTCCACTCCCATGCCGACGCCCGGGTCAGCGCGTCCGCTGAAGATGCGGCCCTTGGGGCTGGCACCGGAGTGGCGGCACTGCTGGCGGGACTCTCGCCGCGGCAGCAGGAGGTGCTGCTGCTGCGCATTGTGGCAGACCTATCCATCGAAGAGTCGGCCCGAATCATGGGCAGCACGGCAGGCGCCGTCAAGCAGCTGCAGAACCGGGCTCTGAAAACCCTCAGGGACCGGCTGGAACGAGAGGAGGAACTCAATGATGAACGAATCGCCTGATCAGGACGACGCCGTGATCCGGCGACTCCTCAAAGAATCGGAGATCGACGAAACCCCCGAGCTCCTCGAGGGACTGCGCCAGCTGCGGTCCTTCACCGGCTCCCCGGCCGTTGTTCCGACCGGGGAGCTGGCCGCATTGCTGGCGGACACCGTTCGCCCGCGCTCACGCTCACCGCGCCACCGGGGCCTAATTCTCAGTTTTACGCTGGCCGCAGCCATGGGGGCGGGAGCCTCGGGCGTTGCTGCCAGCAGTGACCTGCGCGTGACCAGCGAGTCGCATGTCTCGCACCCCGACCCATTCACGTCGATGTCGGCTCCGGAAGGATCCGAGCCGGCGGCGGAGCAGGATGACCTTTCCGCGACCGCTGGAACTTCCACACCAGCGGATCCGGCAACTGCGCCGCCTGGGTCCGATGGTGCAACGGCTGCTGCCCAGGCAGGTGCTGACACTGCCGCCGCGGCCGCCGAAGGACTGGCACCGGAGTCCACGGCTACCCCTGCCGCTGGTTCGCCCGTGCCCGCGCTTCCGGCCGGTACCGCCGGCCCTGAGGCCGGCGCACGTCAGGATTTCGCCGACGTGCCCGTACCTGTGCCCGCTGCCGCCGGTGCCGTTCCACCAGCGGATGCGGCACCGAAGCAGCCTGCACCCCGAAGCTCCAAGGCGAAGGATGATCCCGGGTGCAGGGACGACGCCGAAGCGCCAGGTAATACCGGCAGGCACCGAGCCGTCGACAGTGAAAACAGTGCCGGACGCGGCAGCGGTGAGCGTGCGCCCGGCAGAGACGGGGAATCCGGCAGGGGCCCCGCCGTCCACGTGCACGGCACGGGCAGCGGATACTTCCGCGGCCCTTAGACGGTTAGCTGCCGCTTGGAGGAAATGACTCCGGTATTAAAGCCGGCCAGGTTCAGCCCGCCGTGGAACCGCGCATGTTCAATCTTCACGCAGCGGTCCATCACCACGTCCAGACCGGCGGCCTCGGCATCCCGGGCCACTTCCTCATGCCAGGAGCCCAGCTGCAGCCACAGCGTTTTGGCACCGACGGCTATGCTCTCCTGCAGTACCGACGGCAGATCGTCATGGCGGCGGAAGACGTCCACAATGTCCGGAACTTCGGGCAGGTCAGCCAGCGATGCGTAGACCGGCCGGCCCAGGATTTCCTTAGCCACGGGGTTCACAAAATAAACCGTGTACGGCGACGATGACAGCAGGTATGTCGCCACGAAGTAGGACGCCCGGGAGGGTTTGTCCGAGGCACCCACAATCGCGATGGACCTGGCCCGGCGCAGCAGCGCGAGCCGCTCGGGGGCGTTCGGGCCTTCCCAGGTGCGCGGGGCGGCAGCGGTTTCAGCGGACATGGGCGGACTCCTCAAGGTCAGCGGCAGGGCTGGCCTGCGGGATGGTGCACGATTGCGGGGCTGCCCCCGCCGGCAGGGTGGATGAGGTCAGCGGTTCGGGTGCCGCAACCGCAACCGCCAGCGCCTGGTCCAGGTCCCAGAGAATGTCCTCCAGATCCTCCAGCCCCACCGAGATCCGCACGAGGTCCTCGGCCACGCCGGCGGCGGAGAGCTGTTCGGGTGAGAGCTGGCCGTGCGTGGTGGAGCCGGGGTGGATCACGAGGGTGCGCGAGTCGCCCACGTTGGCCAGATGCGAGGCCAGCTGCAGGGCCTCGATGAAGGCTCTACCCGCAGCGCGGCCTCCGCTCACGCCGAAGCTGAACACCGAGCCCGGACCCTTGGGCAGATATTTCCGGGCCCGGTCATAATGCGGGTGGGAGGGCAGCCCGGCATAGCTGACCCAGGACACCCGCGGATCCTTTTCGAGCCACTGCGCCACCGCCAGGGCGTTGCGCAGATGCTCGTCCAGACGCTGCGGCAGGGTTTCCACGCCCTGCAGCAGCGCGAACGCGGACGTCGCGCTGAGGGTGGGCCCAATATCGCGCAGCTGCTCGGAGCGCAGCTTCGTCAGGAACCCGTATTCGCCGAAGTTGCCCCACCAGGAGATGTTCCCGTAGCTGGCCACCGGTTCGGTCATGGCGGGGAACTTCCCGTTGCCCCAGTTGAACTTTCCGGACTCGACGACGACGCCGCCCAGTGTGGTGCCGTGCCCGCCGAGGAACTTGGTGGCGGAGTGGATCACAATGTCCGCGCCGTGTTCAAACGGGCGCACCAGGTAGGGCGTGCTCAAGGTGGCGTCCAGGATCAGCGGCACACCGGCGTCGTGCGCCACCTTGGCCAGCCCCGCGATGTCGGTGACCTCGCCGCTGGGGTTGGCCACCACCTCGGCGTAGACCGCCTTGGTGTTCTCCCGGATGGCCGCGGCGTAGTCCGCCGGGTCGGTGCCGGCCACAAAGGTGGTGTCGATGCCGAACCGGCGCAGGGTTACGTCCAGCTGGGTGACGGTGCCGCCGTAGAGCTGCGCGGCGGCCACAATGTGGTCGCCCGCACCGCACAGGGCGGCGAAGGTGACAAATTCGGCGGACATGCCCGACGCCGTCGCCACCGCTCCGATGCCGCCCTCCAGAGAGGCGATGCGCTCCTCGAAGGCCGCTACGGTGGGGTTGCCGATGCGGGAGTAGATGTTGCCGTACTTCTGCAGCGAGAAGAGGTTGGCGGCGTCGTCGGTGTCCTTAAAAACAAAGGACGTGGTCTGGTAGATGGGCACGGCCCGGGCGCCGTGCGTGGCGTCGGGGGTACCGCCGGCGTGCAGGGCACGGGTGCGGAAACCGAACTGGCGATCACTCATGGAATGAGTGCTCCTTCCTGGTGGGCCGCGGCCAAGCCGCGGGGAAATCGTTGCAAGTTGGGGACGGCGGACGAACAATGGGGACAGAAGCGGGGGAGCCGCGCGGAGCGACAAAGGACGTGATCCCGATGGACCAATATGTGGTTGTTCTCGAAACCGGCTACAAGCTGGCCTCCGCCAATCACAAGATCACTGCCACTGAGCCGCTGCCGCATGTCGAGGCGAACCGACTGTTCCTGGAGCTGCTGGACGGCCAGCATGCCGACCTTTTGCCGGCGAAGGCGGACACCAGCTATCTGGAGGTCTCTCCGACCGAGTTCATGCGTATCCACCGGGCCATGGGCGGTGCCATGGTGATGGACCGGGTGACCCTGGCCCGCGTTCACTGACGGCCTCCGCTGCGGCGCGCTTGGCACGCTGCGGCAATGTCCGCGATGCACGGCTCGTTCTGCAGGCTGGTGGTATCGCCTAGCGCGGTGCCCTCAAACAGCTGGGTGAGCAGGCGGCGCATGATTTTTCCGGAACGCGTTTTGGGCACGTCAGGCACTACGACGACGGCGGCCGGCTTGGCGATCGGCCCGATCTGGCGGGCCACATGAGCCCTCAGTTCTGCCGTGACGGTACCAGCGTCCTGCGCCGCTGCCTCGGTCAGGACCACGAACGCCGCGATGGCGTGTCCGGTCTTCGGATCGGCAACCGGGCAGACGCCGGCTTCGGTGACCCAGGGGTGGGAGACCAGCGCTGATTCGATCTCGATCGTGGAGAGCCGGTGACCGGACACGTTGAGCACGTCGTCAGTGCGGCCGAGGATCCAGGTGTGGCCGTCGTCGTCGTACTTGGCGCCGTCTCCGGCCAGGAACCAGCCCTGCCGCGCGTACTGCCGCCAGTAGGAGGCCAGGTAGCGCTGCGGGTCGCCCCAGACCGTGCGGGCCATGGCCGGGCCGGTCTTATCCACCACAATGAATCCCTGCGTGTTCGGCGGCACCGGATTTCCGGCCTCGTCCACAATCCGGGTGCTGACCCCGGGTAGGGCACGGGAGGCGCAGCCGGGCTTGAAACTAGTGTCCGTGGGGCGCGGGGAGAGGATGGTGGCGCCGGTTTCGGACTGCCACCAGGTGTCGATCACGGGGGCCTCGCCGCGGCCGATCTGCGTCCGCATCCACTGCCAGGCCTCCGGATTCACCGCCTCGCCCACGGTGCCGAGCAGGCGGATCGAGGACAGGCTGTACTGCGCCGGAACGCCGTCCGGAAACCAGCCCATCAGGGACCGGACCAGGGTGGGTGCGGTGTAGTAGCTGGTCACCTTGTAGCGGTCGATGATTTCGAAGTGCCGGCCGGGATGCGGTGTATTGGGGGTGCCCTCGAAGATCACCTGGGTGACGCCGTTGGAGAGCGGACCGTAAATTTCATAGGTGTGGGCTGTGACCCAGGCCAGATCAGCGGTGCACCAGTGCACGTCGGTGTTGCGGGCGGCCTCGTCCGGGTTGGCGAAGAGGTACTCGTAGCTCCAGGAGGCCTGGGTGAGGTAGCCGCCCATGGTGTGCACCAGGCCCTTGGGCCGTCCGGTGGTGCCGGAGGTGTACATGATGAACAGCGGCGTCTCGGCGTCGAACGCTTCGGGCTTGTGGACGTCTGAAGCGGTGTCCACAATGTTGTGCCACCAGACGTCGCGGCCCTCGGTCCAGGCAATGTCGCAGCCGGTGCGCTTGACCACCAGGACGTGTTCAATGGCGTTTTCCCCGGAGACCGCCTGATCGGCGTTGTCCTTGACCGGTACGGCGGTCCCGCGGCGGAACTGCCCGTCGGTGGTGACCAGCAGCTTGGCGCCGGTGTCCTCCACCCGGAACTTCAGCGCCTCCGCGGAGAAGCCGCCAAAGACCAGGGAATGGACGGCGCCGATCCGGGCGCAGGCCAGTGTGATGACAATGGTTTCCACGATCACCGGGAGGTAGATGACCACCCGGTCGCCCGTGCCGATGCCCAGGTTTTCCAGCGCATTGGCGGCCCGGGAAACCTCCCGCTGCAGGTCCGCGTAGGTGACGGTGCGCCGGTCTCCGGGCTCACCCTCGAAATGCAGGGCCACCCTGTTCCCGCGGCCGGCGGCCACATGCCGGTCCACACAGTTCACCGCCACGTTCAGGGTGCCGCCGGCGAACCATTCGATCGCGGGAACGCTGTAGTCGGCGTCGGCCTCCGGGACCTCCGGTGCGCTCAGGCGCTGCGGGGGCGTGAAGGTGTGGGCGGTGTGCCAGGGCTGCTCCCACTGCAGCCGGCGGGCGGCTGCTTCCCAGAAGGCGATGCGTGCGGATTCGGTCTCGGCCTCGGTCTGCGGGAGGGCGGCTGGGTCCACCGGCGCAGCCGTGGGGGCGGACTTCTCTTCCAGTGCCGGGCTCAGGCCCATTTTGCCACCGCCTTCTTCTCGGCGAGGCCCAGGAGGGCGTCAGTGGCTTTGCCGATCACGGCCAGCAGGATGATGGCCAGCAGCAGCCGGTCGGTGCGCCCGTTGTTTTGCGAATCGGTGAGCAGGAAACCCAGCCCCATCGAGGAGGCAATGAGTTCCGCGGCCACCAGGAACAGCCACGACTGGGCCAGGGCCAGGCGCAGCCCGGAGAACACGGCGGGAACCACGGCGGGCAGCTGCACTGTGGTCAGCAGCTTCAAGCCGTTGAGTCCAAAGGCGCGGGCCGCTTCCACCAGGTTCCGGTCCACATGGCGCAGCGCCAGGGACACGGTAGTGAACACCGGGAAGAAAGCACCGATCGCAATCAGCGTGATCTTGGAGTCCTCACCGATTTTCAGCCACAGGATCAGCAGCGGCACCCAGGCCAGCGACGGCACGGCACGCAGTGCTCCGATCATCGGACCCAGCAGGACGTCGGCCACCCGGGATAAACCCAGCACAGACCCCAGCGCCAGGCCCAGCAGCCCGCCGATGGCAAAGCCAATGAGCACACGCTGGGTGGAGATGGCCACGTGGTTGCCCAGCTGGCCGCGGCCGATCAGGTCAGCCGCAGCGGTGTACACGGCCGCGGGGGAGGGCAGCTGGACCGGGCTGAAGATTCCGGCAGCAGTGGTGATCTGCCAGGCGGCCAGTACCAGGGCGGGAACCACCAGGCCCAGGCCCGCCCGGGTCCAGCGGTTGGTGAGGACGGTGCCTGCTGCCGGGACCCCGGTGCCGGTCCCGGTGTCGGCGCTCGCGGGAGTTGATGTTCTCACGCCGGAACTCATGGGGCATCCTTGATGGCTGCAGGATCGGCGGAGTTCACAAAGGAGTCATCCAACAAGCCGTCCAGCGCCTTGTCCACGGCGTCCTGGCTTGCGACGTCACCGGTCTCCACGAGGGTGGGGCCGATTTTCTCCAGGACGCTGCGCTGAGCCTCGCCGGGTGCGGGGTCCACGTCCAGATTGCTGCGTTCCAGCACCACGGTCTTCGCTACAGCCAGGTCCAGTCCGGCGACGTCGGCGAGGATCTGCGCGGTTTCCTCCGGGTTCTCTGCCGCCCAGGCACGGGCCTTTTCATAGGCGTTGACCACAGCCTGCGCCAGCTCCGGGTCTTCCTTCAGGAACGATTCGTTGGCGGCGAGGATGCCGTAGGTGTTGAAGTCCAGGTTGCGGTAGATCAGCCGGGCACCGTTTTGTTCAGCGCCCGCCATGATCGGATCCAGTCCGGCCCAGGCATCCACCGAACCGTTTTCCAGTGCGGTCCGGCCGTCCGCGTGCTGCAGCTGTTCCACCGTGACGTCGTCGAGGCTGAGTCCGGCCTCGTCGAGGGCCTGGACCAGGAAGAAGTAGGGATCGGTGCCCTTGGTTGCGGCCACCGACTTGCCCAAAAGGTCCGCCACCGAGGTGATATCCGAATCCGCGCCCACCACCAGGGCGGCCCATTCCGGCTGGGAGAAAACGTCGATGGCCTTGATGGGTGAGTCGTTGGCCCGGTGCAGCAGGGCCGCGGAACCGGCGGTGGAGCCAACGTCGATTGCTCCGGACCGCAGGTTCTCATTGGCTTTGTTGGAGCCCGCTGACTGCACCCATTCCACGGTGACGCCGTCTTCGGCCAGCGTGGCTTCCAGCCAGCCCTGGTCCTTGATGATCAGGCTCAGCGGGTTGTAGGTGGCGAAGTCAAGGGTGAGGGTGCCGCCGTCGGCCGCGTTGGCGTTGGCGGCGGCGTCGGAATCCTCGCCGGCCACGCAGCCGGTCAGCAGCAGCGAAGTGGCGGCAGCAGCTGCGGCCAGGGCCTGAAGCGTGGTGCGGCCGGCGGGGAGGGACGTGCGGGAACGGCTGTTCATGGGAGTTCTTTCTGCTGGAAAGGAAGGCGAAGGGGGGCCGTTTGCGCCCAGAATGACGCGGATCGGCTGGAGAAATGCCCCCGGAGGGGACGCAGTGCGGGTCTGCTAGTGGCGGTCGACGCCGAGGCGGGCCAGGAGTTCGCCGCGCATTCGGGCCAGCTCCGCCGACGCACGGTCGCGGGGACGGCGTCCGGGCACGGTGATGGTGTCCGTGATGGTGGCTCCCGCGGCCCCGGGCTGCTTCCCCAAAATGATGATGCGGTCTGCCAGCTGGAGGGCTTCGTCCACATCGTGGGTTACCAGCAGCACCGTGGTGGGGGTCGCCTTGTGCACGGAGAGCAGCAGGTCCTGCATCTTCAGCCGGGTCAGGGCATCCAGGGCGCCGAACGGCTCATCGAGCAGCAGCACCCCGGGCGTCCGGGCCAGGGCGCGGGCAAGGGAGGTGCGCTGGGCCATACCGCCGGAGACAGCCCGCGGACGGTGCTTGGCGAAAGCCGCCAGCTCCACCAGATCCAGCAGCTCAGCTACTTTGGCCTTGCCGTTTTTGGCGCTGATGCCCTTGGGCAGGCCCATGGCGATGTTGGCCTGCAACGTTTGCCAGGGCAGCAGCCGCGGTTCCTGGAAGGCGACGGCGCACCGCTCGTCGATGCCGCGGACCGGCGTTCCGTCAATCCGGATCTCGCCGGCGGTCGGCGCATCCAACCCGGCTGCGGCCCGCAGCAGCGTGGACTTTCCGCAGCCGCTGGAGCCCAGGATGGCAAGAACCTCGCCGTGGTGAACGTCAAAGGTGATGTCCCGCAGCACCTGGTGGGTTTCGCTGCCGGAACCGAAAGCACGGCCGAGTCCGGAAAAGCTGACGGGAAGGGCGGAGCCGGCGGAGCACCCAGGGGACGGGGCGGCGGCAGGGGACTGGGAAGCCAGAGCGGTCATGTTAATCTCCATCGGTCCTGGCAGTAGCACCCTACGGAAAACACCTTGGGCCCTCAGTGGGCCTCCTGCGGTGCTGTCCTTGTTATTGCCGTCTCTCAAGGAGGAAATACGGCAACCAGGGTTGCTGCGGCTTCACTGATCCAGGTCTCTCAGCCGCTCGGGATGGTCAAGAGCAACTAAACGCTCCATTGCGGAAACGGGCAAGTCCCGAGCGTAATATTTCGACGCCGCCCCTAGGCACGCAGGCTGTTCAGGGCGGGGTGGGCCGCCAACCCGTGCTCCCCGTACAAGGCCCACACCAAGTAGGCAATGGCCAACGGAGCTTCCGCCCCGCCGATCAGCAGCGGCTCGCTGGAATGAAATTCGAGCACCATGCTGTTGTTTTCCGGCTCCGGATAACAGGCCGAGACGTGTCCATAGGCAAAACTGAGCCATCTTCCGTTCACCTGGCAGATAATCCTGCGGTTCGTCAGGAACATTTGCGTGTGCTGGCCTTCGCGCCATTGCTGTTGGGACGCCGCATCAGCAGCTCGTCTTCGGGAGCGGTTGGCAAGGGCGGTAATTCCTACGCCCGCCAGGACGAATGCGGGGCGGCCCCAAAAGAAACCCGAAGTATGAACATACGTTCCGTTGAGACCGTAATAACGTGCATAGTCAGCGTTTATCAACAGATGAACGGACTCCCCCGGTTCCAGCACAATGCCCCAGACTTCGAGGGCGGCAGGGGGTTGGCCTCTTCCGAGGTGGTCCGCCAAGATGCGCGCCGCCGACCATGAAGTCTCGTAGGCCCGCTGGAGATCCGCCTGCGCCCGTTCAGCCTTGGTGAAATGGCCGCGGGACCGTCGGTGAGCGCGGAATACCCGGTACCCGTTTTCCACCGACTTGATGAAGAGATAGATGCTCATAATGATCGATGCGCCGATGATTCCGAGCAGGATCAGGCCCTTGGGGATATCGCCTAGCCCGGAGGCAACAACGGCATTCATGCCAAGGGGGCCCATTACATAAACGGTTGCTATTCCCGCCAATGGCAGGAACCAGCCACAGTGCTTCTTCATGCGGTCACCCTAGCCGTGTCCGAGGGAGACAAACACCGGAATTTTCCGGTTGTGGACAACCGGCCGGACGTCGCAGGTGGGGCTTCACACAGTGTCATCTACTTCCCCTTGCAGTTCCGTCGTGCAGATACTGGTGACGCAGGATCATGAGTCCCAACGCGAAGCTCTGGCTGGTTGGGCGGCAACCCTCTTTCCGTAGCGGGGTGCCCCAGATGAGGATCCGGCCGTTCCGCGTCCGCGAACGGCAAGTACGGCGCTCCTTCGCGGGTGCGTCCCGTTCCGAAGGATTTCCCCGTGACCAACCATTCCAACCAGTCCGAACAGCGCACCCAGCCCGTCCCGGCAAGCCCAAGCACCCGGCGGCAGATCCGGTTCAACGCCTTTGACATGAACTGCGTGGGCCACCAGTCGCCGGGACTGTGGCGCCATCCGCAGGACCAGTCCGCCAACTACACGGACATCCGGTACTGGGCCAACCTGGCCCAAACCTGCGAGCGCGGGCTGTTCGACGGCATCTTCATCGCCGACGTCCTGGGTACCTATGACGTGTACGGAAACTCCAACGAGGCCACCCTCCGTCAGGGTACGCAGGTTCCCGTCAATGATCCGCTGCTGCTGGTCTCCGCGATGGCCCTGGTCACTGAGCACCTCGGCTTCGGAATCACCGCCGGCACCGCCTACGAACACCCCTATCCCTTTGCCCGCCGGCTCTCCACGCTGGACCACATCACCAACGGCCGGGTGGGCTGGAACGTGGTCACCGGCTATCTGCCCTCCGCCGCCCGGAACATGGGCGCGGCAGACCAGCTCGAGCACGACGAGCGCTACAACCATGCGGATGAATACCTCGAGGTGATCTACAAACTGCTCGAAGGCTCCTGGGAGGACGACGCCGTGGTCCGCGACAAGGAACGCGGCATTTTCACCGACCCGTCCAAGGTGCATGACATCAACCATGAGGGCAAGTACTTCAAGGTTCCCGGCATCCATATCAGTGAGCCCTCCCCGCAGCGCACACCGGTGATCTACCAGGCCGGCGCCTCGCCCCGCGGCATCGCGTTTGCCGCCGGCAATGCCGAAGCCGTCTTTGTGGGCGCACCCACGGTGGAGAAACTCAAGGCTACGGTCACCAGGATCCGGGATGCCGCCGAGGCCGCCGGCCGGGACCGGCACTCCATCCGCATCTACACCCTGCTCACCGTCATCACCGCCGCCACCTCAGAGGAGGCTGCGGCAAAGCACGAGGAATATCAGCGGTACGCCAGCGACGAGGGAGCCCTGGCCCTGATGTCCGGCTGGATGGGCGTGGACCTGTCCACCTACAACCTGGACGAACCCCTGGGCAACGTGAAGTCCAACGCCATCCAGTCCGCGGCGGCGAACTTCCAGAAGGCCAAGGACGACGGCGAACCCTGGACGGTGCGCGACATCGCCGAATCCGCCGGTATCGGCGGTCTGGGCCCGCGGATGGTGGGTTCCGGTGCCCACATCGCGGAGGAGATGATCCGCTGGGTGGAGGAGACCGACGTCGACGGCTTTAACCTGGCCTACGCCATCACGCCGGGAACCTTTGAGGACATTGTGGAATTTGTGGTTCCGGAGCTGCAGAAACGCGGGGCGTACCGGACGGAATACACGCCGGGAACGCTGCGCAACAAGCTCTTTGGTGCCGGCGACAAGCTGCCCGCCGAGCACCGCGGTGCATCCTTCCGCCTGCAGCCGGCGGCGGTTCCGGGCACGTAAGCCAGCGGCCCGGACCTTTGCGGTGCGGGTTCGGGCCGGAGGCATTGACCGCGGATGGAGCGCCTCCTTACGTTTGAAGGGTCCGCGCAGTGCCCTCCAGCGAGCAGGAGCCCGTCATGGAATCTTCACCCAGTGCCTCCGGAATGGCCCTTTCCGCCGACGGCACCCAAATCGCCTGGTCCCGGCAGGGTGACGGGCCGCCGCTGGTCATCGTGGATCCCCTGACCTCGGACCGGAAGAGCTCAGCCACCCGGGCGCTGGCTGATGTCCTGGCGGGAAACCACACCGTCTATACCTATGACCGCCGCGGGCTGGGGGAAAGCGGGCTCGGCGAGGAATACACCGCCGAATCCGACGTCGATGATCTGCTGGCCGTGGTGCAGGTGGCCGGCGGCACCGCTGACCTGTACGGCTTCGCGTCGGGGGCCTTCCTGGCGCTGCGGGCCGCCGAGGAATCTGCCGTCATCACGCGCGTCGTTGCACTGGAACCGGCACTGGCCCTGGATGAGGGCGAAGACGAGATGCTGGTGCTGCAGACGGAACTGGAAGGACTCGGCGGCGTCCGGGTCCCCGTGCTGGTCCTGGCCGGAAGCGCCAGCGGCGACGAAACCCTAGACCTTGCCCGCCGGGCCGCCGAAGCCCTGGATGAGGGAGAATTCCAGCTGGTGGAGGGCAGCGCGGCCAGTGGCCCCGACGCGGCCCTGGTGGACGCCATTGAATCTTTCCTGAGCTGAGCCGCCCGTGCGGGCGTAAGCTGGAGCCCGATTCGAAGGACTCCACCGAAGGACGGCAGATGCCACACATCAATGACCCCGCAGTCATCGAAGCGCTCCTGAAGAACCGCGGCTCCCGCTGGGCGGTGGTGGGCCTGTCCAACAATCCGCTGCGCACCGCCGTCGGCGTCTCCCGCTATATCCAGGACCACCTGGGCATGGAGATCATCCCGGTCAGCCTCAAGGGCGACGACGTGCACGGCAACAAGGGCTACCGGAGACTCGATGAGATTCCCGGCTCCATCGATGTTGTTGACTGCTTTGTGAATTCCTCCCGGGTGGGCGACATTGTTGACCAGGCCATTGCCGTGGGTGCCAAGGCAGTCTGGCTGCAGCTGGGCGTCATTGACGAGGCGGCAGCGCAGCGCGCGGCCAACGCCGGCCTGGACGTGGTCATGGACACCTGCCCCGTAATTGAGGCACCCCGCTTCGGGCTTTAATAAGCAGCGCCGCCACGGCTTCCTGCTGCCCCCGGATGACGTCACAAACGCCTATGTGACGCCATGCAGGTCACATTCCGCAATCATGAGCCGTATGAGGTCACGCCCGTTGCGCATTCGGGGCGCCGCAGCCAGCATGGAAACCGTAACCATCCAGAGCGGCTGAGAGACCTGGCTCCGTGACGCCGCAGCAACCCTTCCGCGATCCTGCGGAGCAAGGGTGCTACCGCCAGGACCGATGGAGAAGCATCCGCTTTCATCCGGTCCCTTGGAGCATGCCCCGGCGTGCGCTTCTGCGGACCGGCCGGCGGTGCGCACCTCTTCTCGGGCCTTGACCCAGGAGGAACACATGATCCGGATTGAGAATGTATCAACCGTGTTTGACACCGGCGGGCAGCAGCTGACGGCAGTGGACAACGTTTCGCTCGACATCAGGCGTGGAAGCATTCAGGGGATCATCGGGTTCTCCGGTGCCGGCAAATCCACCCTGCTGCGCAACATCAACCTGCTGGAGCGGCCCACGTCCGGCCGTGTCCTGGTGGACGGCGTGGATCTGGTGGAGCTCGGCACATCGGAACTGCGCGAGCGGCGGCATGGAATCGGCATGATCTTCCAGCATTTCAACCTGCTCAACAATCTCACCGCGGCACAAAACGTGGCGCTGTCCCTGAAGTTCGCCGGGCTCGGGAATGCCGCCGAACGCCGGCGCCGGGCGTTGGAGGCGCTGGAAATCGTTGACCTGGCGGAGAAGGCGGGCACGTATCCCGCGAAGCTCTCCGGCGGTCAGAAGCAGCGGGTCGCCATTGCCCGGGCCCTGGCCACCCGGCCCAAGGTGCTGCTCTGCGACGAGCCCACCTCCGCCGTCGACCCCCGGACCACGGCGTCGGTGCTGCAATATCTGGCGGACGTCAACGCCCGCTTCGGCATCACCATTGTGGTGGTCACCCATGAAATGAACGTCATCAAGGCCATCGCTGAGAACGTCGCGGTGATGGAGGAGGGGCGGGTGGTGGAACAGTTCGACCTTGCCGAGCTCAAACGCCCGGACTTTACCCCGTCCACCCTGATTGGCCGCTACCTGGTGTCGGATGAAATCCGGCTGGACCGGACCGCAGCCGCGGCTACCCACGCTTCCGCCGCAACCCCGGCGGTCAACAGCCGAGAAGGAGCCCTCTATGTTTGAACGCATCCTTGAGGTCTGGCCGGAGCTGCTGGCCGCGCTGGGGGAAACCGGCACCATGCTGGTGATTGCCATTCCGCTGGCCGTGCTGCTGGGTACCCCGCTGGGAGTGCTGCTGTACGCCGTCGGCCCCCACGGGCTGTCGCCCAAACCCAAGCTGCACCGGATCCTGGACACCCTGGTGAACCTGGTGCGCTCCTTTCCGTTCCTGATCCTGCTGATCGCCATCATTCCCTTCACCCGCCTGCTGGTGGGAACCACCATCGGCACGGCCGCGGTGATTGTGCCGCTGACCATCAACGCGGTTCCCTACTTTGCCCGCTTCGTGGAGCAGAACATCACCGCGCTGGGCGGCGGCGTGGTGGAGGCAGCCCGCTCCATGGGCGCCACCCGCCTGCAGATTGTCCGCGATGTGCTGCTCGTCGAGGCCCGCCCGGCCCTGATCAGCTCGGTGACCATCATGACCGTCAGCTTCATTTCCTACTCGGCCATGGCCGGGCTGGTGGGCGGCGGCGGCATTGGGGACTTCGCCATCCGCTACGGCTATTACCGCTATGAAACGGGTCTGATGGTCACGGCAATTGTGCTGATGATCCTCCTGGTCCAGGCCGTGCAGCTGAGCGGCTCCTGGATTTCCCGGCGCGCGGACAAACGCACCTGACCCACCGCTGACCCGTTCCCGACCGGCGCCGGTTGCCTTGCCGGGCCTTCACCTTCAAAGAGGACATTTTGCGCTCCACCACACCCAAAAACAGTTCAGGCGCACCCAGCCGCCGCACCCTACTCGCCTATCTCGCCGCCGCCGGGGCTGCCGCACCGGTCCTGGCCGGCTGCGGGTTCCAGACCGCCGCCGACGCCGGGGCAGGGAACCGCACCATCCGCCTCATTTCCTCGCAGGTCAAGGTTTATGAGGAGCCGGTGGTCATTGCCGGCAAGCTCCTCGCCCAGAAGGGCTGGAAGCTGGAACCGACCTTCGTCAACGACATCAACCAGCCCAACATAGCGGTGGCCAACGGGGAAGCGGAGGCCAACTGCTTCCAGCACATGGCCTATCTGGCGCAGTTCAACCGCGATAAGAACCTGGACCTGGTGCCCCTGTTCTACATCCGCAATTCCCCGGCGGTGCTGTACTCCCAGCGGCACACCTCACTTGCCGACCTGCCCGACGGCGCGACCATCAGCATCCCCGTGGACCCGGCCAACAACGGCCGTGCCCTGTTCATGCTCCGCGCCCACGGCCTGCTGGAACTGTCCGACGGCGCCAAGGTGGTTACCGCCTCGCAGCAGGACATCACCGCGAACCCGCGGAACCTGAAGTTCGTGGAGGTGGATCAGCTCTCGCTCAGCCAGACGCTGGCGGATGTGGACGCCGGCTTCATGTTCCAGTCCACCGCCATCGACGCGGGCATTCACGAACAGGCAGCCGTGGTGGCCCAGGAGCAGGAGGAAGACGAAATTCCCTACCGCTCGGTCTTTGCCGGCACCCGGGACTTTGCCGCCGGCGCGGGAGCCCGGGAACTGCGTGCCGCCATCCAAAGCCCTGAAGTCCGGGAGTTCTTCGCGGGATACCAGGACGGTTTCTTCCAGCTTCCGTGGGACGAAGACCCCCAGCCCGCCTTCGAAGCACTCAGCCAGGCCTGAGCCGAAAGGACACCATGACCACCCCCAGTTCCCGCTATCCGCAGGGCCGTCCGCGGCTGCTGCTCAACGCGTTCCTGATGAACACCACCAGCCACATCCGCGGCGGCCAATGGCGCCACCCGGAGGCCGAACAGCACCGGTTCAACGAGCTCTCGCTGTGGACCGGGCTGGCCCGGCAGCTGGAGGACGCCAAGTTCGATGCCCTCTTCTTCGCCGACGTGGTGGGCCTCTACGGAGACCACGACGGCGGCTGGGAATCGCATGTACGCCGCGGTCTGCAGGTGCCGGCCAATGACCCGGTGCTGCTGCTCGCGGCCCTCGCCGGGGCAACCAGCGAGATTGGCCTGGCGGCGACGTCGTCGGTGGTCCAATCCCACCCCTTCCAGTTTGCGCGGCAGATGTCCACGCTGGATCACCTCAGCAATGGCCGCGCCGGATGGAACATCGTGACGTCTGTCCTGGACAACGCGCACCGCAACTTCGGCTCCGACGGCCTGGCTGCCCACGGCTCGCGCTATGACTGGGCGGACGAATACGCCCAGGCGGTCTTCAAACTCTGGGAGGGCTCCTGGGATGAGGGCGCCCTGATCCAGGACAAAGCGGCCGGCGTGCACGCCGACCCGGCGAAGGTGCACAAGATCCACCACCGCGGCCAGCGCTATTCCATCGACGGCCCGCACCTGACCGCACCGTCCCCGCAGCGCACCCCGTTCCTGTTCCAGGCCGGCAGCTCCGGACGCGGCCAGCAGTTCGCCGCCGCCAACGCCGAGGCCACGTTCATCTTTGCCCCCGGTCCGGCGCACGCCGCAAAAGTGGCGGCCGGTGTGCGCAGGCACGCCGCCGACGCCGGACGCCTGCCCGGTGACATCAAGGTCTTTACCGGGCTCTCCTTTGTGGTGGGCGGGACGGAGACCGAAGCGCAACGGAAAAAAGCGGAGCTGGATGAGTATCTGGACCTGGACGCGGTGGTGGCGCACATTGGCGGCGGGCTGGGCGTGGACTTTGGCGGACTGCCGCTGGAGACCCCCGTGGGCACCATCGAGACCGAGGGCGGCCGCGGCGTGCTGGAGGCGATCATTGCCTCCACGCCCGGCCGGAACCCCACCCTGGCAGACGTTGCCCGGTACCGCACCGAGGCGCAGCAGATCACCGGCACCCCGGAACAGATCGCCGATGAGCTGGAGCGCTGGCAGGACGCCGGGGTGGACGGCATCAACATCATCAACGCCGTGCTGCCCGGCTCCTATACGGACTTCATCGACGGGGTGCTCCCCGAACTGCGCCGCCGCGGTCTGGCCCAAACCGGCTATGCGCCGGGCACCTTCCGGGAAAAGGTCTTCGGACGCAGCCCGGATTATCCCGGCCCGCTGCTGAACAGCCGCCATCCGGCCGCCCGCTTCCGCGGCGCGTACGGTGCCTCCACCGCCGCGGTTCCCACCGCCGCGGTGCCCTCCGCCGTCGTTCCCTCCGCCGCCGTCGCGGCCCGAAAGGACTGAAGAACACCATGCAGCGAAGAAATTTCCTCCGCCTGGCCCTTGCCGGGGCGGGAACCGCCGCCCTGGCGGCCGCCACCGGCTGCGGAACCGGATCGGCGGCCGCCGATGACCGGCGGATCCGCATCATCGTCACGGAATCCGCGCCCTATCAGGAGCCCACCAAAATCGCCGCCCGGCTCCTGGAAGAGCGGGGCTGGACGCTGGACGCCACCTATGTCACCGACATCATCCAACCCAATCTGGCCGTGTCCAACGGTGAATTTGATGCCAACTATTTCCAGCACGGCGCATATCTGCAGCAGTTCATTGCGGATAAGAACCTGCAACTGGACCCGCTGTTCTACGTCTACGGATCACCGGGCGGCATCTGGTCCGAGCGCTGGAACTCCCTGCAGGAACTGCCCGACGGCGCCCGGATCGCGTTGCCGGTGGATCCGGCGAACAACGGCCGCGCGTTGGTCCTGCTGCGCGATGCCGGGCTGCTGGAGCTGAAGGAGGGCGTGGGTGTCATCAAGGTGTCGCAGGAAGCGATCACCGCCAATCCCCGGAACTTCGAATTTGTGGAAGTGGACCAGCAGTCCCTGTCCAAGACCCTGCCCGATGTAGACGCCGGTTTCCTCTTTGTGCGCCTCGCCGCCGAGATTGGCCTGACCGTGGAGGGTGCGCTGGCCTTTGAAGCGGAAGCGGACCAGCTTCCGTTCCGTTGTGTGGTTGCCGGCACCGCCGATTTCGCTGCCACCGAAAAAGCCCGGGTGCTGCAGGAGGCGTACCAATCAGGGGAGGTCCGGCAGTGGTTTGCCGACTATATGGGCGGGGTGCTGCCAACGCCGTGGGACACCGACCCGCTCGATGAGCTCTCTCAATGGTGGCAGGCATGAGTGCCGGTGCAGGGGAGGCGCTGCCGGAGAATACCCCGGACACGCGGACCAGCCCGGAATCCCGCTACCAGAACCTCGCCGCTCGGTTCCGGCCGGTTTTTGCGCGCATCGCGGCGGGATCACTGGACCGTGAGCTCACCCGCACCCTGCCCTTTGAACCGGTGCAGTGGCTGAAGGATGCCGGTTTTGGCGCCGTGCGGCTGCCCGCCGGGGCCGGCGGCGACGGTGCCAGCCACGCGGAGTTCTTCCGGCTCCTGGTAGAGCTGGCTGAAGCCGATTCCAATGTGGCACACCTGCTGCGCTCCCACTTTGCCTTTGTGGAGACCATTGGCCGTGAAGATGCCGGGTTCCGAAAGCGCTGGTATGCGCGGGTGGCCGCCGGAGAAATCTTCGGCAATGCCGCCACCGAGCGCTCGGGCAACGCCCTGGGAACCACCAACACCAAGCTGCGCCCCGGGGTGGAGGGCTGGGTGCTGGACGGGGAAAAGTACTACACCACGGGCAGCATCTTTGCCGACTGGATCGCTGTCATGGCCACCACCGACGGCGTCCCCGGGCGCCAGTATGCCGTGGTTCCGGTTGACCGTGAGGGCGTGCGGATTGTGGATGACTGGGACGGCTTCGGCCAGCAGCACACCGGCACCGGCACCACGTACTTCCGGCAGGTGCACGTTCCCGCCCGGGATGTGATTCCGCGCGGTGCTGCCGACACCACACTGGAGGCGGCATTTTTCCAGTTGGTTCTGCTTGCAGTCCTTGCCGGCATCGGCAGGGCCGCGGTCCGTGACGCCGCCGCTCTGGTCCGCGGCCGCAAACGCACCTTCAACACCGGCAGCGGCAGCCTGTTCCGCGACGATCCGTTGATTCAGCAGCTGGTGGGCCGGCTGTCGGCCAAGGCGGCAACGGCGGAGGCCATGGTCCTGGCTGCGGCAGTGGAACTTGACGCCGCCGTCGACCCGGCGCTGGACCTGACCCCGGAGCAGGGATACCTGCGCACGGAGCTGGCGGTGGACCGGGCCCAAATAACCGTGCCGGAGCTGGTCCTGGATGTTGCCCAGGGCCTGTTCGACGTCACCGGCGCTTCGGCCGTCTCCACGACAAAGGCCCTGGACCGGCACTGGCGAAACGCCCGCACGGTCGCCACCCACAACCCCGCGGTCTTCAAGGCACGCGGCGTGGGGGACTGGGAGATCAACGGGACGGTGCCGCAGGGGCTGGGCAGCATCGGCGATGCACCCGCTGGGCCGGCACCCGCTGCCCCGGCACCCGCCGTCGTGCCCTAAAACCGTGCGGGCAGCGCCAGCGACTTAAAGCTTGGCGAATCGGGCGCGCAGGATGCCGGTGTAGAGGCCGTAGCAGAGCAGGCCCAGACCCACGGCGCCCAGCGCCAGCCAACCGAAGGGCTGCCCGCGCAGGGCATGGAGGGCGCCGTCGAGCCCGGAGGACTTCTCCGGATCGGCGGTGAAGGCGGCCACCATCACCAGGATGCCCAGAATGGCCAGCGAGATGCCCTTCGCAACAAAACCCAGCGTGCCGGTGACCGTGACGGCGCGGTCCCAGGTGCCCGGCGGAACCGCCTGCAGGTCCTTGCGGAAGCGGCGGGCGGCGCCCTTGAAGATGAAGTATCCGCCCACGACGACGATCCCCAGTCCCACCACGCCAAGCAGCACCGCGCCGGCCGGCTGGGCCATCAGCCGGGCGCTCCAGCCCGCCGAACTCTGCCTGCTGTCCTTGGCGCCGCCCAGGGCGAACGTGCCGAAGGACACGCCAATGGCGCCGTACGTGAGGGCCTGGCCTGCGGCGGAACCGCGCATCCTCCACACCTGGCTGCCCTTCAGGCCACGCCCGTCGAGCCAGATCCGGGACAGCTGGAAAAGCCCCAGGGTCAGGCAGCCCAGGAAACAGATCCACAGCAGGATCAGCCCGCCTGGCTGTCCGGCAAGGGTGGATACGGCGCCGGAGGAATCCGCGCTGCCGCTGCCGCCGGAGCCGGAGGCAATCTGCAGGGCAATCACGCCGATGAGCAGGTGCAGCAGCCCGCTGGCTACGTATCCCAGGCGGGCTGCGCGTTCAAAGCCCTTCGACTGCGCCGCCTTCTGCGCGGCCGAGGTCAGCCTGGCTCCGTGTCCGGTGTGCGTCAAAACTGTCCTCCAAGATTCGGGCAAACGCTGTGGGGCGTTCGCCGGTCAGATGCGGGTCTGCCTTCCATCCTGTCACCTGTGGCGATGTTGCTGTGCGGCGGACTAGGCTCGAATGATGGATGCGGCAGAAGTGAAGCGGGTGTGTCTGCAGTTCCCGGGCGCCTATGAGGACTTTCCCTTCGGCCCGGAATCGTCGGTGTTCAAGGTGCAGGCCTCCGGCGGCAAGGCCAAAATGTTTGCGTTGTGTGCCCTGGACGGAGAGCCCCTGACCATCAGCCTGAAATGCGAACCTGAGCTGGCCCAGCAGCTGCGGGCCGCCCATCCGCAGATCAACGGTGCCTGGCATATGAACAAGACGCACTGGAATTCCGTAGTGCTCCACGGACTGGAGGATGGGCTGGTGCGCGACCTGGTGGAGGATTCCTACGACCTGGTGGTGGCGTCGCTCCCGGCCAGGGACCGTGCATCGCTCGCCTGGAAAGGCCTGGCGGGCGGATGAGCCGGGAGCTGACCTACCCTGATGCCGGCTTCACCCGCCGGCCCTATCCGCGGCCGCTGACCGATCACTGGCCGGAGGGATACCGGCTGCTGCTGCGCCGCGAAAGGCTTGATATCCCTGATCCGGCCGCCGGATTCCTGCGTCTGGCCAACGGGGTCCTGGACTGGGATTTGCACCGGCGGGCCGGGCTGCGGGTAGCGGCGGGCACGCCGCGCGCCGCCGCGGGGGTGGAAATGGCTTCGGGGATCGGCGTGGGTCCGCTGCGCTATTACGCTCCCTGCCGGGTGCTGTGGGCCGAGGAGCCGGAAATGGACGACGACGGCGCGCCCTTGCCCGGCCAGCGCGCCGGTTTTGGCTACGGCACACTGCGGGGCCACCCGGAGCAGGGAGAAGAGGGGTTTTATGCGGAGTTGGACGAAGAGGGAAAACTCATCTTCCGGGTCGCCGCGTACAGCCGTCCCGCGAACCGGGTGATCGCTGCGGGGGACGCCGCCAACCGCGGGGTGCAGGCCTTCTTCACCCGGCGCTATATGAGCGCAGCCTACAGGCTCGCCTCCGGCAGCTGAGCGCGGCGCAGCACAAAGCCCAAATCCAGGCCGGGGACCTCCACGGGAAGGAAGCCTGCGCTGAGCAGAAGTGACTGGGACGCGGCGTTTTCCACTTCCGTGTGGGCGATGACCCGTGAAACCTCCGGCTGTTCCAGCGCCTGACGGGCCATGGCGATCAGTGCTTCGGTGGCATATCCGCGGCCGCGCCGGGAAGGAACCACGCTGTAGCTGACCTCTACGTCCCCCTCTTCGGGGAGGATCAGGAAGCCGATGGTGCCCACTACAGCAGCGGTGTCGCGTTCGCGGATGAACCGCGTGGTCAAGGGCTCAGCGACGGAGTTCAGGCCCTGTTCAAAGAATTGGCGGGCGGCGTCGTGGTCGGTGGGCTGCGGAAAGTCCGCCGCCCAGCCCGGCAGCCGGGACTGGATGATGAGGGCGTCCACCTCGGCGGAGGAGATGGGATCCAGTTGCAGGCGTTCGGTGGGGAGTCCGGTAGACGGGGCCGAACGTTCAGGGGTGGTGGTCACTGAGTAATTGTCCACGCTCCGACAGTTTTTGCTGCCATTTGGTGAGGAGAGTCCTTCCCCTTCCTCGCGAGATGGCAGACGATGCTGCTCTCAGCGCTGGGAAGGACATCTACTGCCATCTCGGCGGGGGGCTGTGGATATCCTCTGCAGGGGCCGGGCGAAAGGGCCATTCTTGCCGCATGCGAATCCCTCAGCCGTTGCCTGAAACCCTGGCCTTCGAACCGTTCACCGTCCATGAGGCCGATGCCTACGGCGTCAGCCGCGGCCGGCTCCGGCACGCCCGGATTATTCGGCTGAGCCGGTCCATCAAATGTGTGGAGGCCCTGGACCTGGCGGAGCAGCAGCGGCTGCCGCCGCACCGACGCTACCGGGCCTACACCCGCGTGACCCTGTATTCGGTGGCGTCCCACCGGACCGCGGCCGAGGTGTGGGGATTTCCGCTGCCGCCCGGCAACGGCGCCGCCCAGCTGCACATCCTCCGCCCGGCCGGGATGGCACCGCAGCGGCGCGAGGGGGTGTGCGGGCACACCGGGCGCCTGTTCAGCGGCGAGGTGTGCGTGGTGGAGGGACTCGCCCTGACCTCGAGGGAAAAGACCTGGCTGGATCTCGCCCACCGGCTGAGCGTTGATGACCTAACGGTGATCGCGGATTTCCTCATCCGGCGGCCCCGGCCCGAGCACGAAGACCGGACGACGCCGTACGCCACCCAGGATTCGCTGCTGGCGGTGATCGCGAGGCATGGCGGAAAACGGGGAATCCGCAAGGCACGGCTGGCGCTGGAAATGAGCCGCATCGGAGCGGATTCAGCCCAGGAAACCCGTCTGCGCCTGGCTTTGGCAGAGGCCGGCCTGCCGGAGCCGCTGGTCAATGAACCGATTCGCGGCGACGACGGCGGCCTGCACCACCAGCCCGACCTCACCTACCCGCTGTACAGGGTGGCGGTGGAATATGAAGGCGCCGGCCACAGCCAAACGGATCAGGTGGAAAGCGACATTGGCCGGGAGGAACGGATCCGCGCCCTGGGCTGGACAGAGGTCCGCATCTCACGCCGGCACATGACCGGGGACGCCCGGGCGGCGGTCAACAAGGTGCGGGCAGCGTTGATTGCCGGCGGCTGGCGGGCCGGCCCCCTCGCTCCCTAGCCCCTTCGCGACGAAACCCTCCACGAGATGACAGTAGGTGCTCGTCTGCGGGCTGAGACGAGCACCTACTGGTATATCGATGGGAGGGAGAAGGGAGGTTAGCCGAAATGCTTCGGCAGGGTCCCCTCGTGGGCAACCTTGAGCTCGGACAGCGGCAGGACAAAGTGGCCCTGGAAGTCCAGTGCGCCAATCTCGGTGTCCACCACGCCAATGCGCATGTGAGCGTAACCGCGGGCGCCGCACATGTCCTTGAACCGGACCTCTTCGCTGCGGGCCACGGAGACCACGGCACGCGACTGGGATTCGGAGAACAGCATGGTGAACAGGTCCACGCCGTCGCGCTCGCAGGCCTCGTCCAGGCCAATCCGGGCACCGACACCGAAGCGCAGCGCCATTTCGGACAGGGCCGCGGCAAGACCGCCCTCGGAGAGGTCATGCGCGGCGTCGATCATGCCGTCGCGGGAGGCATTGACCAGCAGCTCGCCCAGCAGCTTCTCCGTCTGCAGGTCCACCACGGGCGGCTGCCCGCCCAGGTGGCCGTGCAGGTTGGCGAATTCGGAGCCGTCCAGCTCGTCCTTCGTGACACCCATCAGGTAGATCGCCTGGCCGTCCTCACGCCAGCCCGACGGCGTGCGGCGGGCAACGTCGTCGAACACGCCCAGTACTCCCACCACCGGGGTGGGATGGATGGCGACGCCGCCGGTCTGGTTGTAGAGCGAGACGTTGCCGCCGGTGACCGGAATGCCCAGTTCCTGGCAGCCGTCGGCCAGTCCGCGGACGGCCTCGGCGAACTGCCACATGACCTCGGGGTCCTCCGGGGAGCCGAAGTTCAGGCAGTCGGTGACCGCCAGCGGGGTGGCGCCCGAGGTGGCCACGTTGCGGTAGGACTCGGCCAGGGCCAGCCGCGCCCCCTCGTACGGGTTCAGGTAGGTGTAGCGGCCGTTGGCATCGGTGGAGATGGCCACGCCCAGACCGGTGGTTTCATCCACGCGGATGACGCCGGCGTCGTCGGGCATGGCCAGCGCCGTGTTGCCCTGCACATAGCGGTCAAACTGGTTGGTGACCCAGGACTTGTCGCACATGTTCGGGGAGGCCATCAGTTCCAGGATGGAGGTCTTGATCGCTTCGGCGCCGAACGGCCGGGTGCCGGCGAAGGCATCCGCCTGAACCGTGTCCTGCCACTCGGGGCGGTGGAAGGGGCGGTGGTAGACCGGACCCTCGTGCGCCACGGTCTTGGGATCAACGTCAACAATGGTTTCGCCGTCCCAGTCGATGATCAGCCGGCCGGTGCCGGTGACCTCGCCAAGCCAGGAGTACTCCACGTTCCACTTGTCCATGATCGCTTCGAACGCCTCGACGTTCTCCGGCGTCACCACGGCCATCATGCGTTCCTGGGACTCCGACATCAGGATTTCGCCCGGGGTCAGGGTGGGATCGCGCAGCAGCACCTTGGTCAGCTCCACGTGCATCCCGCCGTCGCCGTTGGAGGCAAGCTCGCTCGTCGCGCAGGAAATGCCGGCCGCGCCCAGGTCCTGGATGCCCTCCACCACGGAGGCCTTGAACAGTTCCAGGCAGCACTCGATGAGCACCTTTTCGGCGAACGGATCGCCCACCTGGACGGCGGGGCGCTTGGAGGGCTTGGTGGCGTCAAAGGATTCCGAGGCCAGCACTGACGCTCCACCAATACCGTCGCCGCCGGTGCGCGCACCGAACAGCACCACCTTGTTGCCCACGCCGGAAGCGTTGGCCAGGCGGATGTCCTCGTGGCGCATCACACCCACAGCCAGTGCATTGACCAGCGGGTTGCCCTGGTACACGGAGTCAAAGACCACTTCGCCGCCGATGTTCGGCAGGCCCAGCGAGTTGCCGTAGCCGCCGATGCCGGAAACGATGCCGTGCACCAGGCGTGCGGTGTCCGGGTGGTCGATGGCGCCGAAGCGCAGCGGGTCCATCACGGCAACGGGGCGGGCGCCCATGGAAATGATGTCGCGGACAATGCCGCCGACGCCGGTCGCCGCACCCTGGTAGGGCTCCACGAACGAGGGGTGGTTGTGGGATTCCACCTTGAAGGTCACGGCCCAGCCGTCACCGATGTCCACCACGCCGGCGTTCTCGCCGATGCCCACCAGCAGGTGTTCCTTCATCTTCTCGGTGACCTTTTCGCCGAATTGCGACAGGTGCACCTTGGAGGACTTGTAGGAGCAGTGCTCGGACCACATGACCGAGTACATGGCCAGTTCCGCTGCGGTGGGGCGGCGGCCCAGGATCTCCACGACGCGGTTAAACTCGTCTTCCTTCAGGCCCAGTTCGGCCCAGGGGAGGTCGGTTTCCGGCGTGGCGGCGGCGTGCTCCACCGTGTCGATGCGGAATTTCTTCGCTCCGGTGGTGGAGTCTGCGGAAACTGTCATGATTTGCCTCCGGCAACAAGCGAGGTGAGTACTGAGGTGAAGATGCCCAGGCCGTCGGTGCCGTAGCCCAGCCCGACCTCGCCGTAGGCGGAGGAATCCGGGCCGAAACCGGCCTCCACTGCGTGTTCGGGGTGCGGCATAAGCCCGACGACGTTTCCGGCGGCGTTGGTGATGCCGGCAATGTCGCGGCGTGAGCCGTTGGGGTTGAAACCGTCGTAGCGGAACACCACGCGGCCTTCGCCCTCCAGCTCGTCCAGGGTCTTTTCGTCCGCAACGTACTGGCCGTCCTGGTTTTTCAGCGGAATGACCATGCCGGAGTTCTTCTCGTAGCCGGCGGTCCAGGCGGTGGAGTTGTTCTCCACGCGCAGCAGCTGGTCGCGGCACATGAACTTCAGGTGGTCGTTTTTGATCATCGAACCGGGCAGCAGATGCGCCTCGGTGAGGATCTGAAAGCCGTTGCAGATGCCCAGCACGGGCATGCCGCCCTTGGAAGCGTCCACCACCTTTTCCATCAGCGGCGCAAACCGGGCAATGGCGCCGGCACGCAGGTAATCGCCGTAGGAGAAACCGCCGGGAATGATGACGGCGTCCACGCTTTGCAGGTTCGCTTCGTTGTGCCAGAGGCCGACGGCGGTGCCGCCGGCGAGCGTGACCGCACGGGCGGCGTCCCGGTCGTCGAGGGTGCCGGGGAAGGTGACAATGCCGATCCGGAGTGCCCGCAGGGCATCGTTGTCGGGGGCGACGGAGAAGTCGCCAATCAGGGGAGTGCTCAAAATCAGGCCTCCGGGATTACTTCAACGCGGGTGACGTCCTCGATGACCGGGTTGGACAGCAGCGTGGCGGCTGCCGTGCGGGCCTGTTCGAGGATTTCTTCAGTTACGTCTCCGTCTACGGTCAGCTCAAAGCGCTTGCCCTGGCGGACCCCGGTGAAACCGGTCAGGCCCAACCGCGGCAGGGCGCCGGCAATGGCCTTGCCCTGCGGATCGAGGATTTCGGGTTTGGGCATAACGTCAACAACGATCCGGGGCATCCGGGCAACTCCTGTGAGAGAAAAATGGGTGGCCGCGGACCCTGCCGTCTCACGCTGATTCAGCGCTCCGCGAGCTTGCACTGTCCAGTCTAGCGGCGTTTTCCGTGCCCGTCCTTTCGTGTCGCCGCCGGCCCCGGAACAGCCCGGGGCGGCCCGAATCCGTTTAGTGGGCGAGCAGGCGCTGCACGAATTGGCGGGTGCGCTCCTGGCGCGGCGCAACGAGCACCTCTGAGGGCGGCCCTTCCTCGACCACAACGCCGCCGTCCATGAAGACGACGCGGTCCGCGACATCCCGTGCGAAGCGGAGCTCATGCGTAACAAGCAGCATGGTCCAGCCTTCCGCGGCCAGCTCTCGAATGGCTTCAAGGACTTCACCCACGAGTTCCGGATCGAGCGCCGAGGTGGGTTCGTCGAAGAGCAGCAGCCGCGGCTTGAGGGCAAGCGCGCGCACAATGCCTACCCGCTGCTGCTGCCCGCCTGAGAGCTCAGAGGGGTGGGAGCCGCTCTTGTCTGCGAGTCCCACGCGTTCGAGCAGGGCCAGTGCGTCAGTCGTGGCCTCCGCTTTGGGCCGCCGCTGCACCCGTACCGGCCCCTCGATGACGTTTTCGAGCACCGTCCGGTGTGGAAACAGGTTGTAGTGCTGGAACACCATGGCGCTGTGCTCGCGCAGTCCGGACACCACTGAGCGTGACGGCTTGGCCCCGAAATCCACCGGGCTGCCGTCGCCGAAGCGCACCGTGCCCGAGTCCGGAACCTCAAGTCCGTTCAGGCAGCGCAGCACAGTGGTTTTTCCCGAACCGCTGGGCCCAATGAGGGCAACCACCTGGCCCCGTCGGATATCCAGGTCAATGCCCTTGAGGACCTCCACGTCGCCGAAGCGCTTGTGCAGGTCCCGGGCGTCCAGGACGGCGGCTTCGGAATCCCCGGCGTTTTCAGTTGGCGACATGGCGGTCAAGTCTCCTCTCCAGTGCCGACTGCCCGGTTGACAGTGCAAGGCAGATGATCCAGTAGATGAAGGCGGCCTCGATGTAGATGGCCATGAATTCCCGGCTGAAGGCGGCAATTTCCTGTGCCCGGCGGAACATCTCGGTGACGGTGATAACCGAGGCCAGCGAGGTGTCCTTCACCAGGCTGATGAACGTGTTGGAGAGCGGCGGCACGGCCACCCGGGCCGCCTGGGGCAGGATGACGCGGATAAGGGTCTGCGCCGGTGACATCCGGATGGTGTACGCCGCCTCCCACTGCCCGCGCGGCACCGAGAGGATCGCGGCCCGGATCACCTCGGCGGCGTAGCCGCCCACGTTCAGGGAGAAGGCAATGGCCGCGCTGGGCCAGGCGGGAACAAGGATGCCAATGGAGGGCAGGCCGTAGAAAATGATGAAGAGCTGCACCAGCAGGGGAGTGCCTCGAATGATCGAGACGTAGACGCGCGCTGCGGCGGACAGGATTCGCACCTTGGACAGCCGCAGAAGCGCGACGCCCAGCGCGATGGCAAGTCCCACCACGAACGACACGAGTGCAAGAGGGATGGTGCCCTTGATGGCACCGCTCAGGAGTGCTGGAAATGATTGCAGGATGAGGTCCCACGTCGACTGATCCATAGCGGGCCCTTACTGTGAGACGTCTTCGCCGAAGTATTTTTCGGAGATTCTGGCGAGCGTGCCGTCCGCCCGCAGCTCGTCAAGGGCTCCGTTGACGGCATCGCGCAGCTCCGTGTTGCCTTTCGCGATGGCAAAGGCCGAAAGTGCCGAGTCATCGGTTTCCGCGGCAACCTTAATCGGGGCATCCGGCGTCTGCAGCATGTAATCGAGGTAGGTCAGCCGGTCATTGATGGTCGAATCAACGCGTTTCTGCCCCAGCAGTGCCACCGCCTGGGCCCAGCCTTCCACCGCTTCAACCTTGGCGCCGTTCTCCAGCGCAAGTTCGTACCAGTTGCTCGTCAGTGACTGGGCTGTGGTTTTGCCCTCAAGATCAGCGAAGGAGCTAATGGAGGTCTCATCCGCGCGCACCACCAGCACGCCGGGGCTGACGGTATACGGTTCCGAGAACTCGTATGCATCCTCGCGTTCGGGGCTGATGGACACCTGGTTGGCCACCATGGCGAACCGGCCGGCGTCGAGTCCTGCGAAGAGAGCGTCCCACGCGGTCTCTGCGAACTCCACTTCCACTCCGAGCTTTTCTGCAACCGCCTCAGTGATTTCGACGTCGTAGCCGGTCAGGTTCCCGGTGCCGCCTTCATGGAAGCTGAACGGGCGGTAGGTGCCCTCGGTGCCAACCACAATGGTGCCAGCCTCCCGGATGCCATCAAGCTGGTTTCCTGCCGCGGTTCCTGCGCTGCCCGAGCCGCAGGCTGCGAGGGTCAGTGATGCAGCGGCCAGAGCCAGTGCCGCCACAGTCTTGTGGATGCGCATGTGTCTCCTAGGGTTTGCGTTTCACGATACGCACCGCCGGCGGAACTGCACACGGCCCACTGCGCCGGGGGCGGAGCGCCGGCGGATCGCCGGCGGTTCCGTCAGGCGGGAACGCTGATCTGGAAACCGCAGCGGCACCGCAGCACTGTGGTGTCGAGCTGGACTTCAGGAACGGAAGCGCCATCCGGGTTGGTAAAAACGGGCTCAAAAATCGACACCGTCGAGGTGTCCCGGGGCTGCATCGGCTCTCCGCAGTGCAGATACTCGGCATCCGAGCTGTCCGCGTTCAGGCAACGCGCCCACACGGACGAATGGCGGACCGGGTGCCCGTAAAACCGGTCGCACTCCGAGCAGGTGTAGCTGATTTCCAGGAACTCCGCGGCGTCCTCGCCCACGGCCGGTTCCACGGATTCAATGATGAGGTACTCCTCCGTCCCGCAGTGGGTGCACCACGGGACGTAGGGTTCCGGTGCCGGTTCTGCTGCACCTTCGGGTCTCGCTTGCGTTGACAATTTTTGTGCCTCCAGTTGAGGTCCAGACGGAATACTCCATCGCCCAGAACGGATACTAAGCATGCTTAGTCAGTTTACGTTCGGGAACGCTCAGCACCAAGTCCCGGCGGCTGTCCTCCCGGCAAAGGGGCGCGCGTCACAGCCCGCTAGAGTGAGGGCGTGAAAGCCCTTACTGCAAAGCCGGCCCTGGTCCGCCGGTACATGAACCTTTGGCCGCCCTTTGCCTTTTCCGGCATCCACATCACGCACCTGGGGGCTGACTTTCTGTCCGCCGAGGTGCGGCTGAGGCTGCATTGGTGGAACCGCAACGTGGCAGCGGTGCATTTTGGCGGCTCGCTTTTTGCCATGACGGATCCGTTCTGGATGATGCTGCTGCTGCGCCACCTGGGCGGAGACCACGTGGTGTGGGACCGCGCGGCGGAAGTTGACTTCATCAAGCCGGGGCGCGGCGTCGTGACGGCGCGCTTTGTTCTCACGCCGGCTGAGGTGGAGCGCCTCCGGAAGCTGGCTGCCGGCGGCGACAAGGTCCTGGAGTGGTTTTCCGTGGACATCGTGGACGCCGACGGCGACGTGGTGGCTCGGGTGCGCAAGCAGGTGTACGTCCGTCGCAAGCGCGAAAAGGCGCCGGTTCCGGTTTCCTAAAGGGTTCCGCCGGCCGGTCCCAGCAGGGCGGTAAGGCTCTCCCAGCGGCCGATCTGGCAGCCGTCCCGGAGCGAGAACGTCTGATCCACGGCTTCGCCGTTCACGGTGCCGGTGACGGAGGCGCGCTGCATCCCTTTAATGTCCTGGGTACACATCAGGTTCGGGTCCGGGGCAGCGAACAACGCGGTTCCCTGCTCGGCCAGCACGGCACAGGCGGCGGCCGGATCCGGTGCGTCCGAGGCCCCCACGGGGGCGGCGCCGTCGCACTGCAGGGTCCAGGTGGCGCTCGGGGTCTCGCCGTCTTCGCGGTATTCGATGCTCAGCGAAGTGTCCGCGGCCGCTGTGTCCGGCGCTGCGGTCCCCGTCGCGGACGGAGACGTTGACGGAGCTGTCGATGACGGCGCAGACGGAGAGGGCGACTCAGCCGAGGGTGCGCCGGCGGAGTCGCCGCACGCGGAGAGGGTAAGGGCGGCAACGGTGAGGACCAGCAGTCCTTGGAGCGGACGGAACATGAGTGAGACCTCCGGGTAGGCTGGCCCCAGCCTAGCCAATTCCTTCGCCGGTTTAGTCCGCGTCAGCTGCCGCCCGCGCCTGCGCAAGGAAGTACGGGCCCTGCCCGGGGTAATAGTCCTCAAACTCAGGGACCGTGCCGCCGCCGCGGACAGCCGCAAGCCGATCCAGATAGTATTCCCAGCCGGGGCCCACACTCTCGGCGGCCAGCAGATCCTCCAGATGGTGAATGAACTCCAGTCGGGTGCCTCCGGGGCTCCCCTGAAGCCGGATCTCCAGATCCCAGCTGCCAAACTCGTCCTGAACCAGCAGGCGAAGCAGTTCCGGCGCTGTGCACTCGGACACCTGCAGCCGGCTCCAGGGCAGCCCGTCCTCATAGAGCATCTGCAGGTCCACGCTTTCGCCCCGGGAGGGCGCACCCTCCCAGCGGCCAAACCATGAAGCCGCCTGGTCGGGATCGGTAAAGCCGGACCAGAGCGCGGCCGGTGGTTCGGCAAACCTGCGGATAAGTCTCAGATCGTAGGATTCGGGACCGGTGCGGATGATCCGGCCGGTGGGTTCTGGCTCCATAGCTGCTCCTGAAGGGGGTCCAGCAGGCCAAGGATGCGGGCCCGCAGCTGTTGCGACTCTTCGCTGAACTGCCGCTGGGCAGCAGCATACTCACTCCTGCCCGCTGGTGTCTCCACCGGAATCGGGGAATAGCCCCAATCCTGCAGGTCATAGGGGGAGGCGCGCATATCCATGGTCCGGATACGCCAGGACAGTTCAAAGCAGTCCATCACCAGTTCGCTGGGCAGCAGCGGCACCAGCTTGTAGGTCCACTTGTACAGGTCCATGTTGGCGTGCAGGCACCCCGGCTGTTCCAGATCTGGCTGGTTCTCGCGGGTGGGCTGGAGCTCGTTCAGGGGTGTGGCCTGCGGCGCATAGAAACGGAACGCATCAAAGTGGGTGCAGCGGATCTTGCTGCGCTCCACCAGCTCGTCGGTTCCCTGTGCACCCAGGCGCAGCTGCAGATATTCGTGGCGGATGCCGTTGGTGTCCGATTTATAGGCCATCGCCCACTCATGCATGCCAAAGCAGCCCAGGGTCGGCTTCCGGGCCGCCGTACGGGAAAGCAGCATGGCGGTGAAGGCCACGGTTTCGCCGCGCGCCGCTGCGAACGCCGAGACGTCCACCGTAACCGCCGTCGTGCCGATGTCGAGTCCCGCCGCTGCCAGCTCCGGTTCGCTGAGGGGGCGGTAGAACTTCCAGTCCCTGCGCTCGCCGGCTGCAGCGCCGGCCAGAACGACGCCGGCTCCCGGGTGCCAGCGCAGCAGCTGGCCGGGCTTCTGGGAATAGTAGGTGAAAAGGAAATCCTCCACCGGATGCTTCCGCCCGGCCGACCTGCGTTCGAGAAACCCCTGGATAAACGGCTGGACGCGCTCACCGTGCTGCCGGGACAGGGGCAGCCACTGGTCCTCGGTCAGGACAGCGGAAAAGGCGGAAGAAGTCACGTAGCCATTATCCCGCCGCCACCGCTTGTGCGGCACTGATCAGCTTCCGCATGGCCTCATTCAGCTCCTGGACCTGGTCCCGGCTCAGATCCAGCCGGTCCATCATGATCCCCGGCACCTCAGCGGCGTCCCGGCGCAGTGCCCGGCCGGACTCCGTCAGGTCCACGGCCAGGGAGCGGTCATCCCCGGGTGCACGGTTCCGGGAGACGAGTCCGGCGGCCTCCAGGCGCTTGAGCATGGGGGAAAGCGTGGCGGGCTCCATCGCCAGGGCAACGCCGAGGCCACGGACGGTGCGCGGGCTTTGTTCCCAGAGGGCAAGCATCACCAGGTACTGCGGGTGGGTCAGCCCCAGCTTTTCCAGCACCGGCTTGTAGGCGCCCACCACGCTGCGGGAGGCCACGGACAGGGCAAAGCAGAGCTGGTGCTCCAGCAGGAGGTCATCGTCTGCGGATCCCATAAATCCAGTCCTCTTCTCGAAACCGTTAGTGCACTAATGATTAGCGTACTATGGGCATCAGGCTACGACGCTACGGAAAGGTTCAGGAGATGGCGGACAAGGAAAGCTTCACCTCGAAATTTATGCGGACCACGGGCAAGGTTCGGATGATTTTCGGTCCGGCCCAGAGAAGTTCCCTGGACCATCCCATGACCGACGAAAACCAGCGGCTGCTCAAGGAGCAGCAGGCGCAGGAAAAAGCGCAGTGGGAAACCGTTACGCGGGCGGACGGCAGCAGCTATATCGTTTCGCGCAAGCCGGAGTAGCACTGCGTCGAGTAGTCGGCGAAAATATTTGCGTATTCCGCCCGCAGGAGGGCCGGCGGCGCGTACGGTTGATTAATCCCGGAACCCGGGCGCCCTGAGCGCCCTGACGGATTCCCGGCCCCAACCGCACAAGGATTTTTCCATGAGCGATGAAATCCCTCCCCGGCCGATGCCCGCCTCCCACGGTGCGGGCCCGTTGGGCAGGCTCGCCCACCTGGCATCCGTGTTCTACGGAGACGCCGAACGTGACCGGGTCACCCAGCCGGTGCAGCACCTGCATGACGGGCTGGAAGATGAGATAGATGAACAGCTGAGGTCAATCCGGGTGCTGACCGATGCCACGGGCAGGCATTACGCCGTCCGGATCCTGCCTCCCGACGAACCCGATCCGCCGGGACCGCTCCTGATGTACCGGTACTACGCGGCTCGCCCGCCGCTACCGCCGGACGCCTAGCAGACGGGACTACCGCCCGGTGCCGCCGTAGATCGTAGCCTCATCGTCGCCGTCGAGCCCAAAGGCGGCATGGACGGCACGAACCGCAGTGTCCAGCAGTTTGGCGTCGGTGACCACGGAGATGCGGATTTCGGACGTGGAAATCATGTCGATGTTCACGCCGGCGTGGTGCAGGGCTTCAAAGAAACGGTGCGAGACGCCCGGGTTGGACCGCATGCCGGCGCCGATCAGCGAGAGCTTGCCGATTTGCTCGTCGTAGTCGATGCTGTCAAAGCCCACCTCAGCCTTGGCGGCGTTGAGCGCGTCAATGGCGTCCTTGCCGTCAATGATGGGCAGCGTGAAGGAAATGTCCGTTTTCCCCGAACCTTGGGTGGAGACGTTCTGGACAATCATGTCGATGTTGGAGTTGGCGCCGGCCACGATGCCGAAGATCTCCGCGGCCTTGCCGGGAATATCCGGAACGCCTATCACCGTGACCTTGGCCTCGGAGCGGTCATGTGCAACGCCGGAAATGATGGGCTGTTCCAAGGGCTCTCCCTCTTGAATCTTGATCTTGTCATCGGGGCTGGGCAGGACCCAGGTCCCCTCATTCTGGCTAAAGGAGGACCGCACGTGCAGCGGGACGCCGAAGCGGCGGGCGTACTCCACACAGCGCAGATGAAGAATTTTGGCGCCGGAGGCGGCCATCTCCAGCATTTCCTCGCTGGAGATCTTGTCGATCTTCTGCGCGGACGGTGCCACGCGGGGATCGGCGGTATAGATGCCGTCCACATCGGTGTAAATCTCGCAGACATCGGCGCCCAGCGCAGCGGCCAGCGCGACGGCGGTGGTGTCCGAACCGCCGCGGCCCAGCGTGGTGATGTCGTGGCTGTCCCGGCTCATGCCCTGGAAGCCGGCGACGATCGCGACGTCGCCCTTTTCTATTGCCGTCTTGATCCGGTGCGGTGAAACATCGATGATGCGCGCCTTGCCGTGGATGGCATCGGTGATCATTCCGGCCTGGCTGCCGGTGAAGGACTGGGCGGACCCGCCGCGTTCATTGATGGCCATGGCCAGCAGTGCCATGGAAATGCGTTCGCCGGCGCTCAGGAGCATGTCCATTTCGCGGGCATTTCCGCCGGTGGTGATCTGGCCGGCAAGATCCAGCAGCTCATCGGTGCTGTCGCCCATGGCGGAAACCACCACCACCACCTCATTGCCGGCGGCGTGAGTATCCACCACCCGCTTGGCGACGCGCTTGATTCCTTCGGCGTCCGACACGGAGGAACCGCCGAATTTCTGAACAATCAGGCTCATGCGTACACGCTCTCTGAATCACTTCCGGTTTGCTGCCCGGCGACGTCCTCGGCGCTGTGCATCTGATGTCATCCCCGGCAGTCCAGGGAAGCCGGACCACGAAGACTGTGGCCAATCGTCAAAAGTCTATCGTTGTGGCCGGAACGCTCCGAAATAGAAGCGACATATGCACTTAACGTCACATTCGGGCGAGTCTGTCCAGGTTGCGGGGGCCTGCGGCTAGGACATGCTCCGTCGGCCCTCGAACGCCCGGCCCAGTGTAATCTCATCGGCATATTCCAGATCTCCGCCCACGGGCAGGCCGGACGCCAGCCGGGTCACGTTGATGCCCAGGGTCTTAAGCATCCGCGACAGGTAGGTGGCGGTGGCTTCACCTTCAAGATTGGGGTCCGTGGCGATGATGATTTCCGAGATCTGCTCGTCCGAGAGCCGGCTGAGCAGTTCCCGGATGCGCAGCTGGTCCGGGCCAATCCCGGCAATGGGATTAATGGCGCCGCCGAGGACGTGGTACCGGCCGCGGAAGGACCGGGTGCGCTCCACCGCAATCACGTCCTTGGATTCTTCGACCACGCAGATCATGGTGGGATCCCGGCGCGTATCACGGCAGATAGTGCAGGTTTCCTGCTCGGTGACGTTGCCGCAGATGCTGCAGAACTTCACCTTGTCCTTCACCGTAACGATCGAGGATGCCAGCTTCCTCATATCGTCGGGATCGGCCTCCAAAATGTGGAAGGCAATGCGCTGGGCGGACTTGGGGCCAATCCCCGGAAGCCGTCCCAGCTCATCAATCAGTTCCTGAACTGCGCCTTCGTACACGTGACCTTCTCTGCTGGATGGATGTGCCCGGCCGCTGAGCCGCGCTGGTGCTGCTGGTGCCTTCCGGAGCCGCCGGCCGGCGAAATCGTGTCATCAGGGGCCGACGGCGACGGCTGGATTAGCGTCCGTCGACGCTGCGTTCCTCAATCAGACGGCCGCCAAGAATCCGCTCGATGGCTTTCCTGCCCACCAGCCCGGAATCTTCGAGCCGGATGTCATCGGCACTGGGAATGTCTTCCACCAAGTTTACTTTGCTGCGCCCCGCGGAGGGGTTTGCCGAGCCGCCGCGGGGCGCAGCTTCGTTGAGGAGCTTTTGGTAGCGGCTCAACGGCCGTCCGTCGGTGGGGCCGTTGCCGGTGCCCGGTGCGGTGGCCTGGGGCGCCGGAGCCTGGGTTGCCGCTGGCTGTGCCTGCGGACGCGACGGCGCGGCAACGGCCGACGACGCCGCAGAGACGGAGGGTGCCTGCGCAGCCGGTGCCTGGGACTGGGCTGGCTGGGGAGCCTGCTGCGCTCCGGCCTGCGGCGCTCCCGCGGCCCGCGGTGCGGGGTTGTTCCCTGTGGATGCATTCCCAGTGGTTGCGTTGCCCGCGTTACCTAGTCCGGAGCCGGCCGTCCGGACGGGCGAAGAGCCGTTGCCCGCCCAGTTGGTGGCAGCCCATTCGCTGTCGGACAAATTGCCGGCTGAGTACACATCCACCGGGGGCTCGGCCTGTTCCCAGGCGTTGCTTTCCGGGCCGCCGGCATACGGATCCTCCGGCGGCTCCTGCTGCCAGTCGTCAGGCAGCGGCCCCGGCTCGGCGGGAGTAGTATTTCGGCTGCCGCGGGCCTGGAACCGGGAAGAGGACGAGGACTGCTGGCCCGATCCCTGCTGGGGGCTTTGACCGCGGCGACGGTTCAGGGCGGCTGCTGCCGCCGGACCGGGGACAGCAGCTGATGCACCGTGAGCAGGGCCCGCCTGCGCCGAAGATGCTGAGCCGTGGGAAGTGACCGGGGCAGCCGGAGCCGTGGAAGCGGCTGGTTGTGCTGATCGCACTGCCGGAGCAGGGTCGGAGTTCTTCCGGCTTCCCCCGGACAGGGGTGCTTCAGTTACGCGTTCGGCCGCTGCTGATTCCGCAGGGGCTGGTGCCGCAGGGGAAGCGGACGGAGCAGCTGCAGAATCCGGCGTCTGCGGGGCCTGCGGGGCCTGCTGTGTTTGCGGGACCTGCTGCGAAGACTGAGAGGACTGTGAAGCGGGGGACGGTGAAGCCTGTGAACCCTGTGAACCCTGTGAAGACGGTGAATCCTGTGAAGCTGCCGGAGCCTCACGGGCGTTGCGTTGCTGGGACGGAGCCTGGACCTGTGCGGAAGCCGGCGCCGGGATTAGCCGGCTACCTGCTTTTGGGCCCGACTCGCCCGCTGCCGAACTGTCCTGCACCACGTTGACCTGGCAGTCCACACCCAGGACCTGGCTGACAGCCTTGCGCAGGTTTTCCAAGTGGTCGGGACGGTTGAAGTTGGTGGCGGCACCCTGATTGCTGAACGTCAGTTCCAGGATGCGTCCGTCGAAGGACTTGGGGCTGGCGTTCTTACTGACGTTGAGCCACGTGGCGCGGCGGATGCCCGTGAGCGCGTCCATGATTTCAGGCCAGGCCCGGCGGATCATTTCGATCTGCCCGCCGGAGGCATCCCCGGCTCCGGCTGACGGCGCGCCGGTAGCAGCCGGTGTGGAGGCGGTCGGAGTATTCGTCGATGCAGCCGGAGCGGAAGAGCCAGCTGCGGCAGAGGGCATCTGCGGTGCGGCCGGCCGGGAAGCTGCCGGCTGGCGCTCACGTTCCGGGGCCGGGGTAGCGGCGGCGGCAGGGGCCTCAGCTGCACCCGGGTCGGCCGGGACGGACGGTGCGGCAGCGGCGGATCCGTTCGAAGCTGCCTGCGGCTCCGGTGCGGTGGCCCACGTTCCACTCCAGTCCAGGGGAGAGCTGTCGGAGGTTGCAGCAGCAGGCGCCGGTGCAGCTTCCGGCTGGGAAGCGCCGGGCCGAGGAGCACTGGGCTCGGACACGCTGGGCGCGGCCGGTGCGTCGGCCACAACGGCGGGTTCCTCCGCCGTCGTCGGGCGTGAAGCCGGTATGGATTCCACCGGTGACGCGGCTGCGGCGGCGCGGCCCACGGCCTCGGTGCTGTCCCCGGCATAGCTCAGGCGCCGTTCAATCCGGTCCACCCGGGCGGCGGTGCCGCGTTCAGTCTGGTCGGCAGCCGGCAGCAGAATCCGGGCACACAGCAGTTCCAGATGCAGGCGCGGCGACGTGGCGCCGGTCATCTCGGTCAGTGCCGTGTTAGTGATGTCCGCTGCCCGGGACAGCTCGGCGCCGCCCAGCTGGGTTGCCTGGGTGCTCATCCGGCTGATCTGGTCTTCCGGCATCCCGCGCAGCACCGCGGCGGCGCTCTCCGGCATGGCGTGGACAATGATCAGGTCGCGGAAGCGTTCCAGCAGGTCCTCGACAAACCGGCGGGGGTCCTGACCGGTCTGGATGACCCGGTCCACCGCGCGGAAGACGGTGGCGGCGTCGCCGGCAGCAAAGGCGTCCACGACGTCGTCGAGCAGGGAGATGGGCGTGTAGCCCAGCAGATTCACGGCCAGCTCGTAATCCAGGCCCGATTCCCCGGCTCCGGCCATCAACTGGTCCAGCACGGAGAGCGAGTCACGGACGGAACCTGCGCCGGCGCGGATCACCAGCGAGAGCACGCCGGGGGCAACCGGAACGTTTTCCTGCGCACAGAGCTTGTCCAGATAGGCCAGCAGCGGTTCCGGCGGAACCAGACGGAACGGATAGTGGTGGGTACGGGACCGGATGGTGCCAATCACCTTGTCCGGCTCCGTGGTGGCGAAGATGAATTTGATATGCTCCGGCGGCTCTTCAACGATCTTCAGCAGGGCGTTGAAGCCGGCTGAGGTGACCATGTGGGCTTCGTCAATGATAAAGATCTTGTAGCGGTCGCGGACCGGGGCAAAGGTGGCGCGTTCGCGCAGGTCGCGGGCATCGTCCACACCGCCGTGGCTGGCGGCGTCAATCTCGATGACGTCCAGGCTGCCGGAGCCGTTGCGGGCCAGTTCAACGCAGCTGTCGCACGTGCCGCAGGGAACCGGCGTCGGGCCTTCGGCGCAGTTCAGGCAGCGCGCCAGGATACGTGCGGACGTTGTTTTGCCGCAGCCGCGGGGGCCGGAGAAGAGATAGGCATGATTAACACGGTTCTTGGAGAGCGCCGCCATCAGCGGCTCCGTGACGTGCTCCTGCCCGATCACATCCGCAAAGCTCTCGGGACGGTAGCGGCGGTAAAGAGCTGTACTCACAGATAGAACCCTATCGGTTGGCACTGACGGTTTGCATCCCGGCATCTGGGCGGGGAAAACCTGTTGATCCTGAAAAAATTAAAGACCCCTCATGCACCTGCCAGAGCCCGCTTACCCTTGCTACCTTCCGGTCCTGGGGGAGTTCACAGGATGACACCACATGAGGGGCCGCGAACCAGTCTACCCGATTTTTGGAGTGCTTTTGCGGGGGTCGGTTTCGGCGGGTTTCGATGGCCCGGCTGTGCCCCCGGCGATGCCGCTGGAAGACGCCTGTTGCGGCTCCCTATATGGGGGCAGATTTTGGACGCCTATATAGGGAGCCATATGAGGAGTCATCTGGCTCTCCGTAGGTACCGGTACATGTCCCGCCAGTGCGCACCCACTTTCTGCCACGACGGCAGCAGCGCGTCCCTTCTATAGCCGGCCCGTTCGGCGGTGCGCCAGGAGCCTTCATTCCACGGCTCTATATACAGGTCGATCTGCGGTAGCTGCGCAACCGTCAGGCCCCACTCGGTCAGCAGCCCCAGCGCTGCACCCGCATATCCCTGCTTCCTGTGCGCGGGTCCCATCCAGTAGCCAATGGTGTTGGGGTTGCCGGTGCGGCGGTTGGATTGGCCCGGCCACAGGCCAATCTGTCCTACGGCCGTGTTGGTGGATGCATCGGCGATGGCGAAGGACCAGCCCGCTCCACTGCGGAGGCGCTGATGCTGGCGCTCAATGAACGCCAGAGCCTCGGCCTGCCCCGATGTGGCGGGCACCGAGGCAATCAGGGGGATCAGCGGATCCAGGGAAGCGGACTGCACAAGTCCGACGTCGTCCTCCGTGAACGCGCGCAGCGTTACCCGGGTGCCGCGCAGGACGGGCAGTTCACCCCCGCCAATGGGTGGGTTGTGTACCGGGGGCATGATGTTCCTTCCCAGGCGCTTTACGGCTCATGCGCCTGCCGGATCTTCCCTTGACTGTTAGGTACTGCAGCTCGCGCGGTGTCGCGTTGTACTGCCCCAGCCTAGTCAGAGCCTGAGGGCGCTCAGCTCCGTGGCGCCTTCCTTCCCAGGTTTGGGGCCTCCGCCCGAAGACCATGAGGTTGAGCATTCCGATCACTTCGCCGTCCTGATGGGCCACAAAGAACTTTCGAGGGTTGGCGTCCATCCATTCCCGATAGCGCTTCTCGAAGTTTGGGTCATCCACAGGTGCGCGTTCCTGTTCGGCCACCCAGACTGCTCTGAGCCGGGCGAGGCCGGGAACGTCCCCCGTGCCTGCTTCACGAATAGTGGTCAGGGGACCACCGTATGCGGGCCCCATGGCCACGTCCTGATTGCCCTTCCAGCTGCGTCCAGGAGCGGATTTGCGCGTCCCTCCAACCCCGTGTAGAGTCTTCTAAGTCGCCGCGGCCGGGAGTTGAGAAACTCACCGAGCATGGCGGCCAAACCCCACCAAAAACTTCCTGGTGATCCCGCCTGTGCCGTAAAGCACGGATACGGAAAACCGGGGCTTTGACGTGGGCTCGGACGGACAAAAAGAAGCAGGCTTCGGGAATTATCCCGAATTGCTAAAACAGTCCGGATGAAATAGAATAAAGAAACACTGCAGCGAAGAGAAAAGAAAGACATTCAATTGTTTTTCCGAGTATTTCGGATGCATCTGTTGTTTGAGAACTCAATAGTGTGCCAAGTTTATTGATACCAATTATTTTAATTGGTTGAACTGGCTGTTACCGCCCACCCCGTGGGTATGG
>NZ_JBEPPM010000012.1:0-130328 GCF_040547315.1 Arthrobacter sp. UYP6
ACCCTGGGCATGGCGACCCCGGCTCAGAAACTTGCTGAGCTGCTGCAACCCGCAGCAGCCTGAACCCCGTGTTGCACTAACCGGTTGACTTAGCCGTGCAGGAACAGTCCCAGGACGGTGGTGGCGGCAACGGCTGCCAGGCCCAGAAGGACGGCTCCGAAGATGGGTGCCCAGGGTTTGCCGGGATCTCCGCCGGCCGCAGCGGCGTATTCCACGATCATCCGGCCGATCCCGCCTTTGAGGCCGATCGATACTTCCGCCACCACGGCACCGATAACGGCGTTGGCCGCGGCCAGGCGCAGAGCGGGCAGCAGAAACGGAATGCTTGCCGGGAGCCGCAGGAACAGGAAGCTGCGCCACCAGCCCACGGCATAGCTGTACATCAGATCCAGATGATTGCCCTGCGGGGAGGAAAATCCGCGCAGGGCACCGATCGCCACCGGGAAGAAAGCCAGATAGGAGGCGATGACCGCCACCGACATCCAGTTTTCCCAGGTGAAGGAGCCAATCTCCAGCTGCGATCCCCAGCGCCGCACCAGCGGTGCAATGGCGATCAGCGGGACGGTCTGACTCAGGATGATCCATGGCAGCAGCGCCGATCCGGCGGACCGGAACCGCTGCATCACCATGGCCAGGCCGGTCCCCACCACCACACCGATCAGCCAGCCCAGCGCCGCAATCCCCAGCGTGAACGCCGCGGCCTGCAGCACGGCGGCCCACAGCGGCACCGCCCCGGCAGCCGAGGTGACCGGTTCGGCCAGCCGCGCAAGCATGGTCCAGATATGCGGCATGGCCAGGTCGGAGGTCCGCGGCAGCAGCGGCATGCCGGCAAGGCTGACACCGCTTTCGGGTCCGGCAAACTTGTACCCTTCCCAGAGCAGCACCGGAGCCAGGACTCCGCCGGCCGCCCAGCCAATCCTGGCCGCCGGCCCCGCCGGCCCCGCCGCCCCAGCCGCCGAGCTCATGCGCTGCTCATGAGGTTGCGCTCACGTGCTTGCGCAGCGCCGGGATGATGCTCTCACCGTAGACGCGCAGGGTTTCCTCCTTGTTGTCATGCTGGAGGTAGCCGGCAAACTGGGTGACCCCCAGAGCCTGGAGCTTTTCCAGCTTTTCCATGTGCTGCTCGGCGGTGCCCATCAGGCAGAACCGGTCCACAATCTCGTCCGGCACAAATGCGGTGTGAGTGTTTCCGGCGCGGCCGTGTTCGTTGTAGTCGTAGCCGTCCCGCCCCGCTATGTAATCGGTCAGCGCCTGCGGCACCGCGGCATCGGCACCATATTTGGACACAATGTCCGCCACATGGTTGCCCACCATCCCGCCGAACCAGCGGCACTGGTCCCGCATGTGCTCCCAGTCATCCCCTATATACATGGGCGCCGCCACGCAGAACTTGATCGCCATCGGATCGCGGCCGGCCGCGGCCGCAGCGGTGCGCACAGTGGCGATCATCCATTCGGCAATGTCCAGATCCGCCAGCTGCAGGATGAACCCGTCCCCCACTTCACCGGTAAGTTTCAGCGCCAGGGGTCCGTAGGCTGCCACCCACATTTCCAGCTCCGAGCCGGTGCTCCACGGAAACTGGATGGTCCGCCCGTTGTATTCCACGGGCCGGGAGTTTGCCAGCTCGCGGATCACGTGGATCGCCTCGCGCAGCGTCTTGAGCGTGGTGGGCGATCCGCCGCTCACCCGCAGTGCGGAGTCACCGCGGCCGATGCCGCACACTGTCCGGTTGCCGTACATCGAGTTCAGCGTGGCGTAGGTGGAGGCGGTCACTGTCCAGTCCCTGGTGGCCGGGTTGGTGACCATGGGCCCCACTTTGATGTTTTGCGTTTCGGCCAGGATCTGGCTGTAAATCACATACGGTTCCTGCCACAGGATGTGCGAGTCGAACGTCCAGACGTAGTCGAACCCATACTCCTCGGCCCTTTTTGCGAGCGCCACTGTACGGGCGGCGGGCGGGTTGCACTGAAGTACTGCACCAAATTCCATGCTGTTCCGCTCCTTGTAAGGTACTGGCCTAAATCAGGTACTGGCTGGGGGCACGGCGGACGTAGCGGCCGTGGCCCTTGGATTCCAGGTATTCGTTGTCATTGATGAGGACCCGCCCGCGGGACAGCACGGTGTCCACGTGCCCGTCAATCTCGTAGCCTTCCCACGCCGAGTAGTCCATGTTCATGTGATGGGTCTTCTCCAGTCCTATGGAGGTGTGGCCGTTGGGGTCATAGATCACGACGTCGGCATCGGCTCCCGGGGCGATCACGCCTTTGGTGCCGTACATGCCAAACATGCGCGCCGGCGTGGTGCTGGTGATTTCCACCCAGCGCTCAAGGCTGATCCTGCCGTCCACCACCCCCTGGTACATCAGGTCCATGCGGTGCTCCACCGAGCCGATGCCGTTGGGGATTTTGGAGAAGTCCCCCTGGCCCAGGTCTTTTTGCCCCTTCATGCAGAACGGGCAGTGGTCGGTGGCCACCATCTGGATATCGTTGGTGCGCAGTGCCTGCCACATGTGGTCCTGATGATGCTCGTGCTTGGAACGCAGCGGTGTGGAACACACCCATTTGGCCCCTTCAAAACCCTCGGCGCCGAGCTGGTCCTCCAGATTCAGGTACAGGTACTGCGGGCAGGTTTCGCCGAACACGTTCTGGCCGTTGTCCCGGGCGGCGGCCAGCTGCTCCACCGCCTGCTTCGCCGAAACGTGGACCACATACAGGGGCGCGTTGGTGAGGTTGGCCAGCATGATGGCCCGGTGCGTGGCTTCCTCCTCCATCTGCCAGGCCCGCGCCACCCCGTGGTAGTAGGGATCGGTTTTGCCCTGGGCCAGCAGTTCGGTGACCATGGCGTCAATGGCGGGGCCGTTTTCGGCGTGCATCATGGTCATCAGGCCGGTTTCGGCTCCCACCCGCATGGCCTTGTAGATCTGCGCGTCATCGCTGTAGAAGACCCCCGGATAGGCCATGAACAGTTTGTAGCTGGATACCCCCTCATCGATGAGCCCGGCCATGGCCTTGAGCGAATCATCGTTGACGTCCCCCACAATCTGATGGAAGCCGTAGTCGACGGCGCATTCCCCGGCGGCCTTCTCATGCCACGCCTCCAGGCCGTCCATCACCCGCTCGCCGTACCGCTGGATCGCGAAGTCCACGATCGTCGTGGTCCCTCCCCAGGCGGCGGCGCGGGTGCCGGTTTCAAAGGTGTCGGAGGCTTCAGTGCCGCCGAACGGCATCTGCATGTGGGTGTGCGCATCAATGCCGCCGGGAACCACATACTTGCCGCGGGCGTCCAGGACCGTATCCACGGAGCCGGCCAGGTCATGGCCGAGCAGGGTGGACCCGGGTGCGAGTACCGCCGCGATCTTCTCCCCGTCAATGAGGACGTCCGCTTCGCTGCGGCCGGTGGAGGTAACAACTGTTCCTCCGGTGATCAGTGTTGTACTCAAAACGACTCCCTTGTCTGACTGCTGTCCTGCTGCGATGTCCAGCCAGGAACGGGCTGGCGGAACTGCCGGTCTACGGGTTGGTGATGGGCGTATAGGCGTCCGGCCGGCGGTCGCGGTAGAACTGCCAGTTGTTGCGGGCGGTGCGCACCAGGTCCATGTCCAGGTCGCGGATCATCAGCTCCTCGTTGTGGCGGCTCCCCAGCTCCCCCACGTAGTTCCCCTGCGGATCAACAACGTAGGAGGTGCCGTAGAAATCAACGGCCTCATCACCGAATTCATTGGTCTCACTGCCCACCCGGTTGGGCACCACCACGTAATAGCCGTTCGCCGCCGCGGCGGTGGGCTGTTCCAGTTCCCAGAGCCGGTTGGAGAGCCCCGGCTTGGAGGCGTTCGGGTTGAACACGAGTTGGGCCCCGTTCAGTCCCAGGACACGCCAGCCTTCGGGGAAGTGGCGGTCGTAGCAGATGGTCACGCCCACGGCGCCTACGGCGGTGTTGAACACCGGCCAGCCCATGTTTCCCGGCCGGAAATAGAACTTCTCCCAGAACTTATCAACATGGGGAATGTGGTTTTTGCGGTATTTGCCCAGATACGTTCCGTCGGCATCTATAACTGCTGCCGTGTTGTAAAGGATTCCGGGCTGCTCCTCTTCATAAATGGGCAGGATGATGACCATGTTGTGTTCGGCGGCAAGTTTCGAGAACCGCTCGGTGAGGGGGCCGGGAACCTTCTGCGCATAGTCGTAGTACTTGTTGTCCTGCACAATTCCGAAGTACGGGCCGTGGAAGAGTTCCTGGAAACAAATGATCTGCGCGCCCTCGGCAGCTGCCTTTCGGACAAACTCCTCATGCTTGGCAACCATGGATTCTTCATCCCCGGTCCACGTTGTCTGGGTCAGGGCTGTGCGGATGATGGTCATTGTGCCTCCTCATTGCGGCTGCAGTGCCGCGGTGCCGATGCGCCCTTTCACGGGCCTTTACCAGTCTTTGTGCCGAACGTTTCCCCAACATTTCCGCGGCGTTAAAGCTGGGGCGTCATTGCCGCGGCGTGGGTTCATCCTTCGCCCTTGTCCGGGAACCCGCAAGGGTTTGCTGCTGCGGCTTTTCCAGGCCGGTGCAGGTATTGGCGGAAGAGTTACCGGCCGGCAGAGGAATGATCCGGAAACAAAGTGATGCTAGCGTTCTGCACAGATCACCGGCTCGAATGGCCGGTAGCGCCGGTCTGGATTTGGACCATAGATCCCTCAGCTGCCCCACCAAAACCACGAGGAACTATGAACCGATCACCTAAACCCTCCCCTTTCCTTATGCCCGGCCTTTCCCTGTTCCTTGCTGCCAGCCTGCTGGCCCTGGCCGGCTGTGCCGCGTCCCCCGGCCCTGCGGCGCAGGCCGAAAGCCCTGCAGCGCAGCCCGATGGCGGGGACGGGACGGCTGCCGCAGCGCCGGGCCCGCCGTCGTCGTACCCGATCTTCGTGTCCAACTGCGGCACCGATGTCACCCTTACCGCCCCGCCCGAACGCATTGTGGCCATTAAATCCACCTCCCTGGAAACAGTTCTGGCCCTGGGACTGGGCAGCAAAGTGGTGGGCACGGCATTCCTGGACGGCCCCGTTCCTCCGTCATTGGCGGCGGCCGCGGAAGGGATTCCGTCCCTGTCCGACGCGGCACCCTCGCAGGAGGTGGTGCTGGAGCGTGAACCCGACTTCATCTACGCCGGCTGGGAATCAAACCTGAGCGCCGACGCCGCCGGCGAGCGGGATGCCCTGGCCTCCCTCGGCATCAGCACCTATGTGTCCCCGGCAGCCTGCCGGGAGGAAGGGGCGCCGGGCAAACTGACCTTCGAGGCCGTTTTTGATGACATCGTCGAGGCCGGTAATCTTCTGGGCGCTCCGGAGGCAGCCGCTGATCTGGTGGCCGAGCAGCGGAAGGTCCTGGCCGGGATTGAGCCTGCCGGAGCCGGCCGGACCGCGTTTTGGTTCTCCTCGGGCCGGGACACTCCGTACGCGGGAGCAGGTTTGGGTGCACCGCAGATGATGATGGAGACGCTGGGCCTGGAGAACATTGCCGGCTCGGTGGAAGATGCCTGGGCTTCGCTGAGCTGGGAAACCGTGGTGGCGGCCAACCCGGACGTGATCGTCCTGGCGGATGCGGACCGGAACACCGCCGAATCCAAGAAGGAGCTGCTGGCGGCCAACCCGGCCACGGCGGGGATGGACGCGGTCATCAACGAGCGCTATCTGGTCCTTCCCTTCGCCGCCGGCGAGGCCGGCGTCCGCAACACCGACGCCGTGGCGGACCTCAACGACCAGCTCGCGAAGCTGCAGTGACCACCGTCCGCCTGGCCCGCGGGGAAGCCGCCGCCCTCACCCCGGAGCCAGCGGAGCCGGCTCCCCCGCGGGGCAGACGCCGCTTCCGCACGGGCACGGCGACGGCGGTGCTGGCCGCGTCGCTGGTGCTATCCATCGCCGCCGCCGCGACCGTGGGCCCGGCGGACATTGGCGTGGCGGACGCTTTCCGTTCCATCCTCTCCCACCTTGGGCTTGGCACCAGCCCGCTGTCCGCCCTGCAGGACGGCATTATCTGGGAACTGCGGCTGCCCCGGGTCCTGACCGCGGCGGCAGTGGGCGCCGGCCTGGCAGTGAGCGGCGCGGTCATGCAGGCGCTGACCCGCAACGCGCTGGCCGATCCGTACCTGCTGGGCCTGTCCTCCGGCGCTTCACTGGGGGCGGTCTGCGTAGTCCTGCTGGGCGCCCAGCTGCTGCTGCCGCTGGCGGCGTTCATCGGCGCCCTGGCCGCGCTGGCCGCAACCCTGCTGCTGGCTCGACTGGCGGGCGGACTGACACCGTCCCGCACCGTCCTGGCCGGAGTGGCGGTCTCCTCCCTGGGCAGCGCCCTGACCAGTTTGGTGATCTTCTGGACCGCCACCGGCGATTCCTACCGGAATATTCTGGGCTGGCTGCTGGGTTCACTGAGCGGCACCCAGTGGTCCAGTGTGGGCATAGCCACCGGCGCCCTGCTGCTGGTGGGCCTGCCGCTGCTGGGCACCGCCCGCATCCTGGACGGGTTTGCCTTCGGCGACGACGCCGCCTCGGCCCTGGGCATCAACGTTGGAGCCGTGCGGTGGAGCATGCTCGCCGCGACGGCCCTGCTGACCGGCGCCATGGTTTCGGTCAGCGGATCGATCGGCTTCATTGGCCTGGTGTTCCCCCATGTGGTCCGGCTCATTGCCGGTCCGGGTCACCGCGCTCTGCTGCCGCTGTCCGCGCTGCTCGGCGCGGTGTTCCTGATCTGGGCGGATACGGCGGCCCGTGCCGCCTTTGAACCCCGTGAGCTGCCGGTGGGCGTGGTGACAGCCGTGATTGGCGCACCGGTGTTCGCGTACGTGCTGGCCCGGCGGAAGGGCGGGGCATGAGCATCGGGCAGGCAGCCAAGCCGGACGTGAAGGCCCTGCGCGCCGCTGATCTGGCGGTCCGGCTCGGCGGGAGGCTGGTGGTGGACGGGGTGGACTGTACGGTGCCGGCCGGTACCCTTTCGGCTCTGGTGGGGCCCAACGGTGCCGGCAAGTCCACGCTGCTGCGGGCGCTGGCCGGCGTAGTGCCCGTGCGCGCAGGCAGCGTGCTGTGGGAGGGCCGGGATCTGCTGCGCCGGCCGCGCCGGGAGCGCGCCCGGATTGCGGCCCTGGCCGAGCAGGAGTCCGGCACCGACTCACCCCTGACCGTGCGCGACGTCGTGTCGCTGGGCACCATGCCGCACCGGTCCATGCTGGGTTTTGGCACCAGCGGGGACGACGCCGAGGTGCTGGCCTCGCTGCAGACCGCCGGTGTGCCGGAGCTGGCTGAGCGCATGTTTAACGAACTTTCGGGCGGCCAGCGGCAGCGGGTCCAGCTGGCCCGGGCGCTGGCCCAGCGGCCGCAGCTGCTGCTGCTGGACGAACCCACCAACCACCTTGATCCGCATGCCCAGCTGACCACGCTGCATCTGCTGCGGGAACTCGCCGGCCGCGGGATCGCCGTCGTCGCCGCCCTGCACGACCTCACCCATGCGGCCGCTCACTGCGACCATGTCATTGTTCTTTCCGGCGGCGCGGTGGTGGCCGCCGGGGATCCGCGGACCGTGCTGACCGCCGACCTGATCCGGGAGGTCTACGGTGTGCAGGCCCACGTGCTGGTACATCCGGGGACGGGACGGCCGCTGATCGCCCTGTCCCTGCCGCCGACTTCTAGTTCTGCCCGTCCGCTGCCGGTGCCGTCCCGTTCGCGCCGGCAGTGAACCAGCCCGGCAGCGGCAGCCCGGCGTCATGGCAGGCCGCCGCGTAGCCTTCCCGCCAGGCCTCGGCGCTGCCCAGCCGGAACATGTCCCGGGCCGCAGGCCTCACCAGCGCCCGGGCGCCCCGGTCAGCACTGAAAAACCCTTCGGGATGCACCAAATCCGGCAGCCCCCTCAGCACCGCCACGGGGCACTGGCTGGTTTTGCCCTTGACCAGATCCGCAGCCGCGGCAATCTCGTCCGCAACAGCAGTCATGGTGGCTTTCATCTCCTGGCCAAAGGCGTCAGCTGTTCCCCGCAGATCCAGCATGACGTCCATCCCGGCGGCCCCAATGGCGGCGTCGGTCTGCCCCTCCCGCCAGGCGCGGCCCAGGGTGTCGGTAATAAGGACCCCGACGTCGAACCCCAGTTCCCGCCGCAGCCCGGCGCACAGTGCCCGGGCCGAGGCGTCGGGATCAACGGGAAGCAGCAGGACCGTTCCGGCGGGCGTGTTGCTGTTGTCCACCCCTGCCGCGGCGGACACGATGCCCAGCTTGTTCTCCACGATCCGGGTCACGCCTCCGGGATGGACCTTGCTGGCCACCACCCGGACCGTTTCATCGGTAATCGCCTGTTCCCGGTCCTCCGCCGCTACTTGGCGGCCTTCGGCCTTGGAGACAATCTTGGAGGTGACGGCCAAAATGTCTCCGGGCCGCAGGGCCGTCTCCGGAGCTGAGCCCGCGGCCGCCAGGATAACGGCAGCCAGGTCCGCGCCCGGGGTGATTTCCCCAATGCCCGGCACGGCAAAAAGTGTGATGCTGCGCATCGGTCAGCGCTGCAGGGCCGGAAGGACGCTGCGGCTAAAGACATCGATCCACTGGCGCTGGTTTCGTCCCACGTTGTGCAGGTAGATGCGGTCAAAGCCCAGATCCACGAATTTCTGAATGTACGCGCGGTGCAGGTCCGGATCGCTGGAAATAACCAGGCGCCCTTCAAAGTCCTCCGGCCGGACCAGCTTGGCCATCTGCTCCAGCTCGAACGGGGACCGGATGTCCCCCTTGGGGAACTTCATGCCGCCGTTGGGCCATTCCACCATGGCGTTGGTGAGGGCTTCTTCGTCCGTCTCGGCCCAGCTCATATGCAGCTGCAGGACCTTGGGCATGGTGTCCGGATCCTTGCCGGCTTCGCGGGCTCCGGCGTCGAACCGCTCAAAGAGCATTCCGATCTTCTCCAACGGAGCGCCCACTGTAATGAGCCCGTCGGCATGGCGGCCGGCCCGCTTGGCTGTCACCGGCCCGGCCGTGGCCACCAGGATCTCCGGGGCGGTCTCCGGCATGGTCCACAGGCGGGTGGACTCCATCTTGTAAAACTCGCCCTTGTGCCGGACGTCCTTGCCGGCCAGCGAGTTCGTGAAGAGCTTGGTGATGATGTCGATCGCTTCGAACATGCGGTTGATGCGCTCCGGCGCCTCCGGCCAGTACTGTCCGGTGATGTGCTCGTTCAGCGCCTCTCCGGACCCCAGTCCCAGCCAGTGCCGGCCCGGATACATGGCAGCCAGAGTGGCCGAGGCCTGCGCCACCATGGCCGGATGCCATCTGAAGGTTGGGGCCGTCACACCCGGGCCAATGTCGCCCCTGGTGCGCTCTCCTAAAGCAGAGAGAACATTCCAGACAAAGGCGGACTGTCCCTGCGCCGGAACCCAGGGTTGGAAATGATCTGCGGCCATGACGCCGGAAAAGCCCTTACTTTCGGCATATTCCGCCAGCGCCACGGCCTCCGTGGGATGGAACTGCTCCAGCATTGCCGCGTAACCGATGGTGAGGGAAGAGTTCATATTCCGATCCTGACAGCCAGACATTTCGAAAAGGAGAACGATTGTTTCCAATGTAATAAGGCACCACATTCCGGCCCTGACCGGAACCTGCTGCCCATCCTAACGGCCGCGCCCGGGGCGCACTCCGTTAGAAGCTGTCCTTAACCTCCGATGACGCCCGGCTAGGAGGTGCAGCCCACACCGTCGCCGTCGCCGTCGAACTTGGGATCCCAGCCCGCCTCGCCGGGACGGATGGGCGCGGCGCCGGCAGCCTTGACGGCCGCGCAGTTGGCATAGACCGGCGCTTTTCCGGCCTCGGCGGGAGGCACAACCTCCACCGCTCCAGCGCCGGCGCCGGCCGTATCAGCAACGGGCTGGTCCGGGCAGGACGAAAGGACCCCGGCGATCGCGTCGTGCTCAGCCTGGGTTACCCACAGCTCATACTCGGCCTTGACCGCAACCTGGCGCGCCACATAATCACAGCGGAAGGCCTTGTTGGACGGCAGCCAGGTGGCGGCGTCGGAGTCCGACTTCGCACCGTTGGCCGGGCCGTCCGCCGCCATCAGGTTCAACGGATCATTGGCGAGCTGGCGGCGTTCCTCGGCGGAGAGCTGCTGGGCGCCCTTCTGCCAGGCATCGGACAGCGCCACGATGTGGTCTATCTGGACGGCTGTGCTCGTGTCATTGCCGCGTACAAAGCTGATGGTTGTGCCCGTGTAGGGGTCGGCGAAGGTGCCGGAGGCCACCACGCATTCCTTGGTTCCGTCCTTATAAACGACGGCGGTGAGGTCCCGGGCCAGGATGTCGTTGCGGGTATCGCACCCGTTGCGGTCCACGTCCGCCCAGGAGGGCCCAAACTGATCCCGGTTATAACCGGTCTTCGGTGCACGGCCCTTCACCGGGAGCGTCTCCAGCTGCTCCAGCGCCGAGCCTGCCACTGCCTCCTGGACCGGCGACGGGCCGGTTCCCGTTCCTGGGGCCGCATTTCCCTCCGTCAACGGAGTGCAGGCGGCGGATCCGAACAAAAGAGCGGGCAGAGCGGCAAGGGACAGAACTTTGGTGCGTAGAGAAGTCATCGGTATTCATTATGAATGAAGAAAGGTCTGCAGCTTTCGATTCCGCGCCGCCGCCGCTTCTCTTAGCACAGTGGACTGTTGATTTCTGCCGGAGAAACACTCCGGTAGGCGCTACCGGGGCGACGGGATAGAGTCAGCATTCGCGGCAGACGCCGCATTCCAGGCGTGCATGAGGCCAGGATCGTCTTTCCCCGGCGGAGCCCTTGCCCGTCCGGAACCCCGTTTGAACAGGAACACCCTTGGCGAAGATCCTCTGTCCCCGCGTCCTGGTCCGTGCCGTGGCCGGGGCAGCTGTTCTCCTGCTCACCGGCGGCACGCTGGTGGCAGGACCGGCAGTGGCAGTCAGCCAGGTAGAGCAAACGCCGGCACCGGACGCCGCTCCGGAAACCGGGACCAACCGTTTCATTGTGAAGTTCACCAACAGGTCTTCGCTTTCCGGCCACGACCGGGCGCAGTCCTATGTTCAGGCCGCCGAGCCGCTGGAGACCTCGGTGACCGAGCTTCACCAGACCGCCGCGGGAGCAACCGTCATCGAAGTGGACCGCGAGCTCAGCACGGAAGAAACTGCCGCCGTCGTCGGCACCCTGGCAGCCAACCCCAACATCGAGTCCGTGGAGCCGGATATCCTGCTGCATCCGGCGGCAGTGACCCCCAATGACCCCCGCTATCCGCAGCAGTGGAATCTACAGGCTGCGGGAGGCGGAGCCAATGTGGCGGCCGCGTGGAACGTCTCCACCGGCGAGCGCCAGGTGGTGGCCGTCGTGGATACGGGCATCACCGCGCACACCGAGCTTCGGTCCAAGCTCCTCCCGGGTTACGACGTGATTACTGATCCGGCAGTTGCCGGTGACGGCAACGGGCGCGACGCCGATCCGCGCGATGAGGGCGACTGGTACCCGGCCGGTGCGTGCGGCAGAACCGTGGGCGCCCCGTCTACCTGGCATGGCACCCATGTTTCAGGCATCATCGCCGCGACGGCCAACAACCGAGTGGGCATCAGCGGTGTTGCCCCCGGAGCCCTGATTCTTCCCGTCCGGGCGCTTGGCACCTGCGGCGGATACATGTCCGATATTTCAGACGGCATCATCTGGGCCGCCGGCGGACAGCTGCCCGGCGCTCCGTCCAATCCCACGCCTGCCCGTGTCATTAACCTGAGCCTTGGCGGAGTGAGCACCTGCTCCGGCGCCATGCAGGAGGCGATCGACTTCGCGGTGGGCCGCGGAGCCGTTGTTGTGGCGGCGGCAGGCAATGACGGCATCGCCGCTGACCGGAGCCAGCCGGCCAACTGCCGGGACGTCGTCGTGGTGGGTGCAACAGATGCGAACGGCTCCCGCGCGGTCTACTCAAACTATGGTCCGTTGGTGGATGTCATGGCCCCCGGCGGCAACACTTTCACTGACCCTGCCGGGGGGATCCTCTCAACCGTGAACACCGGCACATCGGTGCCGGCGGCCGAGGGCTACGAGTTCTATCAGGGAACCTCCATGGCGGCGCCGCATGTGGCCGGAACAGCCGCGCTCCTGTTGGCGGCGGACCCGGGGCTGAAGCCCGCGCAGGTGGAGGCGGCCCTGAAGGAAACGGCCCGCACCCTTCCCGGAACCTGCTTCCCGCACTGCGGTCCGGAGCTGCTGGACGCCGCCGCTGCTGTAGCCTCCGTGGCCTCCCCCTTCGCCGATGTGCCACACAGCATGCTGTTCTCCGATGAAATGGGCTGGATGGCCGCCGCGGGCATCTCCACCGGCTGGACCGAGGCCAACGGAAGCAGGACCTACCGCCCGCTGGACTCCGTGAACCGAGACGCGATGGCAGCCTTTATGTATCGTTTGGCCGGCAGCCCGAAATTTACTGCGCCGAAGAAATCTCCGTTCGCTGACGTTTCGACCAGCAACCAGTTCTACCGGGAGATCGCCTGGCTGGCAGCGGAAGAGATTTCCACCGGCTGGCTGGAAAGCAACGGCACCAAGACATACCGGCCGCGTCAATCGGTAAACCGTGACGCCATGGCTGCCTTTATGTACCGGTATGCCGATTCGCCCGACTTCACGCCTCCCGGAAAAGCTCCCTTCAGGGACGTCGCGAAAAACAACCAGTTCTACAAAGAGATTTCCTGGTTGGCGTCCACCGGGATCTCCACCGGGTGGACCGAGCCCAACGGCACCAGCACGTACCGTCCCTTGACCGCCGTGAAGCGTGACGCGATGGCGGCGTTCATGAAACGTTTCGATACTCAGTTCAACTGATAATCCGGCTGCGCTAGCCCTTCCCTGACCTGCTGTGGCGACGTAGATTCGGTTATCACCGTCCGCGCGTGCAGGAGATGCCCATGGCTACGAACAAGACCACCGTCAAGGATGAGGATAAGAAACTGGCAGGAGGCCAGGCTTCCGGAGACCTCAGGCCACCCGAGCGGGAGAAGCAGATTTCCCTGACGCAGGACTACGCCGACGAGCTCGATGAGTTGCGCGATCTCAAAGTCAAGAGCAAGAAAATCACGGCCGTCGCCGACGACGAAGCCTGGCGGTACAACTACCCGTACGACAAGAAGCTCAGCCGGCGCAGCTATGACAAGCAGAAACGGGCCCTGCAGATTGAACTTCTGAAAATGCAGCTGTGGGTTAAGGAAACCGGCCAAAAGATGCTCCTCATTTTTGAGGGCCGTGATGCGGCGGGTAAAGGCGGAGCGATCAAGCGCTTCAACGAGCATATGAATCCCCGTGGCGCCCGAATTGTGGCGCTGGAAAAGCCCACAGACAGCGAGCGCACCCAATGGTATTTCCAGCGCTACGTTGCCAGGCTTCCCAGCGGCGGTGAAATCGTCATGATGGACCGGTCCTGGTACAACCGGGCCGGTGTGGAACGCGTCATGGGATACTGCACCCCTGCCCAGTACCTGGAGTTCATGCGCGAAGTGCCTGAACTGGAGCGCATGCTCGTGAACTCGGGCGTACTGCTCAACAAGCTGTGGTTTTCCGTGGGGCGGGCGGAACAGGTGGCCCGGTTCGCCGCCCGTGAAACAGACCCCGTGAAACAGTGGAAGCTCTCCCCCACGGACCTCGCCAGCCTGGACAAGTGGGACGACTACACCGAGGCCAAGGAAGCCATGTTCTTCTACACGGATACCGGCGACGCCCCGTGGACCGTGGTGAAGTCCAATGACAAGAAGCGGGCCAGGCTGGAAGCCATGCGGTTTGTGCTGCACAGCGTCGACTATCCCAATAAGGACATCTCGGTTGCCCATGCCCCTGATCCGTTGATTGTTGGGCCTGCATCCAGCCACTTTGAAGAGGGCGAGGAGCCCAGCGGACGTTTCCCTGTGGTGAAGCCAAAGAGCTAACCGGCAGAGATGCTCCGTTCCACCGAGACGTATTCAAAGATGACGCTGGTGTTGGTTCCGGCCACCTCCGGATGAACGCTGAGGTTGTGCGCCACCAGGTCCCGCAGCGCCTCCGAATTTGCCAGCGCCACGTGGATGAGAAAATCCCGGTCCCCCGTGACGAAAAAAATGCTCTCCACCCCCGGCAGCTGCGCCAAATACTGTTTGAAGGTGGCCAGGTTTGAACGCGCGTGGGCGTGGAGCCGAATGGCGATCAGCGCCTGGAGCCCGCGCCCGACGGCGGCCGGATCAATTGCTGCGTGAAAGCCCCGGATAACGCCGCGCTCCTGCAGTGATTTGATCCTTCCGTGGCAGGTGGACGGTGCTATGCCGACGGCGGAGGCCACGGCGTTGTTGGCCATCCTGGCGTCGGCCTGCAGCAGCGCCACAATGGACAGGTCAATGGCATCCAGCCCTGTCACCGGGGCTGGAAGGACGGAAGCCTGCAGCGCGGGTGCAGCACTACCGGCGGGCCGCTGTTTCTTCGATCCGGCAATCCGGGAAGCCTTCATTTTTGAACCTTTAGCCATGATCGGCAGTCTAAACAGAATTCTTGTCGATTTCGTTGCTTTCGGGGTAACTGATCTTCAGGATGGCACCAAGTGCTCAGTCCCCGCTTTTGAGGAGTTCCCGTATGTATCCCCGTGCCGCCGCTCCCCGCAGTGCCGTCGTCGTCGGAGCCGGAATGGTGGGGCTCGCCACCGCCTGGCATCTTCAGGAACGCGGCCTCGACGTCACCGTTTTGGATCGTTCAGGCGTGGCCGCCGGAGCGTCCTGGGGCAATGCCGGCTGGTTGACCCCCGGCATGGCCATGCCGCTCTCTGATCCCTCGCTTTGGTCCTACGGTGCCAAGGCCCTGCTGGACCCGAGCGCGCCCCTGCACATTCCGGCACGGCTGGACCCGCAGCTGTGGAGCTTCCTGGCGCGCTTTGCCGCCCATGCCACGCCGCGTGCCTGGTCCAAAGCCATGGCCGCACTGACCCCGATCGATCAGATGGCCCTGGAGTCCTTTGATGAGCTGACCTCCGCGGGGGTCCGGTCCGAGACCAGGAAAGGACCCTTCATTATCGGCTTCGAGTCGGCGCCCCAGAGCCTGCCCTTCACCCGCGAAATTGCGCATGTGGAGGCGGCGGGACAAGCCGTTCCGCTGACATTGCTGGAAGACGCGCAGGCGAAGGTCCCGCAGCTGTCGGACAACGTTTCAACCGTCTATTCAATGGGCGGCCAGCGGTTTATCGAGCCCGGACCGTTCGTTCAGGCTCTGGCGGACTCCGTGCGGGCCCGCGGCGGCAGCATCGTCACCGGTGCCGAGGTCCGATCGCTGCGGCATGGTCCGGCGGGAATCTCCGTGGAGACCTACGCGGCGGCTCCCGTGACCGCCGACGTCGTTGTGCTGGCTACCGGAGCCTGGCTGCCCCGGCTGGCCAAACCCTTGGGCGTGCGGACCTCGGTACAGGCGGGACGCGGATATTCCTTCAGCGTGGCCACTGACGATCCGGCCGAGTTTCCCATCTATTTCCCTGCCCGTCGGGTGGCGTGCACCCCGTATCAGGGGCGGCTCCGGATCGCCGGAACCATGGAGTTCCGCGGTCCGGATGAACCCCTTCAGACCGGCCGGATCGAGGCCATTCTGGCCTCTGTGCGTCCGCTGTTCACCCGCATGGATTTGGCGGACCTGCAGGACATTTGGGTGGGTGCGCGGCCCGTGACCCCGGACGGGCTGCCCGTTATCGGTGCAACCCGTTCCCCTGGCGTGTTCGTAGCCGGCGGCCACGGGATGTGGGGCATTGTGCTGGGCCCTGCCACCGGGAAACTGCTGGCGCAGCAGATCGTCAGCGGTGAGGTCCCCGACCAGATTCGTCCGTTTAACCCGCTGCGCTAGCTGAGCCCGCGCAGCGCTCCACATGTGCCGACATTTCACCGGCACGCTCCCTGTGCGAGGGTCCGCTGTTTTCCGGTGATAACGTGACGGCCATGCACTTTGTTCGCGCTGCCAAGAGCGGCTTGGCCTCCCTCGCGAACACCACTTCAGCAGCCGCCGGAAGAACCCCGGTGATTCTGTCCACAGCCCGTCGCGCGTTTGCACCCCGACATCCCGCCCAAGTCATAGTGTTGGGGTTCGCCGGAGCTGTTGCCGTTGGGACCAGCCTGCTGATGCTCCCGATGGCCAAGGCCGGAGACGGCGGCGCAACTTTTCTCGAGGCGCTGTTCACTGCTACCTCAGCTATCTGCGTCACTGGCCTGATCACCGTGGACACGCCCGTCTTCTGGACTGGCTTCGGCCAGCTGGTCATCCTGGCGCTCATCCAGATTGGCGGCTTCGGCGTGATGTCCTTCGGTACACTGCTTGGCGTCCTGACCGCACGCCGGCTGGGTCTGAAGTCCCGCATATCCGCTGCCGCGGAGACCAAAAGCAGCGGCTTCGGCGACGTCCGGCGTGTGGTGGTTGGAGTTCTCCTCATCAGCGTGCTTGTGGAAGCAGTGCTGGCCTTGATTCTCACGCTCCGCTTTGCGGCGGAATACGGCTACGGGCTGGGAAGAGCTCTCTGGCATGGCATTTTCCACTCCATCTCCTCCTTTAACAACGCCGGCTTTGCCCTGTACTCGGATAATCTGATGGGGTTCGTCGGAGACCCCTGGATCTGCCTGCCGATCGCTGCCGCCGTGATAATCGGCGGACTCGGATTTCCGGTCCTTTTTGAGCTGGGCCGGCAATACCGACGTCCCATCCACTGGAGTATGAACACCAAACTCGTCCTAGTCGGCTCGGGCATCCTCCTGGCGGGCGGAACCATGTTCCTCACCGCCGTCGAGTGGACCAACCCGGCCACTTTGGGCGGCCTGCCTCCGGCTGAGCGTATGCTGGCCGGCTTTTTCCAGTCCGTCATTACCCGCACCGCAGGGTTTAACAGTATTGACATCACCCAGATGAACCCGGTGTCGTGGCTGGGCATGGACATCATGATGTTCATTGGCGGCGGCCCGGCTGGTACAGCCGGCGGCCTGAAGATCACCACGTTTGCCGTCCTGTTCTTCATCCTGAAGACCGAACTGCAAGGCGGAACGGCGGTGAATATCTTCGGCAAGCGGCTCTCCCGCGGAGTGCACCGGCAGGCCATTACCGTGGTGCTGCTGGCGATCGCCCTTGTCACCGGGGCCACGATGTTCCTGATGATGATCACCGATTTTGGGCAGGAACGGCTCCTGTTCGAGGTTGTTTCGGCCTTCGCCACAGTCGGATTGTCCGCCGGAATCACCGCTGCACTCCCTCCGGCCGGACAGCTCGTGCTGATCCTGCTCATGTTCGTTGGGAGGCTGGGGCCCGTCACGCTGGGGGCGGCCCTGGCCCTGCGCGAACGCCCTATGCTGTACGAATTCCCCAAGGAAAGGCCCCTCATTGGCTAGGAACATCTTCTCGTCCCGCTCCGATGCCGCAGCTGATAAGGCATCCTCGGTGGTAGTCATCGGCCTCGGCCGCTTCGGCGGATCGCTAGCCCTGGAACTGGAGGCGCAGGGAACTGAGGTGCTTGGCATCGATGCCAGCGAAGAGGTTGTCCAGTCCTATAACGGGCGCCTCACCCACGTGGTGCGGGCCGACTCCACCAAGGAAGAGGTTCTGCGCCAGCTTTCGGTCCATGAATTCGACCGTGCCGTGGTGGGCATCGGCTCGGACCTCGAAGCCAGCATCCTCACCACCTCCCGGATCCTGAAGTTCCAGCGTCCTCAGATCTGGGCGAAAGCCATCAGCGAACCCCACGCTGAGATCCTGGGCCAGCTCGGTGTGGAGCACGTGATCCGGCCGGAGCATGACATGGGCCGGCGTGTGGCGCACTTGGTCCTGGGCTCGATTCTTGATTACGTGGAATTCGAGGATGACTTTGTCATGATCCGCACCAGCCCGTCATCGGCCGTCAGTGACCGGCCGTTGGGCGTGCTCGGGATCCGGGACAAGTACGGCGTCACCGTTGTCGCCGTGAAACGGCCCGGGGGCACATGGGGCCACACCACGGCGCAAACGGTGTTGTACAGTGATGACCAGATCATTGTTCAGGGCCGCAAATCCCAGGCGGAAAAGTTCAGCGTTCTCCCCTGATGACCGCCATACGTGACGTGTGAAAGCGAGACGCAGACCACGCCATTGTGATCTGCGTTACCCCTGATGCTAGCGAGATTGACCGGACTTTGCAGAAATGCCTCGACACGCCGCGCGTCGGGCGCTCCACCCGGCAGGGGATGGCAGCGTTTTGACCGACCGAAGCAACATCGTGGAAGTGTCGGAGGTGCGTGAGACGATAAAAACATGCCTACCTCACCGCCTCTGATCGACGTCACGGACATCATCCGGGTCGTGGGCGGAGCCGCGTTCCAACGCGGTCAAACGTACGCCAAGGGCGGGGCGGTGGTGGAGCTGGACTGGGAGCCGCAGGCTGAGGTGCTCCGAGCCAAGGTTCGGGGACACTCCTCCGTGCCGTACCGGACCATGCTTCAGCTGGGGGAAAAGCGGCAGGGCGACTACCGGCTGCTGGACAACCACTGCAGCTGCCCGGTCGGCTTCGACTGCAAGCATGTTGCCGCCGTGGCGCTGCAAAGCAATACTGACCATTTGGTGGCCCGGCAGGAGTTCATCCGCCCCGCAGCCCCCGGCCGAGCCCCGGTGCCTGCCTGGCAGGAATCCCTCCAGACCCTGATCGATGCCGACCTCAGCGCGCTGACCGGCAGCACCGCCTCCGCGGCCACCCCCTTGGCCCTGCAGTTTGAGGTCCGAACCTCAGACTCAGGAATCAGCGCCAGGTGGGGAGCGCCGGCTCCACGGAGCGCTCACCGGAACACCTCCTTCCGGCTGGGCGTCCGCCCCGTGATCCGCAATCCAAAAGGCAACTGGGTCAAGAACAACCTGGCCTGGAGCAACATTGCCTACCAGACCCACGGGCTGAAACTGGATCCGGAACAGCACCGGTGGTTCTCCCAGTTCCCGGCCCTGCACCGCTCCCACGGAGTGAGCTACTTCGGCCAGAACGACTCGTGGCTTTACCTGGATGACTTCTCCAACCCGCTGCTGTGGCAGCTGCTTGAAGAGGCGCAGCGCATCGGGGTGCAGTTTGTCGGCACCAAGAAAGACACCGTTATCCAGCTGGGACACCGGGCAGCCCTGTCCCTGGATGTCCGGGCCGCCGGCGATTCCAGAGCCGCGGACGGTGCGGCAGAGCTCACCGCCGCAGCTCCCGGCGCCGCGGCTCCCCTGCAGCTTCTTCCGGTCCTGGAGATCGACGGCGAACCGTACCCCACGGATACCGCCGGGTTGATCTCGGTGCACGGCATCTACGTGCGCAGTCCGGAGAACGTCATCACGCTGGCTCCCACCGCCCGCCCGCTGACAGACCAGGACAAGGGCCTGCTGCTGAACAGCGCCCCGGTAATGATCCCCCAGGAAGACGCTCCGGTGTTCCTGGAGAAGTTCTATCCCAAACTCCGCCAGGTACTGCCCGTTACGAGCAGTGACAGCTCGGTTGAATTCCCTGAGATCTCTCCGCCACTGCTGGTGCTCACTGCCTCCTTCCAGCCGGATGATTCCCTGTTCCTGGACTGGGAATGGGAGTACAGGCAGGGTACTGACCTCACCCGCGTTGCACTGGGAACCCGCGCGGATCCCGCGGCCGGTTACCGGGATGTGGCTGCAGAAGCGGACCTGCTCACCGCCGTCGGCAAAGTCCTGGGCTCGGTGCCCCGCAGCCGCTCCTACCAGGGCATCGACACTGCCGAGTTCACCGAGTATCTGCTCCCCAAGATCGAAAAGGTCGACGGCGTCCGGGTGGACGTCGTCGGCGAGCGCCCCGCCTACCGCGAGCTCACGAGTGTGCCCGAACTCAAGATCACCACGGTGGAAACCGAACGCCGGGACTGGTTCGACCTTGGCATCATGATCACCGTCGAAGGGCGGCTTGTTCCCTTCGCCGATGTTTTCAAGGCCCTGTCCCAGGGCAAAACAAAGCTGCTGCTCGTGGACCGCACCTACCTGTCCCTGGACCGGCCCGAATTCGCCCAGCTCCATGCGCTCCTTGAGGAGGCTGAAGGCCTGCAGGAGTGGGAAACCGGCGAAATGACGATCAGCCGGTACCAGGCCGGGCTCTGGTCCGAGCTGGAAGAGCTGGCGGAGGAAACCGAGCAGGCGGCCGCCTGGCGTGCGTCGGTCACCGGGCTGCTGGAATTGGATTCCGTGGCGCAGGTGCCGTTGCCCGCCGGGTTGAAGGCGGACCTCCGCCCCTATCAGGCTGAGGGCTTCAACTGGCTGGCGTTCCTCTTCGAACACGGACTCGGCGGCATCCTGGCGGATGACATGGGCTTGGGCAAGACCCTCCAAACGCTGGCCCTGCTGGCGCATGCCCGGGAACAGGCCGCCACGCACAACGACGGCGGGACACCGGCTGCCGACGGCGGCAACAGTTCAGGGGCTGGCACCGTCGCCGCACCCCGCCGGCCGTTCCTGGTGGTCGCCCCCACCTCGGTGGTGCCTAACTGGCTCTCCGAGGCGGCTCGTTTCACCCCGGGCCTGCGTGCGGTCGCTATTGGGGACACCACCGCCAAGTCCAAGGTGCCGCTGGCAGAACTGACTGCGGATGCGGACATCGTTGTCACCTCCTATGCAGTCTTCCGGCTGGACTTCGCTTCCTACCGTGCCCTGGAATGGGACGGACTGATTCTGGACGAAGCGCAGTTCGTGAAGAACCGCACCACCAGGGCTCACCAGTGCGCCCGTGACCTGAATGCTCCGTTCAAGCTGGCCATCACCGGAACCCCCATGGAGAATAACCTGCTGGAGCTGTGGAGCCTGTTCGCCATCGTGGCACCGGGACTCTTTCCGTCCGCCCGGAAGTTCATTGAGGAATACCAGCGGCCCATCGAGCGCGGTGAGGACAACAAGCTCTTGGCCCGGCTGCGCCGGCGGATCCGGCCGCTGCTGATGCGCCGCACCAAGGAGGCCGTGGCCAAGGACCTGCCGGAGAAGCAGGAACAGGTCCTGGAGGTGGAGCTGAGCCCCAAGCACCGCAAGATCTACGAGATGCACCTGCAGCGCGAACGCCAAAAGCTGATGGGCCTGATCAAGGACTTGGACCGAAACCGGATGATCGTCTTTAGGTCACTGACTCTGCTGCGCATGCTCAGCCTGGATGCGTCACTGGTGGATGAGGACTACGCCGGTGTGCCCTCCGCCAAGCTCGATGCCCTCTTTGAGCAGCTGGAAGATGTGACTGCCGAGGGCCACCGTGCCTTGATCTTCAGCCAGTTCACCTCGTTCCTGAAGAAGGCGGCGGCCCGCCTGGACGCCGCCGGCATCCCCTATGCCTATTTGGACGGCTCCACCCGGGACCGCGGAGCGGTCATCGCTTCCTTCAAGGATGGAGAGGCGCCGGTGTTCCTGATCAGTCTCAAAGCGGGCGGATTCGGGCTGAACCTGACGGAGGCAGACTATGTGTTCCTGCTGGATCCGTGGTGGAATCCGGCAGCGGAGTCGCAGGCGGTGGACCGCACGCACCGCATCGGGCAGACCCGCAACGTGATGGTCTACCGGATGGTTGCCCGCGGAACCATCGAGGAAAAGGTGATGGCGTTGAAGGAGCAGAAGGCCAAGCTCTTCAGCTCGGTGATGGACGACGACGCCGTGTTCAGCTCCGCGCTCACCGCTGAGGACATCAGGGCCCTGCTGGACTGACGGGCAGCAAGCGCCGGGCGATGCACCACGCGCAGCGCCCCACGCCGTATTGCGGAAAGACCATGCCTCACCGCCCGCTCCGGGACGACAACGCAGACCCTGCCCGCCTGCATGGTCTGCGTTGACCTTGCCCGCTCGTCGCCGTGTCCGCGCTGCGGCATGCGCGCCCGGTTGTAGTTGGGGCCATTCCGCCAACCCTGATTGGTTTGTACAGTGGGGTGATGGCTACTGACGAACGCCCCATCGGATTCTGGCTCAAGCTTGTGGACCAACTGGTCGATGACCAGTTCGGAGCCAGTTTCGAAGAGCACGGCGTGACCAGACGGCAATGGCAGATGATGAACCTCCTGACGGACGGCCCTGCCACCGAAAAACAACTGTCCGACGCGTTGAAACCGTTCTTTCCCGTGGTGGAAGGCAGCATCACCTCGACAGAGCTGATCGAGGAGCTGCGCGAAAGCGGCTGGGTGTCCCTCGATGAAGACCAGTACCAGTTAACTGATCTGGGCCGCCGAAGCCTGGAGAATCTGCGCGGCGCCGTGGAACGCATCAGGGAACAGCTCACGGAGAACGTCTCCGAGGAGGAGTACGGCGCCCTAGTGACAGTCCTGCAGCGGATGGCAACCAACCTTGGCTGGGACGGTTCCGTGGAGGAGCCCGCCGTTTCGCCCTGAATTCTCCGCCACCGTGGGTTAGGCTCCCGGCATGGGGAAAAGTGCCGGGCAACAGATTTACGTGGAGATACCGATCCGGGCAGATCTTGACCGGCTGTGGCAGCTCAGTCAGGACCCTTCGCTGCATCCCCGCTGGGACCTGCGTTTCACTGCCATCCGGCCCGTTGATGAGGGCGCCCCGAACAAGGCGCAGCACTTTCGCTACGAATTTCGACTCCCGCTGCATACCATCCACGGCACCGGGACCTCGTTGGGCACCCGGCTCTCCGCTGAGGGCCATGCCACCTCCGTACTGAAGTTCACCACCTCCGATCTCCTCTCGCCGATCGGAACCGGGGCAGGCTACTGGCGCTACCTCCCGTTCGACGGCGGCATCCGGTTCGTCACCGGCTACAACTATCAGCCGGGCTGGGGAGCGCTGGGGCAGTTCCTCGACGCACCCCTCGTCCGCCCCGCACTGGGGTGGGCCACCGCCGTCAGCTTCGACCGGTTGCGCCTGTGGGCGGAGCAGGACCTTGACCCGGCCGCCGCCCGTAACGCCTGGCTGGCCGATGCCGCTGCCCGAGCTGCCGGTGCGGGCGCAGCCCTCATCCTGATGGCTGCAGCGGCCGGCAGACCGCGCCGTCCCGGTTCGCTCCTCGCGCTGATGACCGGAGCAGCAGTGCTCACCGTAGTGGTCCGCACACCGGCCAATCCCCGTGTGCCGCGGGCAGCCAGATGCCTTCGGACGCCAGCCGGGCGGGCTTCACGGGCGCCCTCGGACCTGGCTACCCTGCCGGAGCCGGCATGAGTGCCGCGGGCGCAGCGCGCAGCAACACCGGATCCGATCTGGCCGCCCCGGCCGACCTGGCCGCCTCGGCCGATCTGGCCGCCTCGGCCGACCCGGTCCAAGGATCCATCTTCCGACAGGCCCTTGGCGCAGATTTTGACCGGCTGCATCCGATGTTGCAACGCCGCTTCGGCGTGGATCCTGCGGCCGGGTATGCCTGCGTGGGCCGCGGAGTGTTCGCCGAGGTCCGACGAGGTGCCTGGTGGACGGTGCCGTTCCTGAAGTTCGGCGCCTTCCGCAACATCCTCTTCCCCGATTCGGGGGCCAATATCCCCTTCACCGTGGAGAACTACCCCTACGTAGACAGCTTTGGCCGACCCACCGTCACCTTTGCCCGCACCCTGGAGGTCCGTCCCGGCAAACACCGGCGGTTCGACGCCACGATGGTCTACAGCCCGGCACGTGCCGCCGTCGTCGACTACTTGGGAACCCATCAGCATCTGGCGACTGATCTTGCGTTGGCTGTCCGCGAGGACGGCTCCCTACACCTGCGGTCCACCGCGCTTCGGTTTTATGAAGGACGTCTCCGGTTTATCGTTCCGCGGCTGCTCAATGGAAGCGCCGACTTATACGAGTCCTGGGACGAGGAACGCCAGCGGTTCACCATCCAATTGCAGGTGCGCAACCCGATCTTCGGCTTCCTGTTTGGCTACCGCGGCGAGTTCAGCTGCGAGTTTCCGACGGTGCCGGAGGACGGAGTGCCGGTGCGGTTGAGGCCGGTGCGCGAGGAGATTCGCGATTAAGTGCCGCTCGTTGCGCGTCGAGCGCCGCTAGCCACTTCATATGACGCGCATATGACGGGCAGCCCAGGCACCCGGCGGTATCCTCAGGCAAAGATCCCTCTCCACGACAGGACCCCGACCATGAGCTTGAACAGCACTGATCCCGGTTTGATCAACTCCCTGCTGAGCGCCGTCGCCGGGGGCACCCTGGACATTGTGGACCTGACGGCCCCGCTGAGCAGCGGAACCCCCACGCTGAAGTTGCCGGCACCGTTCGTCAATCTGATCGATTTCAGCCTCGAAACGGTCAGCGGGTTCAATGATCCAGGCCCGTTCTGGAAGCATCACAATATTCACACCGGCGAGCACATCGGCACGCACGTGGATGCACCCTCGCACTGGATCACGGGGCGTGACGGCGATGACGTCTCGCAACTGCCGCTCAAGGCGCTGGTGGCTCCCGCCGTCGTCCTTGATTTCAGTGCCCAGGCGGCAGCGGATCCGGACTTTGTCCTCGAAGTGGACCACATTCAGGCGTGGGAGGCTCAGCACGGAGTCCTGCCGGCGGGCGGCTGGCTGCTTCTGCGTACGGGCTGGGATACGTTTGCCGACGACGCAGACGCTTTCCTGAACATCGACGACAGCGGTTCGCACACCCCGGGAATCTCCGCCGAGTGCGCCAAATGGCTGGCCGAGGAGACGGCGATCGCAGGACTGGGCGTGGAGACTGTGGGCATCGACGCAGGCAATGCCGGCGCCTTCGACCCGCCCTTCCCCGCCCATTATTATCTACTAGGCAACAACAAGTACGGCGTCACTCTGCTGCAGAACCTGGCCCAGCTTCCTCCCACCGGAGCCATGATCATTGTGGCGCCGCTGAAGATCGTGGGCGGCACGGCAAGCCCCGCACGGGTGCTGGCCCTCGTGGAGCGTAGCCGGTAGCCGTGGCTGGAGGCACATTGTGAGGTTTTTCCGCCAGTAGTCCCTCTGGGCGGCAGGGTTCAGTACCCCGCGTCAACGTCCACGGTGCCGTCCAGGGGTTGCCCGGCCGCCAGCCTGCGCACGTTGTCACGCACGCGGCCGGCCAGGAGCGGGGCCACCATTTCCGGAGTTTCGGCGGTGTGCGGCGTGATCAGCACCCGCGGCTCCGCCCAGAGCGGATGCCCGTCCGGCAGCGGTTGGGGATCCGTCACGTCCAATGCTGCGCCGGCCAGCTTCCCCGCCGCCAGCGCCCGGGCCAGGGCGTCTGTATCCACCAACGGGCCGCGGGAGATGTTGATCAGGAAGGCCTCGGGCTGCAGAAGCCCCAGCCGCCGTTCATCCATCAGATGCTCGGTGCCGGCGGTCATCGCGGCAGCAAGAATGACGACGTCGGCCGTGGCCAGCGCCGCATCCAGCCCCGCATCGGTGACCGTATGTTCGGCCCCCGGCACCGGGCGGTTGTGGGCCCGCACCACCGTGACATGCTCGGTGAATGCGCTCAGTAACCGTAGGATTTCCTGCCCCACCCCGCCGGCTCCCACAAGGACCACCCGCCGGTTGTGCAGCGACGTACCCCGGGGTTGTCCCCAGGTGCCGGCCCGCGCAAACACGGGGATGCTGCGCATGACGGCGAGGGTGAGGGTCAGGGCGAACTCCCCCACCGGCTGCTTGAAGGCGCCCTTACCGCTGGTCCACTCGACCAACCGGTGTGCCCGCATGACCTCGTCATACTGGTCCACCCCGGCGAGGGGAAGTTGGACCCAGCGGATGTTCGGATGCCCGGCGAGGGCTTGTTCAACTTCCGCCGGGCCGACGACGTCAGCCAGTACCAGCCCGGCAGTGGTGTCCGAAAGGGGTTCAAGAACGCCGCCGCCCTCTGCCACAGCAGCAACCATTTCGGACGTGGGTGCCGGAAGTACGGTTATGGACGGTGCTACTGCCGGGTTGAACGGGTCATCCGAGGGTCCTGGATCAAACGGGTTCGCAGCGGTGGAGGCGAAGGATGATTCGTCGGATTCAGCATGCTTGGCCATGGACGGCTCCTGCGGCTGGTGAGGTTCCCGGATACCGGGACGGCTCCTGCCGAGTCTAGTTCCGGCTGCACGGGGAGTGAAGGCTGGAAGGGAACGGGCACTACCCCCGCTTGGTTTGGGCCAGCAGCTGTTCAAACGGCAACGAGGCCGGAGCATCCGGACGGATTTCCGGCCGGGCATCCTCAAGAAACCCGCCGAGCTCGGAGGCTGCGCGGAGGACCCGGGCGTCCAGGCTTGTTGTTACGGCCTGACCGTTCCCTGCGCCGCCGGCTCCCCAGTCCTCGGGCGCGGCGTAGACGGCAGTGGGAAGCACCCGGGCCCGGAGGTAGCTAAACATCGGCCGCATTGCGAAGTCCAGGACCATGGAGTGGCGTGAGCTGCCTCCGGTGGCTCCCAGCATCACCGGTTTGCCGTCCAGGGCAGTGTTGTCGATGACGTCGAAGAAGGACTTGAAGAGTCCACTCATGGACGCGGTGAAGACGGGAGTCACGGCCACGAGTACATCGGCGTCCACAACTTCGTTAATGAGCGCCTCCAACTTGGGCGGCGCATATCCGGCCACCATGTTGTTGGCTATATCCACGGCATATTCCCGGAGCTCAAAGGTGCTGACGGACACGGTTGCACCGGACGCCTCGAGCGACCCGCGGGCTGCCTCACCCAACTGATCGGCCAGCATCCGGCTGGACGACGGCACGCCCAGACCGGCCGTCACTACTACGATTCTGCGATCCGCCATTCCGGCGACCTCCTCAGGTTTTCATGCATTTGCATCTACTTCAACAGAAGCACTCCGGCCGTTATTCCAGACCGGCACGCGAAGGATAGAGACGGTCCTGCCTGCAGGCAAATCAGCTCCCGGTGCCGCGGCCCGGGGAGCCGGTCAGGAGAAAAACCGGCGCTCGCACCCCGATATCGTTAACGCAGTGTCCACCCCTCTATTGCCGCCGCCGCAAAGGCTGCCCCAATGCTGAACCCTCAAAAGTTCCCGGATCTGGTGGAACTCCCCCCCAAATGAATTGGCGAAACAAACCTGTGAGTGAAACAACCCAACGCCGCGTCAACGTTGCAGCACTGATGACGGCGCTGCTGACTGCCTGCATGGCGTTCCAGCTGAACGCCTCCATGCTCTCCCCTGCACTGTTCACCATCGAGAAAGAGCTGAACACCACTTCTGCGGCCGTAGCCCTGACCCAGACGGCGTTCTTCACCTCCGCAGCTCTCTTTTCCCTGTTCCTCCCCCGCCTCGGTGACATCATCGGCCGCAAGAAGGTCCTTGGCGGCATGCTGGTGGTTTTGACCATCGGTTCCGTGCTCGCTGCCCTGGCCCCGAACATCGAAGTGCTGTTCCTGGCCCGGCTCATTCAAGGTGTTTCCGGACCTACGGTTGCCCTGTCCATGATCATGCTCCGCGTGGAAATCCGGGAACCAAAGCTCTACGGCACCCTGATGGGCGTCATTGCGGCAGTCAACGGCGGCATCGCCGGCGTTGACGCCATCGCCGGCGGCTACCTGGCCCAGAACCATGGCTTCGCCTCGATCTTCTGGACCATGTCTGCTGTGGGTGTTCTTGCTGCTGCCCTGGTGATCCTCCTCGTCCCCGAATCCCGGGCCGAGAAGAAAGAAAAGATGGACTGGGTGGGCGTGGTTCCCCTGGTCATCTCGGTGGGCACCCTGCTCACGGCCTTCAACGAGGCCGGCAAGCTTGGGGCCGCCAACTGGCCCCTCGTGGTCGGGCTGATCGTGACCTCCGTGGTTGCGTTCACAGTGTTCTGGAAGGTGGAAAACCGCAGCACCCACCCCTTGATAGCCACCCGGCTGTTGAAGCAGCGTTCCACGTGGGCCCTGCTGCTGACCACCCTGCTCACCATGACCGGCGTCTTCGCCGTCATGAACGGCATCATTCCCGCCCTGGCACAGGACGGCGTGATCGGCTTTGGTCTGGGCGCCGAAGAGTCCGCCTGGTGGACCATCACGCCGTATGCCCTTGCCGGCCTGATGATCGGCCCCTTCGCCGGCCGCCTCGCGGGCGGCTGGGGGTACGGCGTGATGCTGCGGATCGGCACGATCGGTTCCGTCATAGCGCTGGCCCTGATGCTCCCGGTGGTTGGCAGCGACTCCAAGCTGGGCCTGCTCGGCGTTTCGGTGCTGATCGGCATCACGTACGCGGGCATCGGCAACGTGATGCTCAGCGGACTGGGTGTGATGCTTTCCCCGAAAGAGAACCCCGGCTTCCTGCCGGGCCTTAACGCCGGAGCGTTCAACCTGGGCGCCGGGCTGAGCTTCGCCGTGATCTACGCTGTGAAAACTGCCACCACCGCCTCGGACGGATCCGGCACCGAAGGCTACTACGGCGGCATCATCGCCGGTCTGGTGATCCTGGTCCTGGCCCTGGCCGCGTCCTTCCTGATCCCCAAACCGGCCGGCGCCCACGTTAGTGCGAACGCTGAAAGGTCCATAGAAACGGACGTGCAGACTCAGGAGGAACCTGCACGTCGCTAAGGCCTGACTGCGCCGCGGTCCGGACAATCCGTCGGGACCACGGGGGCCGCGGCGCATAGGTTAAGCGTCTACCCTGCCGGACGCAAATCAGTGCGGACAGCAGTGCCGTCGTCAGCAACAGAGGGAAATACGGGCCCAAAAACGCCGCTATCTTTAAATGCAGTGCCCGCCCCTTCCGGGGAAAAGTGCTGCCGCCCTTCGAACCGTCTTCCGGCCTCGCCCGAACCCGTACCGCAGTGCGCAGCACTCCGTCGTGGCCCCCGCCCGCATCCCGCACGCTGCGGCCTGCAAACACGGGTTGTTCTGACGGGGCACTGCACCATCGGGACCACGGTCCTAGCTGTAACCTCAACGAAGCGGAGATGCAATGCCCCACAAAATCATCCTGGACTGCGATCCCGGCCACGATGATGCGGTCGCCCTGCTGCTGGCACACGGCAGCCCGGAGATCGACCTCCTGGCGGTGACCACCGTCGTCGGAAACCAGACGCTTGAGAAGGTGACGCGCAACGCGCTGGCAATTGCCCGTGTTGCAAATATCACAGGCGTTCCCTTCGCTGCCGGCAGCCCGCGACCCCTGGTCCGCACCATTGAAAACGCTCCCGACATCCACGGCGAGTCCGGCATGGACGGCCCCGAGTTGCCGGAGCCGGCCATCGAGCTGGATCCGCGCCATGCCGTGGACCTCATCATCGACACGGTGATGGCCCATGACCCCGGAACCATCACCCTCGTTCCCACCGGCGGCCTGACCAACATTGCCCTGGCGGTCCGCAAGGAACCGCGCATCGCCGAGCGCGTGAAGGAAGTTGTCCTGATGGGCGGCGGTTACCACGTGGGCAACTGGTCGGCAGTGGCCGAGTTCAACATCAAGATTGACCCCGAAGCAGCGCACATTGTGTTCAACGAAAAGTGGCCGCTGACCATGGTGGGATTGGACCTCACTCATCAGGCCCTGGCCACGGACGAGGTGGCCAACCGCATCGCCGCGGTGGGCACCAAGCCGGCCAAGTTTGTGGGCGAGTTGCTCGAATTCTTCGGCCAGACGTACAAGGACGCGCAGGGCTTCGATTTCCCGCCCGTCCACGATCCCTGCGCCGTGGCCTATGTCATCGACCGCTCGGTCATGACCACCCAGCGGGTTCCGCTGGACGTGGAGCTGACCGGTTCCCTGACCCTGGGCATGACGGTGGCGGATTTCCGTGCACCGGCGCCCGCGGACTGCAACACCTCTGTGGCCGTTGACCTGGATCACCAGAAGTTCTGGGATCTGGTTGTGGATGCTCTGGAGCGCATCGGCGAGGTGGACCTGTGAGCGAAACAACTCAGCGCCGCGTAAATGTTGCCGTCCTCATGACGGCCCTGCTGGCCGCCTGTGTGGCGTTCCAGCTGAACGCTTCGATGCTCTCCCCCGCCCTGGTCACCATTGAAGAGGAACTGAACACCACTTCTGCGGCTGTGGGCCTGAGCCAGACCGCGTTCTTCACCTCTGCAGCCCTTTTCTCCCTGTTCCTCCCCCGCCTCGGTGACATCATCGGCCGCAAGAAGGTCCTTGGCGGCATGCTGGTGGTTTTGACCATCGGTTCCTTAGTGGCCGCTCTGGCACCGAACATCGAAGTGCTGTTCCTCGCCCGGCTGATCCAGGGCGTTTCCGGCCCTGTAGTTCCGCTGGCCCTGATCATGCTCCGCGTGGAAATCCGGGAACCAAAGCTCTACGGCACCCTGATGGGTGTGGTGACCGCGGTCAACGGCGGCATTGCCGGCGTTGATGCCCTGGCCGGCGGTTACCTGGCCCAGAACCACGGTTTCGCCTCAGTCTTCTGGGCCATGGCCGCCGTTGGTGCAGTGGCCTCCGTATTGCTGTTTGCCCTGGCCCCCGAATCCACCGCCGCGAAAAAGGAAAAGATGGACTGGGTGGGCGTGGTTCCCCTGGTCATCTCGGTGGGCACCCTGCTCACGGCCTTCAACGAGGCCGGCAAGCTGGCCGCCGCCAACTGGCCCCTGGTCATCGGGCTGATCGTGATCTCCGTGGTTGCGTTCACGGTGTTCTGGAAGGTGGAAAACCGCAGCACCCACCCGCTGGTGGCCACCCACCTGCTGAAGCAGCGCTCCACCTGGTCCCTGCTGCTGACCACCCTGCTGACGATGACCGGCGTCTTCGCCGTCATGAACGGCATCATTCCCGCCCTGGCACAGGACGGCGTGATCGGCTTTGGTCTGGGCGCCGAAGATTCAGCGTGGTGGACACTCACCCCGTACGCCATCGCCGGGCTGGTCATGGGCCCGATCGCCGGGCGCCTCGCGGCAAGCTGGGGTTATGGCAAGATGCTGCGGATCGGTATGATCGGTTCCGTCATAGCGCTGGCCCTGATGCTCCTGGTGGTTGGCAGCGATTCCAAGCTGGGCCTGCTGGGCGTCTCAGTCCTGATCGGTATCACGTATGCGGGCATCGGCAACATCATGCTCAACGGGCTGGGGATTGTACTCTCCCCCAAGGAGAACCCCGGCTTCCTGCCGGGCCTGAACGCCGGTGCGTTCAACCTGGGTGCCGGGCTGAGCTTCGCCGTGATCTACGCTGTGAAGACCGCCACCACCGCAGCGGACGGATCCGGCACCGAAGGCTACTACGGCGGCATCATTGCCGGTCTGGTGATCCTGGTCCTGGCTTTGGCCACGTCCTTCCTGATCCCCAAACCGGCCGACGCCGAGGTGGAAACCGCTCCTGAAAAAGCCGTCCGCTAGCTCCTGTCCGCTCATCCCCGCCTGATCCCGTTCCTCGCCAAGGAGAATCCGAAGCATGTTCGCCGGAAAAGTTGTAGTTGTAGGGTCGCTCAACGCTGACCTGACCGTCCGCACCGACCGTTTCCCGCAGCCCGGGGAAACCCTCAACGGCTCCGAACTGGTGATTGTTCCAGGCGGAAAGAGCGCCAACCAGGCCGCTGCCGCTGCCATCCTGGGCGCCGAGGTCCGGCTGTTCGGTGCCGTGGGCGCCGACGGACACGGGGACCTGCTGCTGCAGGCAGCAGCGGACGCGGGCGTTGATGCTTCCCGGGTACTGCGACGCACGGATACCGCAACGGGCACCGCCATGATTGTGGTGGACGCTGCCGGGGAAAACACCATCATCGTTTCCCCGGGTGCCAACGGAACCGTCACCGGCGCTGAGCTGCCGGCTGATCTGTTCGAGGGCGCCGCCGTCCTCTGCCTGAGCCTGGAGGTTCCGCTGGAAGCGGTAACCGCTGCGGCAAAGGCGGGGCACGACGCCGGCGCCCAGGTCCTGCTGAATCTCTCCCCGTATCGGGAAGTTCCGGCCGAACTGCTGTTCCTCACCGACGTGCTGCTGCTCAACACCCACGAAGCGGCACTCGTAACCGGCCTGGCCGATCCTGCTTCGGACTGGGAAGCGGTGATCGCGGCGCTCGATGAACTGGGCGTGCGGCGCACCATCATCACGCTGGGCGGAGAGGGCGCCGTTGTCCTCGACGGGACGGCAACCGGCGCGGACCGCGTGGTGACCGTGGCACCCACCCGGGTCACCGCGGTGGACACCACCGGCTGCGGAGATGCCTTCACGGCGGCCACCGCCGCGCGACTTGCCGCCGGGGATTCGCTGGCGGACGCCGCAACGTTCGCGGCCCGTGCCGGTGCGCTGGCCGCCACCCGCGAAGGTGCGCAGTCCTCCTACCCGGCATTGGTGGAGCTGGTGGGCTAAGGCTCAGCCCAGCACCAACGACGACGGCGCTTCCCGCTTGGGAGGCGCCGTCGTCGTCTGCGCGGGACAGTCCTTCTCCCGGATATCTGTTCCCCGTTTCGCTTCCTGCTAGGCTCTGCCTGCATGGACGAAAAACTGGGGGAATTTCTTCGCAACTTCAACCGCGCCATCGAACTGGCGCAGGCGCACCGGACAGCATCTCCGGGACGCGAGCTTCTTCTGGACGCGCTGACTGGGCATCTGGGTGTATCTGCGGCCGAGCTCCCGATCCTGACCCAGGACTTTCCGGTCCACCGTTTCGCGGATCTGGACATCGCCGTCGAAAAGATCTCCGGGCAGGACCCGAAGGCGCGGCTGATCGGCGTGGGCGGCGGACAGCAGCGTCACCACCAGTCCCTCTCGGACCTGGTGCAGCAGGAGTATGGCCCGGTCGGCGTGGGTCAGCCGGATTTCGTAAATCTCGCTGTGGGGCCGGACAGCACCCGCGAAGTGGTGACGCTGGGACTGCGGTTGTTTGTCTATGAGGGCTTTCCTCTGGCGGTGCTGCAGCGCGGCGCCAACCCGCAGTATGGACGCAACGGGACGGACATTGCAGTGCTGGCCCCGGAGCGGGAAGCGGCCGCGCGGTTCCTGGCAGCCATACAGGAGGATCTGCGGACCAACAGCATTCTGCGCGGACAGGTGGTTTCCTTCGCCTTTGACCCCTACGGCCAGCAGGGTGCCGGTGTCACGTTCCTGCCCCGCCCCTCGCTGCCGGCTGACGAGGTGATTCTTCCCGACGGCATCCTGGACCGGGTGGGACGGCATGTCCTGGGCATTGCGGCAAACCGGGAAATTCTGCGGAAGCACGGACAGCATCTGAAGCGCGGCGTTCTGCTGTACGGGCCGCCCGGCACCGGAAAAACCCACACTGTTCGTCACCTGCTCAGCGCCAGCGAGGGCACGACGGCGGTGCTCCTGGCCGGCAGCTCGCTACACGCCGTCGGCGAGGCGGCCCGGCTGGCCCGCGCCATGGCGCCGTCCATGGTGATCCTTGAGGACATTGACCTGGTGGCCGAGGACCGGGACATGGGCCACGGGCCTCAGCCGCTGCTCTTTGAAGTTCTGGACGCCTTGGACGGACTCGATGCCGACGCCGACGTGGTGTTCCTGATGACCACCAACCGGGCACAGGCGCTGGAGCGGGCTCTGGTGCAGCGGCCAGGCCGGGTGGACCTAGCCGTGGAAATTCCACTGCCCGACGTGGAAAACCGGGTGCGGCTGCTGGAACTCTACGCACCGGACGGGGTCTTCTCCGAGGCTGCCCTGCAGGCTGCCGCGGAGCAGTCCGAGGGCGCCACGGCGTCCTTCGCCCGGGAGCTGGTCCGCCGAGCCGTGCTGGTCGCCGTGGACGCCGGCGAGCAGCCAGGGGACGAACATTTGGCCGCCGCAGTCCGGGAGCTCATGGGTCAGGGTGAAGCCCTGACCCGGAGCCTGCTCGGTGCCGGTGGTGACGTTGACAACGCTGGTCCCGTCGACGGCGGCGACATTGACGGGCCCGTTGGCTTCGCGTCGGGCGGAGACGGACCGCAGCCCGGTGTGGCCTACTCGTTTGGGTACACGTCCCTACACCTCAGCGGGGCCCCGTAACCCCCGGAATGATCCCAGCACGCTGCTTGCCGGAAAGGTGGTCCTGCGCGGTTATGCTCAGGGCCCGCCACCCGGAAGAGAAATTAGGCTGGAGCTCGTCGTTGCTGGGCCAGTTCGGCAGGCGGGTCACAAGGACAAATCCGCAGGCCCGCCAATCCGGATCCTTTTTCCGGAACCGGTGCACGTGGTCAATGACGGGGCGTTGTGGCATGCCGGGATGGGCCGGAGCCTGGATCGGCGCCAGCAGGGCGAGCTGCCGCGCGCCGGGAGCACTGCTTCCGGTCCAGTCCAGCCATTCGAGGCACGGCATGTCACCCACCCGTGCCCGCTTAATTCCGGCTACGCGGAACAGTGTCATGCGGCCCTGGTCATCCGCATAGCTCAGGACGTCGCCCGCTGCGAGTTCGGTTTCCTCATGGCGCCACGGTCGGCGGAGCTTCTTCCGTTCCGGTTGCGGTCCGGTGAGCTGGTGTCGCAGTTTCTGAAGGGCAGCCACTCGCTGGGCAAGGTCGGCAGGTCCCGCCTCTGCCCACACGTCCAGACCGCTCCCTTGGTCGATCGCAACAAGCGCAGCGGCCAACACCCCGTCATCGAGGCGACCCACCTGGGCCTGCGCGGCCGCGAGCGCCATCCACAACTCGCCGGCGTTATCCTGGCGCAGAAGGTAAGCGAACGATTCCACAACACGCCGGGTCGCATCCTCGTCAGGAACCTGATCCTCAAGATGTTCCCGGTACTCCCCGCGAATATCCGCAGCTGTGTCGTTGGCAAAAATACCTGTCCCCCATGCACCCATGCCCCGAGTATGGCAGACGCCCGGAGCCGTGCGGCCACTTGAGCTGTTACCGGGCGGCAGCGCGTCCGGCTATTCGCCCGCTGAACAGACAACCGCCCAGGAACGTCCCTTCCAGGGACCGGTAGCCGTGCATCCCGCCGCCGCCAAAGCCCGCCGCTTCGCCGGCGGCGAACAGCCCCGGCACCGGGTTTCCGTCCAGCCCCAACACGCGGGAGTCCAGATCGGTTTCCAGCCCGCCCAGGGTCTTGCGGGTCAGGACCGAAAGCCGAACCGCAATCAGCGGGCCGTCCTTGGGATCCAGGATCGGATGCGGAGCCGCCGTGCGAATGAGCCGGTCCCCCAGGTACTTCCGTGCCCCGCGGATGGCAGTAACCTGGCTGTCCTTGGTAAAGGGATTCTGAATTTCCCGGTCCCGGGCTTCCAGCTCGCCGCGGATCGCCTCAGTGGACAGCACCGGAGCAGCACCGCTGGTAGAGTCCTTCGCCAGCGCATTCATGCCGGCCACCAGTTCCTCGACCGAACCGGCGGTAATGAAGTCCTCACCGTGGTCAATGAATTTCTGCACCGGACCGGGCACGCCGGCCGTGGCACGGCTCAGCACATCCCGCACGGATTTGCCGGTCAGGTCCGGGTTCTGCTCTGACCCGGAGAGCGCAAACTCCTTGCGGATGATCGCCGTGTTCAGCACGAACCAGCTGTACTCGTGACCGGTGGTGCGCAAATGTTCCAGCGTCCCCAGGGTGTCGAAGCCGGGAAACAGGGGCACGGGCAGCCGGTTACCGGCGGCATCCAGCCAGAGCGAGGACGGACCGGGCAAAATCCGGATGCCGTGGTTGGCCCACACCGGATCCCAGTTCCTGATCCCCTCCACGTAATGCCACATCCGGTCCGGGTTGATGACCCGGCCGCCGGCCGCGGCGCTGGCCGTGATACCGCTGCCGTCCACGTAGCCGGGCACTCCGCTGAGCATCGTTTCCGGTGCGCTGCCCATCCGCTTCGGCCACACCGCCCGCACCAGGGCATGGTCGCCGCCGATTCCACCGGTGGTGACAACCACGGCGCCGGCCGTGAACTCGAAGTCCCCCGTCGGGGTGCGGCTGGTCGCAGCGCCGCGGACCGCCGTCGTTGGCTCCAACACGCTGCCACGCACACCCGCGACGACGCCGTTGCTCACCACCAGTTCCCCCATCCGGTGGCGGAAAGCGAGCCGCACCAGTCCGCGGGCGACGCCGTCGCGCACCTTCGCTTCGAAGGGTGCGGTGATGCCCGGGCCGGTGCCCCAGGTGACGTGGAAGCGGGGGACGGAGTTGCCCGGGCCGGTGGCGCCGTAGCCGCCGCGTTCAGCCCAGCCCACCACCGGAAAGATCCGATGGCCCATCTCGTGGAGCCAGGCACGCTTTTCCCCGGCAGCGAAATGTACGTAGGCCTCCGCCCAACGGCGCGGCCAGTAGTCTTCCGGACGGTCAAAACCTGCCGTTCCAAGCCAGTCCTGCCAAGCCAGCTCCACGGAATCCCGCACCCGCAGCCGCCGCTGTTCGGGCGAATCCACCATGAAGAGTCCGCCGAAGGACCACCAGGCCTGTCCGCCGAGGCTCGCCTCCCCCTCCTGTTCCACCAGAATGACGGAACGGCCGGCGTCCACCAGCTCTGAGGTTGCCACCAACCCCGCCAGCCCGGCTCCGACAACTATGACGTCTGCGTCTGTGGTTGGCTGCATCCGGTTCACGGTACCGGCAGTTCCACCCTCTGGCTAGGCCCGATATTGGTGGGTGCAGCGGGGGTCTGGGCCGGCCCGCTCCGTGGGGGCCGGCCACTTCGCGGTTTCCCCTTTCTGCTTGGAGCACCACTTCCTAGACTGAGTCCTATGGGCTGACGGAGTCCGATTGGGCTGCTCTTCCGCAGAGCTGGTGTCCGCCCCTGAGCTGACTGGAGAAAACCATGACTGAGACGGAAAACCCCGCAACAGGCGATGATCAGGACCGCACCCACACTGAGGCTCCTTCCGAAGGAGAGACGTCAGCGGAGGCCGATACGCAGCGTCAGCACACCCAGGATGCCGCCGAAGGAGACGAGGCCGAGAAGAAGTAGCCGCCGCGACGGTAAAAGCCTCTGCGCCGAGTCGGGGCAGCCAACAGGCCCGGGATTCCATGGAATCCCGGGCCTGTTGGCTTCAGACTTCTGAGCAAACTTATGCCGGTCCTGTCAGGATGCCCGCGCCCTTCCATCGTTGCGGCTCGCGTCGCCCAGCACATCGGCGTCGTGGCTTTGATCGACAACGGGGCCGGTGCCGGCGATTTCACGCATCAATTCAATTCCGGCAACTGCCGCCTGTTTGGTCGGAAACATCGCTGAGACCGCCATCAGGGCGCCATCCCCGGAAATGAGCTTAATCCGGAAAGCGCCGTCGTGGGCGTCCACCAGCTTAAAGTAGCCCGACATCTCTTACCTCCTTGTAAGGGGTACCATCTGTGCCCTTAATAGTAAGCCAGCTTACGGGTCATGGAACCCTCGTTTTCCTCATTCGAGTAGAGCCTGCCCACCGGCCTCATCCTGACTGCCCGCCCTGTCTGCCGGGAGCGGCAGTCAGGGCGTGGAGGATCTGTTCGGGCGTGGCCGGCTGCGATGTGAGCAGGGCCGCGAGGATGCGTGCCTGCGCAGGTTTGAGGTCGCCGGAGGGAATGGCTCCTGCACGCACCAGGTCTATCCCGCCCCCGGCCCCGTAAGTCGGAATTACGGGCCCAAACGGAACCCGGGAACTCAGCACCACAAAACATCCAGCCCGCACCGCGTCCTGAACCGCCTCCGTGAAACCCGGGCCGGCGTTGCCCAGTCCCGTGCCGGCAAGGACGACGGCGTCCGCCCCGGCATGGACGGCGTGAGAGAACAGATCCGGATCCGTACCGAGCGAGCAATCGATGACGGTGACCCGTGCGTTGTCGAATTCTTCACCCGGCATGCGCAGCGGAGGCGGCCGGAGCGGCCTGGCAGTCACATGCAGGCTGTCGCCGATGAAATGCGCCACCTCGGTGCCGCCCGCAAATGGATCCGCCGCCGTAGTGCTGGCGTTGAACAATCCGCGGGCCGCTCTGACCACCCCGGCAAACGAGACCAGTACGCCGGTGCCGCGCAGTTCCGGTGAGGCTGCTGCTTCCACCGCCTCCTCGAGATTCTGCGGGCCATCGGGTGCCGCACTGTCAGCCGGATGCCGGGAACCGGTGAACACCACGGGTTTGGAGGAGCTGTGGACAAGATCCAGCAGGAAGGCTGTTTCCTCCATGGTGTCGGTTCCGTGGGTGATAACGACGCCGTCCACGGTGGAGTCCAGCACGGCGTTCCGTGCCGCTTGGGCAATGGTTCTCAGGTCCGACAACTGCAGCCCGTAGCTTCCGCTGACCATAATGTTGCGGACAGTCACCGTGTGCCGGCGGGACAGTGTGCGGATCAGTGCTTCGATGCGCTCCGATGCCACCAATCCGCCGGGCCCAGTGCTGCGTGACGCGATGGTCCCTCCAGTGCCGAGAATCCGAATCGAAGCCATAGGCCAACCCTTCACGCGTTTCGCATTTACCAGCAAACCTAGGCCGATCCTGTGGGCGGTGGCTAGGGCAGAGCGCCGTACCGGCTGTGCCACGCCCTGCATCCAGCCGGCTCTTTCCGGAGTCGAGGCTGTATCCGCGCTGCCTAGACTGGATTCATGGCCGATACCGTCACCGTTGAGCAACGCAGCAGGAACATGTCCCGGATCCGGGGAAAGGACACCAAACCCGAGCTTCTGGTGCGGCGTCTACTTCATGCAGCCGGCTACCGCTTCCGGCTCCACGGTGCCGCGGGCGGGAAAGTGCTGCCCGGAAAACCCGATCTGGTGTTCGCCGGCCGCCGCAAGGTTGTTTTCGTCAACGGCTGCTTTTGGCACCTTCACAGCTGTCCTGCCGGGCAACACGCACCGAAGAGCAACAGCGGGTTTTGGGCTGACAAGCGTCAACGAACGGCGCTTCGTGATGCAGCCGCGGTGGAATTGCTTGCTGGCGCGGGCTGGGAATCGTTCACGGTCTGGGAATGCGAGCTGAAGAACCGCAGCAAGGTGGAGGAACAACTCATCACGTTCCTGGGCCCGCGCGCTTCCTCAGGTCACTAGACTCGAAGTCCTCATCATTTCGCCCATTTACCCGGAGGCAGGACACATATGGCCCACAACAGCACCGCCAAGCGCGGCGTCCTTTTCGACGTCGACGGAACCCTGGTTGATTCCAACTATCTGCATGCAGTGGCCTGGTGGCAGGCGTTCCGGCGGATGGACCACGACGTTCCCATGTCCGCTGTGCACCGGGCCATTGGCATGGGCGGCGACAAACTGGTGGAACACCTGCTCGGCGAGGACAGAAACAAGGATAACGACGAAAAACTCGATGCGACCCACGGCGCAATTTTTTCCACGTGGTGGCCGTCCCTGCGTTCCTTCGACGGCGCCCGCGACCTCCTGCTGGCCTGCGCCAACAACGGGCTGACGGTGGTACTGGCCTCTTCGGCCTCCGAGGCGGAACTGACGGTGCTGCGCACGGTTATCGACGCCGATTCGGCGATTAGTGCCGCCACCAGCTCATCGGATGCCGAAGAGTCTAAGCCCGCACCTGACATTCTTCAGGCGGCCTTGGACTCCTCCGGCCTGGCAGCTGAAGAGACGGTTTTTGTTGGCGATTCGGTGTGGGATGTCAAGGCCGCAGCGGCGCTGAAGATCCCCACCATCGGCCTGCTCTGCGGCGGTACCAGTGAAGCCGAGCTGCGCGATGCGGGCGCCAAAGAGATCTGGAACAACCCCCGCGAGCTGTTCGAGAATCTGACCACTTCCCTGATGGGAAAGCTCGCCGGCGGCGCTTAGCCTACAGAAGGCCACCACCGCCAAAGGAAGACAAACGTTGCCGCAAAGGGCCGGGAGGACGCACCTCCCGGCCTTTTTGGGCATGGGGGGATTGGGGCGGGTGCCGGTGAGGGACACCAACTTCATGTGATTGACATCACATTGATTCTATACAAGGGTGGACCGCAGCGGAAGCGCTTTCCGGACCCTGTGCACGATCCGGACGAAAGGCACTTCCGCTGGGCAGGAGGCAACGAAGCACCCCGCCCCGTCAACGAGAGGTCCGGATATGACCCGTTACTCGATAAGCTCCACCGGCCAGCGGTCCCAGAGCACCCGCCTGCGTCGACACATCTCAGTGGTCACGGCAACCTGCGTGGCACTCACGCTGGCCGCCTGCGGCAGCTCCGGTTCCGACTCCGCCAATGACGGCACCGTGGAACTCACCTTCACCTGGTGGGGGGCGGATGCCCGTGCCCAACTCACCGAGCAGGTCATCAACAAGTTCGAAGATCAGAACCCCGGCATCACCATCAAAGGCGACTGGGGCGGATGGGAAGGATATTGGGACAAGCTGGCCATCTCGACCGCCGGCGGAGACGCCCCCGACGTCATCCAGATGGACGAAACCCGAATAGCTGCCTACGGCGAACGTGAGGCCCTGCTGGACCTCACCACTCAGCCAGAGATCCTGGACCTCTCGGAAATGGAGTCCGCCGTCCTGCAGACGGGCGAGGTCAAGGACATCCTGGCGGGAGTTCCGGTGGGAGTGGGCATCTTCTCCGTCGGCGTGAACCCGGAAATCCTGAAGCAGGCCGGACTTCAGGTTCCGGATGACACCACTTGGACCTGGGAGGAGATGTTTGACATGGCCGCCCAGGTCAGCGAAACACTTGGCGGCCAGGGAATCTATGGATTCGATTTTTTTGGCACCCAGACTGCTGAGCTAGGCGCCTTTGCCCGTCAGCAGGGAGAGGAAGTCTTCCCCCGCGAGGATGAAACCCCCGTCAGCGCGCAAACACTGGAGAACTATTTTGAGACAGCACTGCAGCTGATGGAGACCGGTGCAACACCGTCTGCCTCCGCGCAGGCGGAAAGCACCGGAACGCTTGAGGATTCACTGTTCGGCACCAACAAATCCGCGTTCCACCTCCAGTTCCACACCCAAATCCAGGCATTCGTGGATGCCAGCGGCTCTGACCTGTTGCTGCTGCGCCTGCCCGCCCAGAAGGAGGGTGAGCCAGCGAACATGGTGAATAAAGCCTCCATGTACTGGTCGATCTCCTCCCGCACCGAGCATCCGGAGGAGGCCGCAAAGTTTGTGGATTTCCTTGTCAATGATGAGGACGCCGCTGCCATTCTCAAGGTTGAACGCGGTGTTCCGGCCATTCCCGCCATCCAGGAATTCCTGAAGCCTCAGCTGACTCCCACCGGAACCATGTCGCTGGAGTTTGCAGCCGATATGCAGGAGCAAGTCATCAAGCCTCCGCAGGTAACACCGGCCAATGCCTCCGACTTCAGTACCGAATTTACCCGGATCGGCAACGAGGTTCTCTTCGGCAGCCAAACCCCGGCACAAGGCGCTGAGGCGGTACTGGCCATCCTGAGCAACCTGCGTTAGCCGCCCTTCGCCCCGCACCATCTTCCCCGTCCGTTACATCTTCTCTGTTTCCTTCCCTGTTTTTCTTCCCACACCCTGGAGCTTCCCCATATGGCACATCGTCCCTTCCGAACCGCGATCATCGGTACCGGCGGCATTGCACACGCACATGCCCAGAGCATGTCCACCCTCAGCGACAGAGCCCAGGTGGTCGCCGCCGTCGACATTGACCCGGGACGGTTGTCCGAATTCTGCGACAAATGGAATATTCCCCACCGATACTCCTCGCTGACGGAGCTGCTGGCAGCCGAGGAACTGGACCTGGTACATCTGTGCACGCCGCCGGGATTCCATAAAGGGCAGGCTATTGAGGCACTTCGCAGCAACGTCAACGTCCTGTCGGAAAAACCCCCTGCACTGACGCTGGCGGACATGGACGAAATCGCCGAGGCCGAGGCCGCGTCCGAGGCCTTCTTCGCCACGGTCTTCCAGCACCGCTTCGGCTCCGGTGCGGAGAACCTCAAGCGCCTGATGGGTCAAGCCGACCTTGGCCGTCCCCTCACCGCAATCTGCAATACGCTCTGGTACCGGCCGGACAGCTACTTTGATCTGCCCTGGCGAGGACAGTGGCTGGTGGAAGGCGGCGGACCCACCATGGGCCACGGAATCCACCAGTTCGATCTCCTGCTTTCGATTTTGGGCAACTGGAGCGAGGTCACAGCCGTCGCTGCCCGGCAGGCACTGCCCACCAACACGGAAGACTTCTCCGCCGCGATAGTCAGCTTTGAGAACGGCACCGTCGCCACCATCATCAACAGCCTGCTGGCACCGAAGGAAACCAGTTACCTGCGCTTCGATTTCAGCGCCGCCACCGTTGAGCTCGAGCACCTGTACGGCTATTCGGATGACAGCTGGCAACTCACTCCCGCTCCCGGACACGAAGACCTTGAGCGGCTGTGGAAAGAAGGACTGACCGGACGGGCATCAGGGCATTCCTCCCAGTTCGCCGCCATCTTCGACGCCCTCGAGTCCGAGGCGGCGCCGCCCGTAACCAGCACGGACTCGCGGATGACCATGGAGCTGATCGCCGCCATCTATGCCTCGGCGTTCACCCAAAAGCCCGTATCCCGGGGTCAGATCGCCCCTGATTCCCCCTTCTATGGCGCCATGGACGGCAACTCCGCTCCGTGGGCCGATGTGAAAGAGAGCCACTAATGCCCCAGCTTCCCTCCCCCGCCACCGAACCGGTCCGCACCGGATTGTCCCTGGTGCACGAGCATGACCGCAGCCTCAGAGTGAGCTTCGACGGACAGGAAATTTTCCGGTACGTGTACGGCCCGTGGGATGCGCAGTTTGAATCCCCGCGGCCCTATTTTCATCCCCTCAAGACCCTCGGCGGCAAGGAGGTCAGCACCTACCGCCCCCACGATCACCTGTGGCACAAGGGCATGGCCTGGTCGCTGCCGAACGTAGGCACGGAGAACTTTTGGGGCGGCCCCACCTACAACCGGGGCCGGGGGTACGAACAGCTGGAAAACAACGGGTCCACCCAGCACGTTGATTTCGCCTCGCTGGAGGTAACCGGCGAGCGCATCACGGTGGTGGAAAACCTGGAATGGATCACCCAGGCCGGAGACCTGTGGGTCCGTGAACAGCGCCGGTTTGCGGTGGAAGTGCTGCCCGGAGAGCTCGCCGACCGGGCCTGGGCGCTGACCTACTCCACCTCCTTCACCAACGTGTCCGGAGAAGACATTGTGATGGGCAGCCCCACCACCAAGGGCCGCGAAAATGCCGGTTACGGCGGGCTTTTCTGGCGCGGGCCCCGGTCCTTCACCGGTGGTTCCGTTTACATCCCCGGACGGAAAGGCGGTGACGAGCTCAACGGAATCCGCGCCCCGTGGATGGCCTTCAGCGGCCAGCACGACGGCGACGGGGGTGCCTCCACCGTGGTCTTCGTGGATTCCCCCAACAATTCCTATGCCGGGGCTGAGAACACTGAGTGGTTTGTCCGCACCGGAATTTTCGCCGTCGTCAGCCCCTCCCCCTATTACTCCACGGAGCTCACCTTCGAGCCGGGCCAGAGCCTGTCTTACGAATACGCCGTGGTGATTGCTGATCTTGACCGGGGAGTGGACGGATCAGCGCAGCTGGCCGATGCCAGCCTGCAGCTGTTGGGTTCCTCCACAGCGGCGGTCCGCTGATGCTGCCCGTGACCGGTGGCAGGCCGGCAGGTTTTCCGGGCGGAACCGGCGTCACCCGGATCAATGTCTATACCTGGGATGCGGTGGACGGCCAGTGCGGCGGCAGCCCGCACCTGCACACCGCCACCACTGAAAGCTACGTTGTGGTCGGTGGCCGCGGCCGGGTTCAAACCCTGAGTTCCACCGGGTTTGATGAGCATCAGCTGGCTCCGGGAACCGTGTTGTGGTTTACCCCCGGCACCGTCCACCGGCTCATTAACGACGACGGCGCCTTGGAAATTGTGGCCGTCATGGGGAATTCCGGGCTCCCCGAAAACGGTGACGCCGTCCTCACCTTTCCCGAGCCGTACCTGAACGATCCGGACAGGTACCGGGAAGCGGCCACCCTTCCGTCCGACGGCGGAGTGGAGGCCAGGGAAGCCGCTGTTATTGCCCGCCGCGACCTGGCGATGGAGGGCTTCCTTGCCCTTCGCTCCCGCATCGAAGCCGAAGGTCCGCAGGCTCTGGCACCTCTGTATCAGCAGGCCGCTGCCCTGGTGCAGGACAAGGTGGATACCTGGACCGCTCTTGTCCGGAGCGGCCCCCTGGCTCAGGCCCAGCAGAGCCTGGAGCAGCTGGAGCGGCTGGCACAGGCCGACGGCACTCACCTGCACCACGCCGTTGTGCGCTCCGCCGCTCCCACCTCCCCGGATCCGGTGTACGGGATGTGCGGCCGGCTTCAGACCTGGAACCTCATGCCGGACGCCGATGCCGCTGAGGCTGCAGCCGGGAAGGGCTGACTGGCACGACCACCGAACCCAAACGAACCGGCCAGGGGCTGCCGGTCCGGTCCCGGTCCCGGCTAGGCCAACCCTGCCCGGCGCAGCGCTTCGGCCATCGGCCCCTGCGCCTGCGCCGGAACCGTCGGGCGGCGGCGCCCGCTGCCCGACGCGGGTGAGCCGGCCTTTCCGGTACGCTGCGGCGCGGATCCCTTACCGCCGTCAGCCTTGGCCGCCCCGCTGCGTCCGGTGGCGCCGCGGCCGTTAGTGCCGCGGCCGTTGGCGCCACTGTCCTGCCGAGTCCTGGGCCCGCCGGGGCCGGCGGCAACGGCGTCGTCATCCAGGCGCAGCGTCAGCGAGATCCGCTTACGCTCCGGATCGGCTTCCAGCACCTTGACCTTGACCACCTGCCCGGACTTCACGACGTCGTGCGGATCCGAGATGAAGGTGGAGGACATGGCCGAGATATGCACCAGACCGTCCTGATGCACGCCCACATCCACAAACGCACCGAAGGCAGCCACGTTGGTCACCACACCATCGAGCACCATTCCGGTCCGAAGGTCGGAGATCTTCTCCACGCCCTCGGAGAAGGTAGCCGTGCGGAATTCCGGGCGGGGGTCACGGCCGGGTTTGCGCAGCTCGGCCACGATGTCCAGGATGGTGGGCAGTCCCACTGTTTCATCCACGAACGCTGAGGGGGTCAGATTGTCCAGCGAGGCTCCGGCCGGGCTCATCGTGGTTCCGGCGGCGGCGAGGATCCGGCGGGCGATGCCGTAGGACTCAGGATGCACGCTGGAGGCATCCAGCGGCTCAGTTCCGGCAGTGACGCGCAGGAAACCCGCGCACTGTTCAAAAGCTTTAGCGCCCAGTCTGGGCACCTTCTTCAGATCGGCACGGCGGGCAAAGGGCCCGTTCTGGTTCCGGTACGCCACAATGTTCTCGCTGAGCAGCGGCCCGACGCCGGCCACCCGGGTCAGCAGCGCCGGCGAGGCGGTGTTGACGTCAACGCCCACGGCGGTGACGCAGTCCTCGATCACCGCGTTCAGGGAGCGTTCCAGCTTGGCTGCGCTGACATCATGCTGGTACTGGCCAACACCGATCGACTTGGGGTCGATCTTCACCAGTTCAGCCAGCGGATCCTGGAGCCGGCGGGCAATCGATACGGCCCCGCGCAGCGAAACATCCATCCCTGGCAGCTCCGCAGAGGCAAGGGCGGATGCGGAGTAGACCGAGGCTCCCGCTTCCGAGACCACGAGTTTGTGCAGATTCGCTGCCGGCAGCAGCCGGATGAGTTCGGTGGCAAGCTTGTCGGTTTCGCGGGACGCGGTGCCGTTGCCGACGGCGATCAGCTCCACCCCGTGCTGCTTCACCAGATCGGCAAGCCGGGACAGTGCCTCGTCCCATTTGCGCGCCGGAGCATGCGGATAAATGGTGTCGGTGGCCACCGATTGGCCGGTGCCGTCCACCACGGCCACCTTCACGCCCGTGCGCAGCCCCGGGTCCAGGCCCAGCGTCGGACGGTTGCCGGCCGGCGCGGCCAGCAGGACGTCGCGCAGGTTCGCCGCGAACACGCGGACCGCTTCGGTTTCCGCAGCGGTAAACAGGCGGACGCGAAGGTCCACGGACAGCTTGGCCAGGATCCGCCGCCACGCCAGCTGCGCGGTCTGCTGCAGCCAGGCATCGGCCGGACGGCCGCGGTCCGCGATCCCCAGGCTTCCAGCGACTGCGCGCTCGTACTTCTGCCGGGCGGCCGCCAGAGCCGCTGCATCCGCCGGGTCCGCCTCCGCCAGCTCGAGTTCCAGGATGCCTTCCTTTTCGCCGCGAAGCAGCGCCAGCACCCGATGCGAGGGCATGCTCGCCGGAGAACCGGTGAACGCGAAATAATCGGCGAACTTCTGGCCTTCTGCTTCTTTGCCCTTCTTTACCTGTGAACGCATCTTGCCCTGTTTCCAGAGCCGCTCACGCTGATTGGTGAGCAGGTCTGCATCCTGGCCTGCGCGTTCAATCAGGATGGCCCGCGCTCCGGCGAGCGCTTCCGCCCCGTCCGGGACGGCGTCGTTGACATACCCGGCGGCTGCGCGTTCCGGATCCAGCGAGGGGTTGGCCAGCAGCGCTTCGGCCAGCGGTTCCAATCCTGCTTCACGGGCGATCTGGGCTTTGGTGCGGCGCTTGGTCTTATAGGGCAGGTAGATGTCCTCGAGCCGGGATTTGGTATCCGCAGCGTCGATGGCGTCGCTGAGCTGCGGGGTCAGCTTGCCCTGGCCGTCAATGGCTTCCCGGACGGACTGCCGCCTGTCTTCCAGCTCGCGCAGGTACCGCAGCCGCTCATCAAGTTCGCGCAGCTGGGCATCGTCCAGGGTTCCGGTGGCCTCCTTGCGGTACCGGGCAATGAACGGAACGGTGGCACCGCTGTCCAGCAGGTCGACGGCGGCGCACACCTGCCAGGGGGCCACCCCCAGTTCCGCGGCAATCTGGCCGCAGACACGGTCAGTGACCTGGTCGGCGGCCGTGCCGGCCTTGGCCGCGGACCGGAGCGGGCGCGAGGCGGACGGAGTTGCTGGTTTCTTGGGCTGTACCGGGGAAAGACTCACCCGCCCAATTGTTCCCTACCACCCGCGGGATTGGTCAACTCTTCCCGCAGCAGGGCCGCCGGGGAAGCCAACTCGCTTCCGAGCTGCCACCCGGTTGTCCGTTTGCACCGGTGGTTGCATCTGTTGGGTCAGCGGTCTTTCCCGGTTACCAGTCCTCGGAGCTGAACACCCGCCGTCGGGCGCTGAGCAGTTCAATTTCCGGCCGCGACGCCATCAGGTGCTCGACGGCGTCGAGCACCTGAGTGACATGCGCTCGGTCTGCAGCGACGAGCCCCACACCCAGGCTCGCGCGCCGGTGCAGATCCTGGTCGCCGGTTTCCGCGACGGACACCTCGAACCTGCGCCGCACCTCCGCCAGAATGGGCCGGATGACGGAACGTTTGCCCTTGAGGGAGTGCACGTCGCCCAACAGCAGATCACATTCGATGATGCCCATCCACATTCACCCATAGTGATACGCGGCCACCCGGACGCGCCAGCACGATCGGGCGCCAATCAGCCGGCAGCTCCTAGCTCCGCCCGCCGGAGGACACCTCTGCTCCGGCTCCGCTGTGCCCCGCTGGGGTGGCAGGGGTGCTGACTCCGGCGGGAGTACCGTTCCCGGTTGCAGCCTTTTCGTTCAGGCTGCCGTCCACCAGCGACACGATCATGGAACAGTCCCTGGCGGCCTGCCCGGCGTCCACCAGCCGCTGGAACAGCTGCTGGACATGCTCGCCGATTTCCAGCGGAGTTCCGGTGTCCCGGGCTGCGGCAATGGCTAAATTGATGTCCTTGTTCGCCAGTTCGGCCGTAAAGGTGGGGGCAAAGTCGTTGTTGGAGGCGGCCGAGGCCACCACTCCCGGGATCGGATACCAGGTGCGCAACGCCCAGCTGTCCCCCGAGGACACCGACGCAATGTCCCAAAACACCTGCTTGTCCAGACCGAGCCGGTTGGCAAGGACAGCACCTTCGGAGGTGGCCGCCAGGTTGATAAAGAGCATCAGGTTGTTGCAGATCTTGGCCGCCTGGCCGGTGGTGGCTCCGCCGGTGGGAATGATGTTTCCTGCCATTGGCTCGATATAGGCAGCGGCTTCCTGCACCGGGCCGGACTCACCGCCCACCATGAAGGTCAGTGTGCCGGCTTCGGCACCGCTGATGCCGCCCGAGACCGGCGCATCCACAAAACGGAAGCCGGCGGCAGCGGCGGCGTCGTGCAGTGCCTGTGCGGACTCGATATCAATGGTGGAGGAATCAACCAGCAGCGTGTCGGTGCCGGCGTGTGCCAGCACCCCGTCCGGGCCCAGATACACGGATCGGGAGTGTTCCCCCTTGGGCAGCATCGTGAAGACAACGTCGGCGCCGTCCACCGCGGCGGCGATGCTATCCACCGGCTGAACACCTTGCCCGCCGGCGGCAGCCACCGCTGCGGGGTTCAGGTCGTAGCCGCGCACGGTGTGCCCGGCTTTGACCATGTTGGCCGACATGTAGCCGCCCATGTTTCCCAGTCCAACCCATCCCACTGCAGCCATGATCAAAAGCTCCTTTGCTTTTCCGGCACCGGCATTAGCCGCAGGTGCCGGACCTAGAATGTCATCCGGCTCCGGGGTGTTCAAGAGCCGGATCAAGCAGGCACAGTTACGTGCGGGGCCGGGACTTGTCCTCCGTGCTCTTCGACGCCGCCAGCAGGTCCGCGGTTCCGCGGGCGTCCGCAGCATCAACGTCCTGCAGGGAAATACCGTTGGTTTCCCGCAGCATCAGCACCGAGAAGGCGGTAACGGCGCAGGCACACAGGAGGTAGATGGCCACGGGAGTGGACGAGTCGTATTTCTCCAGCAGCGCCGTAGCGATAATCGGTGCCAGCGAGCCAGCAACGATGGACGTCACCTGATAGCCCAGCGAGACCCCCGAATAGCGCATCCGGGTGGGGAACATCTCGGCCATGATGGCCGGCTGCCCCGCGTACATCAGCGCATGGAACAGCAGCCCGATGGTGACGGCCGCCAGGATCACCAGGTTGTCCGCAGTGTCCATCATGGGAAACGCGAAGAAGCCCCAGGTGGCACCCAGGACGGCGCCGGCCAGATAGACCGGGCGCCGGCCAAACCGGTCCGACATCCGTCCCACGAGCGGGACAGCACAGAAGTGGATGAGGTGGGCCACCAGCAGCAGCAGGAGGATTCGTGAGGTGTCCACCTCCACAACCAGCTTCAGATAGGTGATGGAGAACGTCACCACCAGGTAATAGAGGATGTTCTCGGCGAACCGCAGGCCCATCGCGGTGAAGACACCGCGCGGGTAGCGCTTGAAGACCTCGATGACGCCGTATCCCTTGGCTTCCTCCTCCACTTCCTTCTGGGCTTCCAGGAAAATCGGGGCGTCACTGACCTTGGTCCGGATGTAGTAGCCCACCAGCACAATGACCGCCGAAAGCCAGAAGGCCACACGCCAGCCCCAGCCCAGGAACGCGTCCTCGGAGAGCATGGCAGAGAGCAGGAACAGGACACCGGTGGCCAGCAGGTTACCCATCGGCACCGCGGACTGGGGCCAGCTGGACCAAAAGCCGCGTGACGTGTTGGGACTGTGCTCCGCTACCAAGAGCACCGCCCCACCCCATTCACCGCCCACGGCGAAACCCTGAATGAAGCGCAGCGTCACCAACATGGCCGGCGCCCAGTAGCCCACCAGATCGAAGCCGGGCAGGCAGCCCATGAGGAAGGTGGAGACGCCCACCAGGATGATGCTCAGCTGCAGCAGTTTTTTCCGCCCGAATTTGTCGCCAAAGTGGCCAAAAACAATGCCTCCGATGGGGCGGGCCACGAAGCCGACGGCATAAGTAACGAAGGCGGCAATGATGCCGTCGAGTTCGGTTTCGGCATTGGGGAAAAACAGCTTGGCGAAGACCAGTGTGGAGGCCGCCGCGTAAAGGAAGAACTCGTACCACTCCACCACGGTTCCGGCCATTGACGCCGCAACAACCTTCTTTAGTCCCTCCGGTGCCCGCTCCTTGCCGGCCCGCTGGGGGGATCCGCCCTGCCCTGGAACTTCAGTACTCATGGTGATGCTCCTGTCCATGTCTCCGTTGACATTTCCCATCGCCGCCATGCTGCCTGGGTCGATGATTCATTGAGTATGGCCGCATACCGCGGCGCACTCAATCCCCGTCAAAGGCAGTCTGCACCCGCTATTGCGCCCAAATACCTCATCCGGACCGGCAGCCGGGGTGTCCGGCCCGCTTCGCGTAGTTTGCAGCGGACCCCGCCATTGTGTCCTGCGGAACATTCCCCTAAGAATGGACTATGACGGTTACCCTCAGATCACTGGAAATTGCTGTCCCGCCCACCGTGCTGGTACAAACCGAAGCCCGGGACGTCTTCGCTGCCCAGCCTGGCCTTACCCGGCTGGGACAAAGGCTTGTCACCACCTGCTTCAACTCCGCGGCCATCGACACCCGCCGCACTGCCCTGGCCGAACTGTCCCTGTCCTACCACTCCGAGAACCCCAAATTCTTTGATGCCGAATCCGGCAACATGCTCAGCCCCAGTACCAAAACACGAAACGATATTTTCGCGACCGAGGCCACTAAACTTTTTATTGAATCCGCCGGCAAAGCCGTTGCCGCCTGCGAAGGCATCGGGCCCGGCGACATCACCCACGTCATCACCGTTTCCTGCACCGGTTTCTTCAATCCCGGACCTGATTACAAGGTGGTCCGCGCGCTTGGCCTGAATCCTTCAGTGCAGCGCTTCCATCTGGGATTCATGGGCTGTTATGCGGCCTTCCCGGCCATGCGGGCGGCCAAGTCCTTCTGCGAAGCGGATCCGGAAGCCGTGGTGCTGGTTGTCAGTGCAGAGCTGTGCTCCCTGCATGTGCGAACCTCCAATGACCCGGACACCATCATGGGATCATCCCTCTTCGCGGACGGCGCCGCGGCTGCCGTCATCACCGCCCGTGACCTGCCGGGTAACGCCCCCGGCATTCAGCTGGACCACTTCGAGACCGTCCTGACCCCGGTGGGCGAGGAATCCATGGCCTGGAACATCGGGGACGAAGGCTTTGAGATGGTGCTGGGAACCTACGTACCGCACATCATCGACGACCACATTGTTGGCGCCCTGGAACCCCTGCTCGCCCGTGATCCTTCTCTGGCCGGACACCCCTACCGGAACATTGAGCATTGGGCCATCCACCCCGGCGGACGTAGCATCCTGGATAAGGTGGAGGCGAAACTGGACCTGACCGAGGAGCAACTGGTGCCCGCCCGGGAGACTCTGCGCAACTGGGGGAACATGTCCAGCGCCACGGTGATGTTTGTGCTCAAGCACATCCTGGATCAACCGTTCCGCGGCGGCAATGAACGCATCTGTTCCATGGCGTTCGGCCCCGGGCTGACTGTTGAAACCGGCCTGTTCACCCGTGTTGGAGGCCCAGTGGTTTCTGACGCAGCGGACAGGGCTGCAGACCAGACGCCGGTCGGCGCAGCCGATCCGGCTACCGTCCCCGGCCCAACCATCGCTGATGCCGCTGTCCCCGCTGTCCCCGCACCGGCAGGAGTGTGAGCATCGGAACTTCCGCGGGCGCTCCGGTGCAGGGCCCCCTGGCGCGGCGGCTCACTCCGCCACGCCTCCGGTCCCTGGCGGAGCGGGATATCCATGCGGTGGAGGAGATGGACCGTGCCGACTGCGATCCGGTGAAACTGCAGCGGACCTACGCCCAGTTTTGGCTGATCAACGCCGTGGTCTCCGGCTGGCGGCGCAACTACGTCAGGTACCTGCGTCCAGTGTTCGAGACAGGCCGGACCAACACCCTGCTGGACATTGGCTCCGGCGGCGGGGATGTCCCGCGGATGCTGGCCCGCTGGGCCCGCCGTGACGGCCTGCGGCTGGAGATCACCGGAATCGACCCGGATGAACGGGCGCACGCCTTTGCCTCCTCGCAGCCGCCGCTGCCGGGACTGGAATTTCGGCGGGCGTTCAGCTCAGAGCTGGTGGCGGAAGGCAGGACCTACGACGTCGTGATCTCCAACCATGTCCTGCACCACCTCACCGATGAGCAGTTCTCCTCCCTGCTCGCCGACTCGGAGCAGCTGGGCACCCGGCTGAGCCTGCACAGCGATATTGAGCGCAGCCGCTGGGGTTATGCCCTGTTTTCGGCCGGTACCCTGCCGTTTTTCCCCGGCAGCTTCATCCGCCGGGACGGCCTGACGTCCATCCGGCGCAGCTACTCTGCGGCGGAACTCGCAGCCGCTGCCCCGCCGGGCTGGAACTGCGTGCAGCACCGGCCATGGCAAAACCTGCTGCTGCACACACCATCCGGAGACCAGTCGTGACAGTCTTGCCGGAGCGTCCCGCCGCCATTGCTCCCCGCACTGAAACCGATGTGGCCGTGGTGGGCGGCGGTCCGGTGGGCGTGTTTTTGGCGGTGCTCCTGGCCCAGGCGGGTGTGAGCGTGCAGGTTTTGGAGCAGCGCCTCGAGCGGTCTCCGCATTCGCGCGCCATCGGCATTCATCCTCCGGCGCTTCAGGCCCTGGCCGCCGCCGGTGTTGCCAAGACCATCAGCGGTGAGGGCGTGCAGATCCGCCGCGGCGAAGCGCGCAGCGGGGGGCGGCCGGTGGCGGCGGTGGACTTTTCCGCGGCGTCGCAGCGGTTCCCCTACGTCCTGACCCTGCCGCAGCTGCGCACCGAGGCGATCCTGGAGGCGCGGCTGAACGAATTGGATCCCGGGGCGCTGGTGCGCGGTGTGAAGGTTACTAAACTGCACGACGACGGCGGCCGGGTCCTGCTGCGCGGCTCCGCGGTCCCGGGCACCGACCCTCTCAACCCTGTCGAGTGCAGCGCTTCCGGGCCGAACGAGTTTGCGGTGTCGGCGCGGATCACAGTGGCGGCCGACGGGGCACGGTCCGGACTGCGGCAACTGCTCGGAATGCCATGCCGGACGCGCACTCTGCCGGACACCTACCTCATGGGCGACTTCGCGGACAACACCGGGGACGGAGCCGTGGGCGTGCTCTACCTTGAGACCGCGGGGATCGTGGAGTCTTTTCCGCTGCCCGGAGGGGTCCGGCGCTGGGTCGCCCATACCGATCAGCTGATGCCCGAGGCCACGGCCGCGGACCTCGCCCGCATGATCGGGGGCCGGACCGGCATGCGCCCGAACCCCGAAACCAACACCATGCTCAGTGCCTTTACGGTACGCACGGGCCTGGCCCGGGAACTGGTTCGCGGGCGCACCGTGCTCATTGGCGACGCCGCCCATGAGGTCAGCCCGATCGGTGGGCAGGGGATGAACCTCGGCTGGCTCGATGCCGAAGCCCTGGCTCCAATCATCGTTGCTTCGCTGCGCGGGGAGGATGTCGGGGCACCGCTGGCGGGCTTTGCCCGGGGCCGGCGTCGGGCTGCCGTGGTGGCGTCTGCGCAGGCGCAGCTGAATATGGCTCTTGGCCGGCCGCTGGCTCCGCGGGTGCTGGCCACCCGCAACGCCGGCCTGGCGCGGATCCTGCGGTCCCCGGCGGCCAGTAACTTGGTGGCGAAACGGTTCACGATGCAGTAGCGCCTGTAGCGCACACGGTTGTGCCCTTTTTGCCTCACGGGCTCCAATTTAACGGGCTCCGGCCCGGCCCCTGTGCAGGGACCGGGCCGGAGGGTGCCGGGTTCAGCTGAAACGCATCTGACCGGGTCGTACGATCAGTCAGTGCCGGAGCGCCCGTGCGAGGCGGCGGCTGCCGACCTCCCGCCGTCGGCATCTGAGTCGGGGACACCGTCGCTGCCCGGCAACGAGCCGGAAGCAGTCTCGGTGACGGAACCGGCGGGGGTTCCTGCGGAGCCGGCCGGGACGGAACCACCCAGGCCGTGCTCCACGGGCATCTGCGCGGCCGGCTTGATATCCAGCGTGCGGCGCAGCACCTGCTCCTTGATGAAGAGCACGGCGATCAGTGCCACTACGGAAATCACGGCGGCAATTTGGAAGATCGTGGCCGTGGCATCGCCGTAGGCCGCACGGAAAATGCCCTGAATGGCAGGCGGCAGGCTGCCGATATCCAGCGAGTCGCCGGCACCGCCGTCGGACACCGGAATGTTGGCGGCGCTGAGGCCGTCAGCGGCCCGGCTGCTCACGGAGCTGGACATGACCGCGCCCAGAACGGAGACACCCACAGCGCCGCCGACGGTGCGGAAGAACGCAATGGAAGCGCTCGCGGAGCCGACCTCGGAGACCCGGACGGTGTTCTGCACAGCCAGGACCAGGTTCTGCATCAGCAGTCCCATGCCCAGGCCGAGCACGAAAATGTACACGCTGACCAGGACCATGTCGGTCTCATGGTCCATGGTTCCGGCCAGGCCGGTGCCGGCAATGACCATGATCGTGCCGGCAATCAGGAACCGCTTCCACTTGCCGAAGCGGCTAATCAGCTGGCCGGATCCCACGGAACCCAACAGGTTGCCGGCGATCATGGGAAGCATCAGCAGGCCGGCCTCGGTGGGGCTGAAGCCGCGGGCAATCTGGAAGTACTGACCCAGGAAGGTGGTGGAGCCGAACATCGCAATGCCCACGGCCACCGAGGCGACGATGGACAGCGCGGTGGTGCGCTGGCGGATGATCTTCAGCGGGATGATGGGCTCGCGGACCTTGGATTCCACCAGGACCAGCAGGGCCAGGAGGACGACGGCGCCACCCACCATCGCTGCGGTCTGCCAGGACATCCACTCGTAGTAGCCGGCCTTTCCGGCAAAGGACACCCAGATCAGCAGCAGCGAAACGCCTGCGGTCAGGAGGACGGAGCCGAGCCAGTCAATGCTGACCCTGCGGCGGGTGTGCGGCAGGCGCAGCGTGACCTGGAGCAGGAACAGCGCGATCACGGCCAGCGGCACGCACAGGAAGAACGTCCAGCGCCAGCCCAACGGGCTGTCCACAATGAAGCCGCCCAGCAGCGGGCCACCGGCCGTGGCAACCGCCATGACCGCACCCATGTAGCCCGAGTACCGGCCGCGTTCGCGCGGCGGAATGATGGAGCCAATGACGGCCTGCACCAGCGCGGTCAGGCCACCCATGCCCAGACCTTGAATCACCCGGGCGCTGAGCAGGACGGGCATGCTGTCCGCCAGACCTGCGATGACCGAGCCGATCACAAAGATGATGATGCTCAGCTGGACGAGGAGCTTCTTGCTGAACAGGTCGGCGAGCTTGCCCCAGATCGGCGTGGAAACGGCGTTGGCCAGCAGCGCGGCTGTGACCACCCAGGCGAAGTCCGTCTGCGTGCCGTGCAGGTCGGCCATGATGGTGGGCAAGGCGTTTGCCACGATGGTGGTGCTCAGCATGGCGGTGAACAGAGCCGCCAGCAGACCGGTCAGGGCCTGGAGGATTTGCCGGTGGCTCATGTCGCCGGGGACGTGCTCCTGCCGGGCAGGCTTGCCGTTCCGCCGGACTTTGGCGGGCTTGGACTTTGTGGCCGGCCCGGGGTTGGTGGCCGGCGCGGGATTGGTGGCCGGCGCGGGATTGGTGGCCGGCGCGGGATTCTGCCCGGACGGGCCGGGATTCTGGGCGGTAGAGGTTCTCTGCGACTCTGTCACTTAGTGTTTTCTCCTGCCGGGATGGGCATCTGGTGGGGACCCGGCTTCATTGCGCGGATTGTTCTCTGTAGTGTTTCCGTGAGTTTGGTCAGGGACTCATTGGCCGAGATTGCATCTTCATCGGTCCAGTCCTCGAGCATGTGCTGCAGCAGTGCCCCCCGGCGGCGCATCTCGTCCGAGACCGTCTGGGTTCCTGCCGGCGTCAGGCTGATGAGGTATGCCCGGCGGTCTTCCGGATGGGGCCGCCGGCAGACATATCCCAACTCCACGAGTTCGGAAATGTGCCGGCTCAGCCCGGCCGTTCCGATGCCGAGTTTTTTGGCCAGTTCGGTGGCCCGGATCTCGCCGTGATCGCCGATCACACGCATAACGCCCTGCAGGGCGGTGCCGGGTCCGCGCGGGTCGGAACTTTTCTGCGCGACGCAGCGGAGTTGGCGCTGGAGCCGGAAGATCAAAGTGATGAGCTCTTCGGCTGACTGCTGGTTTACTGCCACGAAACACCTGTCTAGACGCACTGTTGCTTACCTTAGGCAACAATACGACTGTTGATTGCCTGAGTCAACGAACTAGATCACAGGATGGATCCGCGGCAGAACCCGGGGGCCTGAGCGGGACGACCGGTATTAGACCGTCAGGTGTGTCGGGGCGAAGAGGCCGATCGTGGCTTGGACCACCACCACGTTGGGTCCGTCCGCGGCGAGGCATTCTTCCAGCGCTGCCCGGACACCGTCCGGTGTTGTCCGCCGGGCCGGAACGCCAAAGGATTCCGCCAGCTTCACGAAGTCCGGACCAGCTAGCTCAGTGGCGGTGGCCTTGCCGAACGCTTCAACCATGTACTCGCGCAGGATTCCGTAACCGCCGTCGTCGACGATCAGCCAGGTGATGGGCAGATCGTGCTGCCGCGCTGTGGCGAGTTCGGCGATGGAGTACATCGCCGATCCGTCGCCGGACACGGCCAGGACCCGCTCCCCCAGACCTACGGCACCACCAATGGCTCCCGGATAGCCGTATCCCAGTCCGCCGGCACCCTGGGCGGAATGGAACTGCCCGGATTTGGCATCCCAGCAGCTCCATGCCCAATAGGCGGAGATAGTCATATCCCAGTAAGTCTGCATGGCCGCGGGGACGGCGGCCCGGATATCAGCCATGAACTTCCGCTCCATGTCCAGGTCCTGCCCGTCCAAGCGGGCTGCAACCCGAGCCAGGGTTTGCGCCACGAGCTCTTCGGCTGTCTGCCCGTTCCAATCCGGAACCTTCTCGGGCGAATCGCAGGACACGGACTCGAGCGCCTCCACCAGGGCGGCGAGCGCCTGCCCCGCATCTGCTCGGATCCCCAGCGCCGGCTGGTTGGATTCCAGCACCCGGGGTTCGGCGTCGATCTGGATAATCCGTCCGCGCGGCTGGAGCGTGAAGTAGTTGGAGGTGACCTCTCCCAGCGACGATCCGATGACCACCAGGACGTCGGCGTCTTCAAGCACGTCGGTGGTGTGGCGGTCTTCGATCCAGGACTGCAGTGACAGCTCGTGGTTCCAGGGGAAAGCGCCGTTGCCGCCGGGAGTGCAGATGACCGGCGCCCGCAGTATTTCCGCCAGGGCTAGCAGATCCGTTTCAGCGCCGCCGCGCCGGGTGCCGCCGCCGGCGATGATCGCGGGCCGCTCCGCGGCAGCAAGCCACCGGACAGCCTCCTTGACCAGTTCGGTCCGGGGCGGATTGTCGAACGGTTCGGCCAATGCGTCCTCGACGGCGGGCACCAAAACGGGGTTCAGCAGAACGTTCTGCGGGATCTCCAGCCAGACCGGTCCCATGGGCGAGGAAATGGCTTCGGTCCAGGCATCCTGGATGGCCGAGGGAATGCCGGAGGCATGCTGGATCAGGCGCTGGCTTTTGGTGACATTGGCGGCCGAGGCCTTCTGATCATCCAGCTGGTGAAGCATTCCGCGGCGGCGGGCACCGAGGCCTTCAATGGGTATCTGGCTGGCCACCACCACCATCGGCACGCCGGTGGCGTAGGCCTCCTGCAGCCCGGCGAGCGCGGTCAGGGCACCGGGACCGGTGGAAAGAAACACCACGCCCACCTGGCCGGTGGCGCGTGAGAAGCCGTCGGCGGCAAAGGCGGAGTTATTCTCCACGCGAGAGGAAACGAACCGCAGATCGGAACGGGACAGGGCGTCGAAAAGTCCCAGTGCGTGCTGGCCGGGAATGCCGAAAACGGTGGTGGCGCCCAGCGCGGAGAGAGTCTCCACCACCAGGTCCCCACCATTGCGCACCGGCGTTCCTTCGGCCGGCACCGCGGCGTCATCGGACAGCACGGTATTGGGGATCTCCTCATCGCGGACGTGGCGCACCGGAGATCCGCCGCGCGCTTCGCTCTGTCCCGCCCCGGCGCTCATTCGGAGAGTCCCATGAGGGTGATGAGGTCATAGGCAACGTGGGACGCAGCCACCGCGGTGATGTCGGCGTGGTCATACGCCGGAGCAACTTCCACGACGTCGGCTCCCACCAGGTTCATGCCGCGCAGTCCGCGCAGGATTTCGAGCAGTTCGCGGCTGGTCATGCCGCCGGCTTCGGGGGTGCCGGTTCCGGGGGCATGGGCCGGGTCCAGGACGTCGATGTCTACGGAGATGTACAGTGGCCGGTTCCCGATCCGGTCCCGGAGCTTGGCGACCACTTCGTCCACGCCCTGCCGGAAGACATCCGAGGAAGTGACAATCCCGAAGCCGAAGCGCCGGTCATCCTCCAGGTCCCGCTTTCCGTACAGCGGCCCGCGGGTACCCACGTGCGAGATGGCTTCGGTGTCGAGGATTCCTTCCTCCACAGCCCGCCGGAACGGGGTGCCGTGCGTGTATTCCGCGCCAAAGTAGCTGTCCCAGGTATCCAGGTGAGCATCAAAGTGCAGCATGGCCACGGGCTGTCCGGCGCGTTCGGTGGCCGCACGCAGCAGCGGAAGCGCGATCGTGTGGTCCCCGCCCAGGGTCAGGAGCTTGGTCCCGTTTGCGGTCAGGTCCAGCGCGTTCGCCTGGACGGCCTCAATGGCCTCGTTGATGTTGAACGGGTTGACGGCCATATCTCCGGCATCGGCCACCTGCAGGTTCTCGAACGGAGAGGTGTCCTGCGCCGGGTTGTACGGACGCAGCAGCCGAGAGGCCTCACGGACATGGTTGGCGCCGAAGCGGGCACCGGGCCGGAACGAGACGCCCGTGTCGAAGGGAACCCCTACCACCGCCACGTCCGCATGCTGCACCTGGTCCAGCCTCGGCAGCCGCGCGTAGGTGGCAGGTCCGGCATAGCGTGGCACCAGCGCCGCGTCTACGGGTCCGAGATTGCCGTTGGCGGTGATCCGCGGCGGATTCTGCATGCTGGTTTCTCCAGTTCCGGGCCCGCCGGAATCCGGCGAAGCCCTGCGCACGAGCCGGGACGCCAGCGGACCGGCCCCCGAACTCGTTTTCTATTAGGCATCAAGTGTTTCCCCTGAGGCTAAAGTGGAACCGGGGCTCCCGTCAAGACTAGGCTGTTCCTATGGCGGCTCATCAGCACAGTGTGGACAGTAACTACGACGTCGATGTCCTGATCGTGGGCGCAGGCCCCACGGGACTGGCCCTCGCGGCCCAATTGGAGAGTTTCGGCACCAGTTTCCGCATCATCGACCGCCAGCAAAACCGGCCCAACCATTCCCGGGCGCTGGCCCTGCAACCGCGCACGCTGGAGGCGCTGCGGCCCTTCGGTGTCAGTGCGGCGCTGGCCGCAGCAGGCCACCCGGCACGCGGCCTTCACCTCCACCTTCCCGGGCAGACCATCCCCGTGGACCTGAGCGACGCCGGGATTGAAGACTCCGAATTCCAGCAGCTGCTCTTCCTCTCGCAGGCAGAGACCGAACGCGCCCTGGCCTCCTACCTTGCCGGACGGCGCATCCGGGTGGAACGCGGCGTCGAGCTCCAGGACCTGGAGCGGCTGGACCCCGAGGATCCCTTTGCCGGGATGGAGGCTAAGATCCAGCGCATGGACCGCGGCATCGAACGCGTCCGGGCCCGCTACGTCGTTGGTGCGGACGGCGCGCACAGCACGGTCCGGGCCAAAACCGGCATGGACTGGCGCGGCAGCGGCTATCCCGGCACGTTTGTGCTGGCCGATCTGGAGGCCGACGGCGTGGAACCCGGCGTCATGCACTCCTACCTCACCGAAGACGGCTTTATGCTGCTGTTCCCGCTGGGCCGGCCCGCCACTTGGCGGCTGATCGGCATGAAAGAGCCCGGCGACACATCCGAGGTAACACTGGAGACCCTGCAGTCCATCGCGGATAAGTTCACCGGCGGCGACGTTTCCCTCAAGGACCCGCAGTGGATCAGCTCATTCAAGCTCTCCCACCAAATAGCCGAGTACTTCCAGTCCGGCTCCGTGTTCCTCGCCGGCGACGCCGCGCACGTCCACTCCCCCGTTGCCGCGCAGGGCATGAACACCGGCATTCAGGACGCTTTGAACCTCGGCTGGAAACTATCGCTCGGTGCACGCGGCCTGGCCTCGGAGGAGCTGGTGGACAGTTACGATGCCGAACGGCGCCCCGTCGGCGAGAGCGTCCTTCACTTCACTGACCGCCTCTTCCGGCTCGCCTCGTCTAAAAACGGCCTGCTGAAGCTGCCCCGCACCAAGGTCCTTCCGGCTCTTGCTCCCAAGGCCTCCGGGTCGAAGGCCCTGCGCAATCGCCTTTTCCGAACGGTCTCCCAGCTGGACACGCAGTACCGCGGCAGCGACATGGTGGATACCGGTGAGACCCGTCTTCCGGCCTTCCTCACGGCGGGCCCCAAGGCCGGAGATCGACTGCCGGATGCCGTGGTGCTGGACCACGGCCGCGAACGGCGACTTCACGAGATCCTCGCAACCCCGGGCTTTCATGTGCTCCTGTGTGGTCCGGGCTGGGCCGCCGACACACAGCTGCAGCTGCACAACGTTCTCGATCGCCTGTCTCCGTGGCTCAGCGTGCAGCGCCTCAACGTGGGCAGCCGGCTGGCGGCGGATAATCCCAATGAAATCCAGGACGTCAGCGGACTGGCCTTTGAACGCCTGGGGCTGAGTGTCCGGCGCCCCGAGCTCCTGGTGGTGCGCCCGGACGGACACATCGGATTCCGGTCCCAGGGTAATGACATCACCGGGGCGGTGGACTATCTGAACCGGCTCACCACTCCGTCCGCCGCTAACCAGCCGGCCTGACCCACACCCTGACCCGGGCCGGGCCAAGCCGGGCCGAGCCTGGCCGGGCCGGGTCAAGCCTGGCCTGGAAACCGGCGCTCCGGCGGGCAGCTGACGTCAGCTGGCCGCCGGGCTGACCAGCGTCCACAGGACCACGGTTTCCTCATCCGTTGGATTGCGCCAGGAGTGGGGCTCCTGCCCGGGAAACGTCACGGTGTCCCCCTCGGAGAGCTCCATGGTCTCGCCGGCAAAGATCAGCACAAACCTGCCGCGGGCCACGTGCAGCACCTCCACCTCGCAATCCACCGAGTACAGCTCGGCCTCTCCGGAGCCCCGGGGATCAATGACAGCGCGGATCACCTGCACCCGGCGTTCGGCCCGCGGAGTCAACAGCCTCTCGGTAATCCCCGTGCCTCCAAGGTTCACCGCCGGGGCATCGCCCCAGCGTGTCAGTTCCATCGCAGGGGCCGTGAAGAGGTCCCCAATGGAGATCGACAGCACCTGGCACAAGGTGAGCAGCGAGGCCACCGACGGAGAGGTCAGGTCCCGCTCCACCCGGCTCAGAAACCCCTTGGTCAGTCCCGTGGCTCCGGCCACCTGCTCAATGGTCATCCGCCGTGCCTGCCGTGCAAGGCGAATCTTCGGCCCGATGGCCACCGGCGCATTGGAGGGCTCTACGGGCAAGGCCTTCATGACGACAAACGTCCTCTCACTTTTCTTCCCCGGGGCGCAGCCGCAGGTTACCTTTCCCGAGCATATCGAGCGGCGCCAAACTGCCCGCTGCCCGAGTTCAGTAAGGCGTCACCGTAGCCGTCATGATTGACGGGGATTCTCCACTGAATTAGCCTACGGGACAACATATGTTTACTTGGGGGCACTTCGCCGCCAAGCCCGGCGCACGGCAGGAAACTTCATGGAACACCTCAATACCGTCATCGTGGTGGCTTACCTCGCAGGCATGCTTGCCTTCGGCTGGTGGGGCAAATCGCGGACAAAGAACGTGAGCGACTATCTGGTGGCCGGCCGCCGCCTCGGCCCGCTTTTCTACACCGGCACCATGGCCGCCGTGGTCCTGGGCGGTGCTTCCACTGTGGGTGGAGTGGGCCTGGGCTACACCTACGGAATATCCGGGATGTGGCTGGTAGTGGCCATCGGCGCCGGCGTCCTGCTGCTCAGCCTGTTATTTGCCTCCACGCTCCAAAAGCTAAAGATCTATACCGTTTCGCAGATGCTTACCCTGCGGTACGGCGTCCGGTCCACCCAGGTCTCCTCGATCGTGATGCTCGCATATACGTTGATGCTCTGCGCCACGTCCACCGGCGCCTACGCCACCATCTTTGTGGTCCTCTTTGGCTGGGAGCGCTGGGCAGCCATCGCCGTGGGCGGCGCCGTGGTGCTGGTCTACTCCACGATCGGCGGAATGTGGTCCATCACTCTGGCTGACATGGTGCAGTTTGTCATCAAGACGGTGGGCGTGTTTGCCCTGATGCTGCCCTTCACCCTCAACGCCGCCGGCGGCATGGACGGCATCCGGGAGCGCGTGGGAGCCGAGTTCTTCAGCATCACCGGCATCGGCGCGCAGAGCATCATCACCTACTTTGTGGTCTATACCCTGGGCCTGCTGATCGGCCAGGACATCTGGCAGCGCGTCTTCACCGCCCGGACGCCACTGATCGCCCGCTGGGGCGGCACCGCCGCCGGCATCTACTGCATCCTGTACGGGGTGGCCGGAGCCCTGATCGGCATGGCCGCCAGTGTGGTCCTGCCCGCGGTGGCATCCAAGGACGATGTGTACGCCGACGTTGCCATCAGCATTCTTCCCATAGGCCTGGGTGGCCTGGTGCTGGCCGCGGCTGTCGCGGCCATGATGTCCACGGCTTCCGGCGCCCTGATAGCTGCCGCCACGGTGGCCCGCGCCGACGTCGTACCCTTTGTGGCCGGCTGGTTCCGCAGCCGCGGAGCCGCTGCTGCACCCGCAGCCGAAGGCAACCCGGAGCACGCCGTCGCGCAGAACCGGGCGTGGGTCCTGGGGCTGGGGCTGGTGGCCATCGGCCTGGCCATTGTGGTCCAGGACGTGGTGGCAGCCCTGACGATCTCCTACGACATCCTCGTGGGCGGGCTGCTCGTGAGCATCCTGGGCGGACTCACCTGGAAGCGCGGCACCGGCTTTGGCGCGGCGCTGTCCATGGCCGTGGGCACCGTGGTCACGCTGGGCACCATGGTGTTCCTGGAGATCACCGGCGAACAGCAGTACGACGGCGTCTACGCCAACGAGCCCATCTACTTTGGGTTGCTGGCCTCGGCCGTGGCCTACATTGCCGGCTCGCTGCTCACCGGGCGCACCGACGACGGCGTGATGCGGGCTTGGGAGGACCGGGTGGCCGGCCGCGGCACGGAACTCGAGACCGCGCCGGTGGCCTAAGGCTAGCTGCGCTCCGCGGCCTCGGCCTCGGCGGCTTCCGGCTCCTCCGCTTCGGGGACTTCGGCGGTTTCCTCGGGATCGCCGTCGTCCTCCCCCGTCCAGACTTTGATGATGGCCCAGGTCACGGCCGCAATCGGAACCGAGAGGATGGCGCCTACAATGCCGGCCAGGATAGTCCCGGCGGTCAGTCCCAGCAGGATCACCAGGGCGTGGATGCTCAGCGTCCGGCCCATGACCACCGGCTGCAGGAAGTTTCCTTCCAGCTGGTTGACGGCGATGATCACGATCACCACCACCAGCGCCACCACGGGGCCGTTGGCCACCAGCGCAATCAGCGCGGCGAGCACACCCGCCGCAGTGGCGCCCACGAGCGGAATGAAGGAGCCAACAAACACAATCACTGACAGCGGCAAAGCCAACGGCACCTGCAGGATAAACAGTGCCGCACCAATGCAGATCGCGTCCACGGCGGCCACAATGGCGGTGCCGCGGACGTATCCGCCCAGGACCTCCATGGCCCGGGTTCCGGAAAGGCGGGCCTTCTGCAGCCGTTCCCCGTGGAACCAGCGCAGGACGAACGCCCAGATCCTGTCCCCGTCTTTGAGGAAGTAGAACAGCACCACCGCCATCAGCAGGAATCCGGTGACAAAGTTCGTGGCCGCGCCGATACCGGCTAGGGCACCGCTGCCCACGGCGGAACTGGTGGCAAAGTCGATCGCGGCGTCACGGGCGTTTTCAATGGCAGCGGCGTCATGCGGGATGGGGCTGTCCTGAATAAATTCGTACAGCTTGTTGAACCCGTCCACCGCCTGGTCCACCAGTGAGCTCCACTCGCTGCGGATGGCAAAGACGATGCCGGTGATAAGGCCGCCGAACACGGCGAGCAGAAGCAGGAAGGACACTCCGGTGGCAAGGGCGCTCGGCCAGCCCTTGCGCCGCAGCCAGTTCACAAACGGGGCGATCGCCGCGGCCAGGATGAGGGCCAGCAGCACTGGAATCACCACCAGGGTGATCTGCAGCAGGCCGTATACCGCCACGCCCACCAGCAGGAGGATCAGGAGGATCTGTGCTGACCGCTGGCCCGCGTGGCCCAGGGCTCCGCTCCAGTACCCCTGGGGCGAATCCCCGGCCGGCGGGCGCTGCTGGGGTGAAGGTGTTCTGGGCATGTGCTGATCTTCCTGTTGGGGGAACCGGGCTGGGCGTTACGGTCTAGGCGTTAGGTGTGGTGCTGCTGCCGTTTCCGGCGGAGTCCTGGCTTGCCGCGGGCGAGCCGTCGGTGTTGACCGAGTCGGAAGCTGCGGGTGCGGTCAGGCTGTCCCGGACATCCCGGCGCAGTACCTTACCGATCAGCGACCGGGGCAGATCCGGGATCTGAACTATCCTCCGGGGCACCTTATACGCGGCAAGTTCGTTGCGGACGTACTCGCGGAGGTCCTCCGGCTGGAAATGTGCATCCTCCTTGAGGACCACGGCGGCCACCACGTCTTCTCCCCCGGTAGCCCTGCTAATGCCGACGACGGCGGCGTCGGCAATGCTGTCGTGGCGCTTGAGCGCTTCCTCCACCTCGGACGGGGAAACGTTGAAGCCGCCGGTAATAATCAGTTCCTTGATGCGGTCCCGGATCGTCACAAAGTGGTCTTCGTCCACGGAGACAATGTCACCGGTCCGGAACCAGCCGCCATCGAGCAGCGCCGCGCGGGTTTCCGCCGGTTTGTTCCAATAGCCCTGGAAGACCTGGGGCCCGCGGATCAGCAGCTCTCCCTGTTCGCCCAGAGGACGGTCTATGTCGGGATTCTCCGGGTCCACCACGCGGATGTCGGTCAGCGGGAACGGCACCCCCACGGTTCCGGACTTCCGTGTCGGGCCCATCGGATTGCCGATCGCTACCGGTGAAGTTTCAGTCAGGCCGTAGCCTTCAATCAGGTATCCGCCGGTGGCTTCCTCCCAGGCTTTCACGGTGGCCGCCGGCAGGTTCATGGCACCGGAGATGGCAAAGCGAACTCCTTTCAGAGACACACCCTGCTCCTTGGCGCCCGCCGCGATGCGGTCATAGATCGGCGGAACTGCGGGCAGGAAGGTGGGAGGGGACTTCTTCACGGCCTTCAGCACCAGATCAACATCAAATTTAGGGAACAGAACCAGGTTGGCACCGAGGCTCATAGCCGTGGTGAGGCACAGCGTCAGTCCGTAAGCATGGAACATGGGCAGCACGCCGTAAAAGGTCTCTTTACCGGGCCGCAGCCCCGGCACCCAGGCCCTGCCCTGCGCGGCGTTGGCCATCAGGTTGGCATGAGTCAGCATGGCGCCCTTGGGGGTGGCCGTGGTACCGCTGGTGTACTGGATGGCGGCAAGGTCGGACGCCGCGGGACGGGGATGACGGCGGCGAAGCGGCCGATGGTCCAGCAGCTTCTTCCAGGCAACCACGTTTCGGTCTCCGCTGCGCGGGGCCTTGGCCACGGTCAGCGCGTTGCGGGCTTTGCGCGCAGCGGGAACGGGAAGTTTGAGCGCCAGCCTGTTTTTCAGCGGCATGCTCTCGATGAGGTTGACTGAAACAATGCTGCGCAACGGAACGTCGCCCGGCATTGCCTGCAACCGGTCCACCACTTTGTCCCAGGCCACAGCCACCGCGGCGCCGTGGTCCTCGAATTGGTGCCGCAGCTCCCGGTCCGTGTACAGCGGATTGTGCTCAACAACGACGGCGCCCAACCGAAGAACCGCGTAGAAGGCCACAATGTGCTGGGGGCAGTTCGGCAGCACCAGTGCCACCCGGTCGCCCTTCTTCACGCCAAGCTTTTTCAGCCCGCTGGCCGCCCGGCGGATTTGTTCGCCAAGGGCTTGATAGCTGGTGGTCGCACCAAAGAATTCAAGCGCCGTTTTGGGCCCGTACGTCCGGATCGACTTCTCCACCATGTCCACCAGCGATCCTTCCGGAAGACGCAGGTCGGCAGGAACCCCTGCGCCGTAATGTCGGGTCCAGGGCCGTGGATGTTCTGCGGAAGCTGAAAGTGTTTGAGTACTCACGTTCTCGACTTTAGCCGCTGGGCGGAACGGTTCCTTCCCGGGCCCGCTGGTGCCTGCGCCAAAGTTCTCTCCTGCTCGCTGCATCCGGCCTTCCTCTGGTTCCACGATGTTCTCCGCTACACTGATAGGTCGAAGGGGAGTAGCTCCGGCCCTTCCGCAGAATCCATAGTAGTGAACGTCCGCAGCCAGATAGGCTGCAGCGCACGCAGGATCCGCGGAGAGCCGAGGTCTGTCGACATACTGGCCGCCGTTGCGCGGCCCGGCATTCCACCCACAGTGTTCAACGCATGGGCGAGCGAGACCTTCGGTCAGTTTCGCCATCAGCTGACCGGAGACTCCCCGAAATGCTCCGGTCCCCGTATCAGGAGCATTGTGAACATCCATCCAGCAGACGAGCGCTCCCAGAGCTCGCCCCCGTCGTCCTCCGACCGCAGGCGGTGGCGGCAGTATCTGGCCGATGAACGCGCGGAAGCAGAAACCTACCGCTACCTCGCCGAACGCCGGGACGGCGAAGAACGCGACATCCTGCTCGCCCTCGCCGAAGCCGAAGGCAGGCATGAAGCCCACTGGCGCGCACTGCTGGGTGATGACGCCAACCGGCGCACCAAAGCATCCCTGCGCAACCGGCTGCTGGGGTTCCTGGCCCGCCGGTTCGGGTCGGTGTTCGTGCTGGCGCTGGCGCAGCGTGCCGAAGGCCGCTCCCCGTATTCCCGGGATCCCAATGCCACCGTGGCCATGGCCGCGGATGAGCAGATCCATGAAGAGGTGGTCCGCGGCCTTGCGACCCGCGGCCGGACCCGGCTCTCCGGCAATTTCCGGGCAGCAGTGTTCGGCGCAAATGACGGCCTGGTGTCCAACCTCGCCCTGGTCATGGGAATTGGCGCCACCGGCGTTTCCAGCGGCTTCATCCTCTTCAGCGGACTCGCCGGCCTGCTGGCCGGTGCACTGTCCATGGGTGCCGGCGAATACGTGTCAGTGCGGTCCCAGCGCGAACTGCTTGAAGCCTCCCGTCCCACGCAGATCACCCTTGCCGCTGCCAAATCGCTGGATATCGATGCCAACGAACTGGTGCTGGTCTACCGGGCGCGCGGTATGACACCGGAGGCGGCTGAGCATCGGGCGGCGGAACGGATGGGACTGTACAGCTGCGACTGCGACCCCAGTTTTTCCTTGAATCCGGAGGCCAGGGTGGAGGGCGTCGATGAACACGAGACCGTGGGTACCGGCCTCGGAGCCGCCATCTCCAGCTTCTGCTTCTTCGCCTCCGGAGCCATCATTCCGGTCCTGCCGTACATTTTCGGGCTCACCGGACTCGCCGCCGTCGTCGTATCGTGCGTTTTGGTGGGCCTGGCCCTGGTCGTGACCGGTGGCGTGGTTGGCCTGCTGTCCGGGGCGTCACCGCTGAAGCGGGGGCTGCGCCAGCTGGCGATCGGGCTGGGCGCGGCCGGCGCCACCTACCTCTTGGGCATGCTGTTCGGCACCGGCGTGGCTTAGGCTTCCCCCATGAATACTTCCGTGCCCGCCCTTCCGTTGCCCAGCGGAGCCCTGATCCCGCAGGTCGGGCTGGGAACCTGGCCCCTGGACGACGACGAAGCGGCCCGCGCCGTTGACACCGCCGTCGGCCTTGGCTACCGCCACTTCGACACCGCTGAGAACTACCGCAATGAAAAGGGCGTAGGTGTTGGGCTGCGCCGCAGCGGACTGGATCGCGGTCAAGCCTTCATCACCACCAAGTTCAACAAGGAATGGCATAGTTTCGACGGCGTCCGGCGGGCAGTGGAGGCCTCCACCCAGCGGCTGGGTACTGAGTACGTGGATCTACTGCTCATCCACTGGCCAAATCCGGACCTGGACCGCTATGTGGAGGCCTTCCGGGGGATGCGTGCCGTGCAGGACGACGGCCTGGTCAGGGCGGTGGGCGTCTCGAACTTCAAGCCGGCACACCTAAAAAAACTGGCCGACGCAGGATTGGTGCCGGAGGTGAACCAGATCCAGCTCGATCCCTACCGTCCGCGCCGGGATGTCCGTGAGGCTAATGCCGGCCTGGGAATCCTGACCGAGGCATGGAGTCCGTTGGGCAAGGGTACCCGACTGCTGGCGGAACCCCTGCTCCTGACACTCGCCGCCAAATACGGCAAGACGCCGGCACAGGTGGTCCTGCGCTGGGACATCCAGTCAGGCATCGTTGCCATCCCCAAATCCGCCAATCCGCAGCGAATGGCGGAGAACCTGGACATTTTCGATTTCGAGCTTGATGCCCGGGATCTCTCCTCCCTGGACGGCTTGGAAAATGACGCCGCAGTTTCAGATTCGGACACCTTCGGACACTAGCTGCGGGACTTGTCCACAGGCGCTCCCCTGCCCATATCCGCGGTGAAACGGACCGGTTAGATTGAACGGACCGGACGGGGCGCCGGGATTTGTTGCCTCTTTTCCGGCCCATGTCTCAACGCCCGGCCAGCCGCCGGGCACCGGAAGGGGAACTCATGGTTGCCTACAACATCGACACCGCTGCGGTCCTGACTGTCCTCCGGGACACGGAAATGGAAGTGGCTTCCCTGGGTTCCCTCAGCTCAGATCTTCAGGGCGGGGTGGACGCAGTTGGCGCCTCACTCGGGCCAGGCCCGGTGGCCCGCGCCTTCACCCGATACGCGGCTGAAACGCTTCTCTCCGACCTGCGCTCCGGAATGATCAGCTCCGGGCGCGCCCTTGCATCGGCACGCACCGCCGTAGCGGAATACGCCGCGGCCGATGAACAGATGAGGGCGCGGGCAGAGGCTGCGGCCGCCGCCGTTCCGGCTGTTCTACCTGAGTCCCCTGCCACGGTTGTCCCGCCGGCGGGCACCGCACCCGGGCTGATCCCTGCCGTGCCTTTGCCTTTGCCTTTGCCTTTGCCTATGCCTATGCCTTTGCCGCCCCCGGAAAAAGAACCGGAACATGAACGCGGAGCCGTGGAGCCCCTGCCCGGGCCCCCGCCCTGGCGCCCCATCTGGCCGCGGTCCCCGCTCCCAGTGCTGCCCAACCCGCTTCCGCCGCGGCCCAGCCCGGACCCCGCCTTCGGGCCCTGGTGGTGGGTGTGCCTGCCCCAGTGGTGGTGGATGCGTCCGCCGGGTTCGCAAAGATGGCCCGGTTGGCGGGACTGGTATGGATTCCGCTGGCCATGGGCGTTCCTGCCGTTGCCGGGATGTCCAGGACCACCTCTGCTGCCCGGTCGGGGCATCATGCCGCCGGGGTGCTACTACCCCATAGTGCCCCTTGAGAACCCGCTGCTGAGGGTGGGCCCTCCCGTTGCCCGAATGCTGGCTGACCACGCTACCGTCCCTGAAGGTGACCCGGGTCCGGAAAGCGGAGGCACCATTCCCGACGGAAAGAGCCTTCCCGCCCGCCTCTCCGCTACCGGCAGCCGAACATGGGGTCTGACATGAGCGCGCCCCTGGACCTGAGTGGAACGGCCGGCCTGCCCGTCCCGTCCGATCTCGAGGAGAGCGCGTCCGCGGTCCTGCGCTGCGGTTCGATCGTCAACGAATCCATCCGCCGCGCCCACACCAAATGGTCATATCTGGCCGAAGCCTATGCCGCCCCCGAGCAGCAGCGGGTCCAGCGCGCCATGGATCCTCCCCGTGATGCGGGGGAAGCCGTGTTCCAGGCAGCCACCCACGCGGCCTCGGCACTTGGTGTATTCGCCGCATCCGTCGAAGTGATCCGGCAGAAGCGCCTGGAACTGCAGGCCGAAGCGGAGGTGCTCTACGAAAAGGAGAATCAAGGGAAGGCAGCCGGCGTCCTGCCGGCGGAATGCGTCGCTTTGACCCTCCCCTGGATCCTGCTGCAAGACAGGGCCGACCAGCTGGCCCAGGAACTAAGCACCGCCGAAGACGAGTGCATCCGCACTCTGACCCGGTGAGAGCGCCATTCGGCCGGTTCGCGCATTCGGGGACACTAAAAGGCCTGGCTTCGGCCGCGGCAGCGGCGCCGGCCTTGAACGCAGGATCCGGTACGCGGTGTGTCATCCGTCACCAACCCGGGATGGAACTTGGGACAGCCCCGCGGATGCGTGCGTGCCCGGCCGCCAATCCGCCGTCCACGAATTTGACTTGCACCGTCAACCGGGAAACCCTAATAAAGACTACGCATTATCACGTACCAGGTACGGAAGAGCGTACAAGAGGGGCAGCGTCGCTTTCACCACCCGGTAGAGCCATGCCCGCAGAGCCACGCCCGCAGAGTACATACCTGCGAAATCCGGGGACCAGCAGCCTCATCACACGCCGCCCACTGCTCCCCTGCGGGAGCCGGGCATTCTTCCGTTAATACCAAGGAAGGTCTATGGCTAACATGATTGAACCTCACCCCCTTTCGGGGCAGGGGCCGGATGCACGCGACGGAGGCAGCCATCCTGACGCGGCTTCCGACACGGCGTCACAGCAGGCCAATGATCTACCCGCAGAGACCTTGGAAGCAGACCCGGACCAGGAACTGCTTCAACAACTCCGGGAAACAGAACGGGCGCATGAAGCGGCCCGCAGCACCGAGACGCCGGCAAGACTGGACAAGGTCCTCTTCGGAGTCACCGGTGCCCTGGCCATAGCGTTCATCCTGTGGGGTTTCTTCGGACGTGACTCCTTGGCAACGTCGTCGCAGGCAGCACTGGACTGGGTCATGGCCAACACTGGCTGGCTGTTTGTTCTGTTGGCTTCCTTCTTTGTGGTCTACGTCCTGTGGCTTGCCCTGGGGCGCTTCGGGAACATCCCGCTGGGCAAGGACGATGAGGAACCGGAGTTCAAGACACTGTCCTGGATCTCCATGATGTTTGCCGCTGGCATGGGCATTGGCCTGATGTTCTACGGCGTGGCTGAACCGCTCTTCCACTACGTTTCGCCTCCCCCCGGCACCGTGGATGGACAGACGCCTGAGGCCCTGCGCACCGCCATGGCCACCTCCATGTTCCACTGGGGCCTGCATCCCTGGGCGATGTACGCCATCGTCGGCATCGCCATGGCCTACGGAAGCTACCGGCTCGGACGCAAGCAGCTGATTTCCTCGACTTTCACCTCGCTCTTCGGCAGGGCCCGCGTGGACGGGCCCCTGGGCAAGCTGCTGAACATCTTCGCCATCTTCGCTACCCTGTTCGGCACCGCCGCCTCCCTTGGTCTGGGCGCCCTGCAGATCGGCAGTGGACTGGAATCCACCGGCTGGGTCGGAACAGTTGGTACCCCCATCCTGGTGGGCGTCGTCGCCATTCTGACAGCCTGCTTCGTGGCGTCGGCCATGTCCGGTATTTCCAAGGGCATCCAGTGGCTCTCCAATATCAATATGGGCCTTGCGCTGCTCCTGGCGATCATCGTCTTCATTGCCGGACCCACGCTCTTCATCCTGAACGTCATCCCGTCGGCCATTGCCGACTATGCCGGCAACATGGCCGAGATGGCATCCCGGACAGAGGCCGTGGGCGACGGCTCCATGCGTGAATGGCTCTCCAGCTGGACCATCTTCTACTGGGCCTGGTGGCTGTCCTGGACGCCTTTTGTTGGCATGTTCATTGCCCGCATCAGCCGCGGCCGTACCATCCGGCAGTTTGTCACCGGCGTACTGCTGGTGCCCTTTGTGGTTACCGTCCTGTGGTTCTCGATCTTCGGCGGTGCCGCCATCGGAACCCAGCAGAGCGCTGCCCCGGGGGAGGCAGACGCTCTGACGGCGGCTGCAGGTTCGGACGCAGCGCTCTTTGAGCTATTTGCCCTGATGCCCATGCCCAACCTGATTGCCGCCGCCGTGGGGGTCCTGGCGATGGTACTGGTGGCTATTTTCTTCGTCACCGGAGCTGATTCGGCATCCATTGTGATGGCCTCGCTGAGTTCCAACGGCGCTGAAAAGCCGGCCCGCGGCGTCGTCATCTTCTGGGGCGTCCTCACCGGCGCTGTGGCAGCGGTGATGCTCCTGGCCGGGAGCAGCGACGACCCGTCGGCCGCGCTGGCAGCCCTGCAGCGCATCACGATTGTTGCGGCGCTCCCGTTCGCGATCGTGATGCTTCTGATGACCGTGGCACTGGCCAAAGATCTTGCCCGTGATCCCATGGCTTTGCGGCGCCGGCTGACCAAGTCAGTGGTTGAGCGCGCCATTGCAGCCGGCGTGGACGAACATGGCGGATCGACCTTTGATCTGTCCACTGTTGAACACGACACCACCACGCACGACGTCGTGACACCCGGCCCGGTCCCGGCCCGATCGGCACGGGTAGAAGAATCCGCAGACGGCGGACCGTTGCGGCCACGCAGCTAACGCCCCGCACTGGGGCAGGGTAGCCAGCAAAAAAGGTTCCGGCCGCCGCTGAAAAGCGGTGGCCGGAACCTTTTTTACATGTCAGGTATTAGGCGTCGGTGCGCAACCCCTCGGGAGCGGCCCCGCGAAGCTGCGCTTCCACCTGTTCCAGGCTCTTGCCCTGTGTCTCGGGCATGAACCGCTTCACGAACAGAATGGCGCAGATGCCCAGGGCCACAAAAATAAAGAACGTGGTGGAGATCCCCAGCCCGGCCATCAACATCGGGAACGAGAAGCCGACGGCGAAGTTCGCCATCCACTGCACGAACACGGACAACCCCATGCCCAGCCCACGGACCCGCAGCGGGAAGATCTCCGCGATCATCAGCCAGGTCACCGGTGAAATGGAACCCTGCTGGAAGGCCAGGAACAGCACGGTCAGCGACAACACCACAAAACCCCGGGCGGCGCCCTCGGGCATCGTGATGGAGACGATGCCAATCAGCAGCAGCGTGGTGGAAGTGCCGATCAGCCCGGTCATCAGCATGGGGCGGCGGCCCACCTTGCCCAGCAGCCAGATGCCCAGGATGGCAGCGGCCACCGACACTACGCCGTTGGCGATGTTCGCGGTCAATGCGGCCTCGGTGCCAAACCCGGCGTCGGCCAGGATCTGTGTGCCGTAGTACACAATGGCGTTGACGCCGGTGATCTGCTGCACCACTGACATGCCCATGCCGATCAGGAGCACCCGGAACAGCCACGGCTCGGCGAAGTCCTTGAAAGACCCGTGACGGGTAGTTTCCTCGCTGGCCAGGGCGCGGACGCCGTCGTATTCGGCTTGGGCCTCTTCAGAGCTGCGGATTTTCTGCAGGACGGCCATCATCTGCGGGTAGCGCCCCTGAGCGGCGAGCCAGCGCGGGCTCTCCGGCACAAACTTCATGCCGATCCACAGTGCGATGGCCGGCAGCGAGGCCACGGCCAGCATCCAGCGCCATACATGGTTCTCCCCGCCCCACGCATTGCCGATGCCGGCGTTGACGGTGAAGGCGGCCAGCTGGCCGGTGACGATCATCAGCTGGTCACGGGTCACCATTTGTCCGCGCCGGTCCGCGGGGGCAATCTCGGACAGGAACATGGGCACGACGGCGGATGCCCCGCCCACGGCCAGGCCCAGCACCACACGTGCGGCCACCATCAGCCCCACAGTGGGAGCGACAGCCGTCCCGAGGGCTCCGGCCAGGAAGACCACTGCCAGCACCATGAGTAGGCGTCGCCGGCCAAACCGGTCGGCAAGCTGTCCGGCCACAAGGGCACCGAACGCTGCTCCAAAGAGCAGGCTGGAGGTGATCAGTCCCTCGGTGAAGGGGGTGAGTCCCAAATCCACCTGCATGAAGGGCAGCGCCCCGTTGATGACTCCGGTGTCATAACCGAACAGGAAGCCGCCAAGGGTGGCAATCCAAGAGGCACGCCCCAGCACGCCGCGGTGGCGGTTGCGGCCCTGCTGGCCGGAAGATGCGGGGGTAAGAGTTGTGGACATCACGTTCTTTCTGAAGATAGCCAAGCGCGCAAAAACCCCCGCCTGCCGGATAAGACTCCGGCGGACGGGGGTGGATGCGTGCGTTTTAGAGCGCTGCGAAAACTTCGCGCAGCAGGGTGGCGGTCTCGGACGGCGTCTTGCCGACCAATACGCCTGCAGCTTCAAGAGCTTCCTTCTTGGCCTGAGCGGTTCCGGCGGAACCGGAGACAATGGCGCCTGCGTGGCCCATGGTCTTGCCTTCGGGAGCGGTGAAGCCGGCCACATAACCCACAACGGGCTTGGTGACGTTGGCCTTGATGTACTCGGCAGCGCGCTCTTCGGCGTCGCCGCCGATTTCGCCGATCATGACGATCGCTTTGGTCTCGGGGTCAGCTTCGAACGCAGCCAGGGCGTCGATGTGCGTGGTGCCGATGACAGGGTCGCCACCGATGCCGATGGCGGTGGAGAAGCCCAGGTCCCGCAGTTCGTACATCATCTGGTAGGTCAGGGTGCCGGACTTGGAGACCAAGCCGATCGGGCCCTTGGTGGTGATGTTGTTGGGTGTGATGCCAACGAGGGCTTCGCCCGGGGTGATGATGCCGGGGCAGTTCGGGCCGATGATGCGCGTGACCTGGTTGCCGTCGGCGTCCACCTTGGACTGGGCGTGTGCCCAGAACTCGGCGGAATCCTGTACCGGAACACCTTCGGTGATGACAACAACGAGGCCGATGCCGGCGTCGATTGCTTCCATGACGGCGTCCTTGGTGAAGGCCGGCGGCACAAAGACGATGGAGACATCGGCGTCGGTCTTGTCCATGGCCTCGGTGACGGTGCCGAAGACGGGCAGTTCAACGTCGCCGTGGGTGACCGTGGTTCCGGCCTTGCGGGCGTTAACGCCGCCGACAACCTGGGTTCCGGCCTTGAGCATCAGGGCGGTGTGTTTGGTTCCTTCGCCGCCGGTGATGCCCTGAACGATGACCTTGGAGTCCTTGTTCAAAAAGATAGACATAAGGGGATTCTCTTTCTAAAGGTTCGACAGGCTCTGAGTCAGCGAGCTGCGTAAGCGAGCTCGGCAGCCTTGTCGGCGCCTTCGTCCATGGTGGTGGCCAGCGTGACCAGCGGGTGGTTGGCCTCGGCAAGAATGCGGCGGCCTTCTTCGACGTTGTTGCCGTCCAGACGGACGACCAGCGGCTTGTTGGCTTCGTCGCCGAGGATTTCCAGGGCCTTGACGATGCCGTTCGCGACGGCGTCACAGGCGGTGATGCCTCCGAAGACGTTCACGAATACGGACTTGACCTGCTCATCGTTGAGGATGACGTCCAGGCCGGCGGCCATGACGGATGCCGAAGCTCCGCCGCCGATGTCCAGGAAGTTGGCCGGCTTCACGTTGCCGTGCTTTTCACCGGCGTAAGCGACGACGTCGAGCGTGGACATGACCAGTCCGGCGCCGTTGCCGATGATGCCCACCTGGCCGTCGAGCTTGACGTAGTTCAGGTCATTCGCCTTGGCCTTGGCCTCGAGCGGGTCGGCAGCATCCTTGTCTTCCAGTGCGGCGTGGCCGGGCTGGCGGAAGTCTGCGTTTTCGTCCAGGGACACCTTGCCATCGAGGGCAACGATGTCGCCTGCGCCGGTGCGAACCAGCGGGTTGACCTCAACGAGGGTGGCATCTTCCTTGACGAAGACGTCCCACAGCTTCAGGATCGCGTTCACGACACCTTCGCGCAGTTCCGGTGCGAAACCTGCGGTGTCGACGATCTCTTCGGCCTTGGCCTGGTCGATACCCACGGCGGGGTCAACGGCAACGCGGGCCAGAGCGTCGGGGCGCTCTACGGCGAGGACCTCGATTTCCATGCCGCCTTCCACCGAGCACATGGCCAGGTAGTTGCGGTTGGCGCGGTCCAGAAGAACGGAGAAGTAGAACTCCTCGGCGATGTCTGCGCCCTGGGCGATCATCACGGTGTTGACGGTATGGCCCTTGATGTCCATACCAAGGATGTCGGAGGCGTACGAGAACGCCTCGTCAGCGGTCTTGGCAACCTTGACGCCGCCGGCCTTGCCTCGGCCACCGACCTTGACCTGTGCTTTGACGACAACTACGCCGCCAATCTTCTCGGCTGCAGCTTTTGCTTCTTCAGGAGTGTGCGCCACGATTCCGGCAAGCACGGGTACACCGTGCGCCTCAAAAAGATCGCGCGCCTGATATTCAAACAGGTCCACGGGCTAGTGTCCTTCTACGTCGAAGTAGGTTTACATTCGATCAGATGATCGCCGAAGCAGATGCGTCACGCCGGTCTGCCCCACTGGAACTTTAGTCGCTCGGCATCCAACGCCGTCCCCAGAGTACCCCTTTAGTGATGAAGCGCACAGTTCTATGGTTTGTAGAAATCCGGCTTCGTGAGCTATGTGGGCGCACCCTACCGCACCGCTTAGGACTCTTTCGTGAGCGGCGCGTAACGCAGCAGGAGGCGCTTCTCACCGACGTCGAACTTGACCTTGGCAACCGTCTTGTCTCCGGTGCCTTCCACCGCAAGCACGGTGCCGTGGCCAAAGGTGGTGTGGTTGACCTTGTCCCCCACTGCCACCGAGATGACTTCCTTCTGCGGCTGGACCCGGCCGATGGCCTTGGCAATGGGCGCTGCGGAAATATTTCCGCCGGTTCCGGAGCCCGACGGCGACCCGGCACCCCAGTGCGATCCGCCGTAGCGGCTGGATCCGGTTCCTGAGCTGCCGCCCCAGGTGGGCCGGTCCATCCCTTCGCGCTTCCAGTCGATGAGTTCGCCGGGGATTTCTCCGACAAACTGGCTGGCGGGGTTGTATTGGCTCTGCCCCCACATGCTGCGCACTTCCGAACGTGTGATGTAGAGCCGTTTCCGGGCGCGGGTCAGCCCCACGTAGGCCAGCCGCCGTTCCTCGGCCAGTTCCGCCGGGTCGGTGGCGGAGCGCTGGTGCGGGAACAATCCCTGCTCCATGCCGGTCAGGAACACCACCGGGAACTCCAGGCCCTTGGCGGTGTGCAGCGTCATCAGGGTGACCACACCCTGGCGGCGGGATTCCTCCACGGCGGCCGCAACTTCCTCCTCGGACCCCTCCGGGGCGTCGGGGATGGAATCTGCGTCTGCCACCAGGGAGACCTGCTCCAGGAACTCCCCCAGCGATCCTTCGGGATTGTCCTTTTCGTATTCGCGGACCACCGCCACCAGCTCGGCGAGGTTTTCCACCCGCGATTCATCCTGCGGATCAGCTGAAGAACGCAGCTGCGCCAGGTAGCCGGTCTGTTCCAGCACGGCTTCCAAGGCTGCGGCAGCACCGGAGCCACTGGCCACTTCCGCCAAATCGTCAATGAGTTTCACGAAACCGTTGACCGCATTCAGCGACCGAGTGGCCAGTCCGGGAGCTTCACCGGCGCGCCGCAGGGCTGCCATGAAGGAAATCCGCTCGCGCTCGGCCAGGGCCGCCACGGAATACTCAGCCCGGTCGCCGATGCCCCGCTTGGGTTCGTTCAGGATCCGGCGCAGGTTCACCACGTCATCAGAGTTCACCAGCACCCGCAGATAGGCCAGGGCGTCCTTGATTTCCTTGCGTTCGTAGAACCGGGTGCCGCCCACCACCTTGTAGGGAAGACCTACGCGGACCAGGACGTCTTCCAGGGAACGTGACTGCGCATTGGTTCGGTAGAACACGGCCACGTCGCCCGGCCGCAGACCCTCTTCATCCTGCAACCGGTCAATTTCCTCGGCAATGAACCGGGCCTCTTCGTGTTCGTTTTCGCCGACATAGCCAATGATCTTTTCTCCGTTGCCCTCGGCCGTCCAGAGGCGTTTCTCCGGCCGGTTCGGGTTACGGGAAATCACGGCGTTGGCCGCGTTCAGGATGGTTTGCGTGGAGCGGTAATTCTGCTCCAGCAGGATGGTGCGGGCCGAAGGATAATCCTTCTCGAAGTCATTGATATTGCGCACGTCCGCGCCGCGGAACGCGTAGATGGACTGGTCCGAATCGCCAACCACGGTCAGCTCCGCCGGCGGGATGTCCAGTGTGTTCCCTTCCCCGGGCACGCCCACGAGCTCACGCACCAGGGCGTACTGGGCGTGGTTGGTGTCCTGGTACTCGTCCACCAGGATGTGACGGAACCGGCGGCGGTAGTACTCTGCCACGCCGGGGAAGGCGCGGAACATGTAGACCACCTGGGCAATCAGGTCATCAAAGTCCATGGCATTGGCTGAGCGCATGCGCTCGGTGTAGCCCTTGTAAACGTCCGCGACGGCCTGCTCAAACGGGTCCGCATAGTTGGCCGAGGCGGCAAAGGACTCGTCATCGATGAGTTCGTTCTTCAGCGCGGAGATCTTATGCATGATCATTTTGGGCGTGAAGCGCTTGGGATCCAGGTCCAGGCCCTTGGCCACCAGGGTGATCAGGCGCAGCGAGTCGGCTGAATCATAAATCGAGAAGTTGGAGTTCATGCCCACGGACTTGGCCTCGCGGCGCAGGATCCGCACGCAGGAGGAGTGGAAGGTGGAAATCCACATGGTCTTGGCCACCCCGCCCACCAGCGCCTCAATGCGTTCCCGCATTTCCGCGGCGGCCTTGTTGGTGAAGGAAATGGCCAGGATCTGGCCGGGGTTGGACCGGCCGGTGGCCATCAGGTAGGCGATCCGGTGGCTGAGCACCCGGGTTTTGCCGGAACCGGCCCCTGCCACGATCAGCAGCGGGGAGCCAGCGTGCTTGACGGCTTCCTCCTGCTGCGGGTTCAGGCCGTGCAGCAGATCAGCCGCCCGTTTTTCATCCATGCGGGAGGAAGCCCGCGGGTGCTCCGCTTCGGCATGATGCCCGCCACCGCGGGCGCCATTGTCCGCCGATGGTTCCTCCGACAGCGGGCCTGCCGCAGCGGACTCGGTTGTGACGGCACCGGGCTTGGCTGCATCGGTTTTGGGGGCTGAAAAGTACGGATCAAAAAGATAGTCCATGGTGTTCTTAAGTCTAGGCGCTGGCACTGACCATTTCCGGCGGGCGGGTTCGGGCTGATCCCGCCGAAGCTGACCGGTCCAGGCAGCGGCGGGTCAGGGCGGAGCCTCACGCGGAGGTTAGTGCCCCGCTGATTTCCTTTACGGCCGTTTCAGTTCCGGCGATGTGCCAGCGAAAGCCGTTCACCTCCACCACAGCAGTACTGCCGCCGGCCGCACGCACTATGGCCTTTCCGGGCAGCCAGTCCCATTCCGGGCAGCTGTGCTGGAACCAGGCTCCAAGGCGGCCGGATGCCACGCCGCCGAGGTCACAGGATCCTGATCCCAGCATGCGGATGGTGGCGGCTCGGGACGCTGCAGCAGTCCAGGGGCCAGCCACCTCGGGACGGAGCAGCCAGGTGGGGTGAAGATACGTTCCTGCGCTGAGCCGGTCCACGGGTGCATCCGCCGACGGCTGCACCGGAACACCGTTGAGGGTTGCGGGATGTCCTTCCCCGCCAAGCCAGAGTTTGTCCTCCTGCGGCTGGTAGACGGCGCCGAGCAGGACCTCCGGATCCCCGTCCTGAGCGTCCGGCTCGTCCGCCTTCAACGCGATTGCCGAGCACCAGTAGGTGGAGCCGGCAAAAAAGTTGTAGGTGCCATCCACCGGATCTATCACCCAGGACCGGCCCGAGGTACCAGTGACGCTGGCACCTTCCTCCCCCACAATCCCGTCCTGCGGGCGCAGTTTACGGATCCGGTCCACCACCAGCCTTTCGGCGGCGTGGTCAGCCGCTGTAACGACGTCGGACACTGTGGTTTTGGCGGTGGCGGTCAGCCCTTCCGAGCGCATGCGCAGTGCCAAGGCACCGGCTTCGCGGACCAGATCGGCGGCGAGGGAAAAATCTTCCTTAGTGGCGTGAACACTCATTCGGCCAGCCTATCGGCCCGGTGCAGCGAACCAAAGGAAACGACTTTTGCGCCCGCCGTCAGCGTCCGGCCGGTGTTGCAGCCGCCACTTCCGGAGAACCGGCGGGAACGGACGCCGACGGTTCCGGCGGGACGGGCGGGACGGGCGCTCCGGACGGGGCCACGCCGGTTGCTCCGGACGCTTTTCCGGTCCGGCGGACCGCTCGCATGATGGGCCGTTCCAGCCAGATCCAGGAGGCGATGGCAGGCAGGAATGTAAGAGCCGCGGCAATGATGATGTAGGCGGCGAGACCCTTTTCGTGAAGCCCGTACACGGCCAGCAGCTGTTGGACCGGGAAGGCGTAAATGTAGATGCCGTAGGAGACATCGTTTTTCTTGACCAGCTGCGGTGACGGCAGCCACAGCGAGATCCAGAGCAGGCCGTAGGCGATGAAGGCGCCTGAGGCTCCGCCGCCCCAGGCCGGAAAGAGTGCAGTCAGGGTTGCAGCGGCACCAAGACAGAGAAGGGCCGGTAGCCAGTGGATTCCGATCCGGTGCTTCCAGACGTACACCACGGCACCGCCGAGGAAGAACGGCAGCAGGTGCACGAGTGTCACAAAGTCGTAGTTGCCCTGCGCATAGGGCGCAATCCGGGGCATGAACGCGTTCGCCGCCACGCTCAGGACAAAAAGAACCGTGATGGGCCACGGAGACCTGCGCACCAGCGCAAACAGGCCAATAAAGGCCACCAGGAGGTAGCAGCAGAACTCAAAGTAGATGCTCCACAGCGAGCCGTTCCACACGCCCGCGTAGGGGACGGCGGCAGGGGTGCCGGCGACGTCGTATGCGTTCATACGCAGCCCCAGGTTGGTGAACACATAGTTAAACGGGGTGGTTGCCGTACCGAAGAATCCGTCCAGTGTCCCCTTCTCGGCGGCGTAGCCGACCGGCGCGAAGATTGCCGCAACCACGATCAGGCAGAGGATAAACGCAGGCACGATCCGCGCCACGCGGTGCACGAGGTAATCACCCAGGCTGTGGGTGAAGCGGCTGTGGGTGATGAGATAGCCGCTAATGACGAAAAAGCCCGCAACGGCCCAGCCTCCGAGTGTGTCTCCGGCGAAAGCCGGGGAGTTTTCGGTCCCGGAAAGCGGCCATGCGTGGTGCACGAGGACGGCAAGGGCGAAGATCAGCCGAATCAGGTTCAGGCTGTTATTCCGCGCATCAAACGGTTTGCCCATCCATAGGCTGTCGGCAGCCCGGTAATTTCCCAACATGGCCTCCAGAGGGCATTGACAACCTGTCCATGCTAGCGGACCCGCCAAAAATCCAGTGCAAGGGGTTAGCCCGGCCCAGGGGGTCCCCGGCGGCAGTTGACCCCTGCGGCGATACTCTATAGGCATGGGAAAAACTCCGGCACAACGGGCCGCAAAGCACGGCGGCAATGCCGCCGCACCGCCGCATGTCGCGAACATGTCCGCGCCGCGCTCTGGGCAGCAGCCCAAAAGCAACGCCAATCTGATTCTGGTTGCGGCAGTTGCCACCACCTTGTTTATGTTCTTTTATCTGCACCTCATGGTGCTGGATCAAATGACGCAGCTCTCCAACGGCATGGCCATGCCGGACTCGCTGGTGGGCGGTTACAGCATGGAATACCTCGCGGACCTGCGCTCCGTCATGGACAGCGATGCCCTTGGCCAGCTCAGCTATGTGCACAAGACAGCCGGCACGATCTTCCCCCTGATGTTTGGATTTACCTGGCTGCTGATCATTGGCCTCAACGCCAGCGGCAGGGCCAAGCGCTGGGTCCTGTGGGCCGCGCCCATCCTTTTTGTCATCGTTGACCTGTGGGAAAACGTCGCCATTGATGCGGCGCTGGGTTCGGACACCCTGACCAGTGCCGACGCCACGCTGGCCAGCGTGCTGACGGTAGCCCGCTGGGTGCTGTTCGCCCTGAGTCTGCTTGCTTCACTGGTAGCCGTCTTCAGCAAACGGCGGCCCCCGGCCGCAACCGCAGGAGCACCGGCGGACCGCGCGGCCTAAGTAGAGTCCGCGGCTTGGGGAAATCCCTCGGCACCGGCACGGCACCGAAACCGGCACCGGCACCGGCACCGAAAAATAGCAGGAGGGCCTGCCCGGGATATCCGGGCAGGCCCTCCTGCTGTTGATCCGAGCGCCAAAACCGGCGGCTGCAGTGCGGCCTTGCCGGCCACCGGCTCGTCTGCGGCGGAACTAGCTGGTGCTGGCCCGATGCGCTCCGGCCGGAGCGCCTAGGGAGCCGGGACCGGAATCGTCGCCCGCAGCGGCTTCATGCCGACCGCCGGTGCCGCCCTGGGCCGCCGGCTTGGACGGCCACCAGAACTTCTCGCCCAGGATGAAGGCCAGCGCCGGAACAATCACGGTCCGCACCACCAGGGTGTCCAGCAGGACACCGATTGCCACCGTAATGCCCACCTGAGTCAGCGTGACCAGAGGCAGTACGCCCAGGACCGCAAACACCGCGGCCAGCAGGATGCCGGCACTGGTGATCACACCGCCGGTGGAGCGCAGCGCACTGAGCATGCCGTCCTTGGTGCCCATGGTCATGGCGTTCTCCCGGGCCCGGGTGGTCAGGAAGATGTTGTAGTCCACGCCCAGTGCCACCAGGAAGATGAACGAGTACAGCAGTGTGAGGGTGTCCAGGGCCGGGAAGCCGAGCACGTTCACGAACAGGAACCAGCTGATTCCGGTGCTCGCAACAAACGTCAGGAGCACTGAGGCGACCAGCAGCACCGGGGCCACAAGACTGCGCAGCAGGACCAGCAGCACCAGGAACACCAGGATGATCACCGAGGTGACCACCAGGGTCAGGTCATGCTGATTGGCAGCCAGCTGATCCACGCGTTCGGCAGCCTCGCCGCCCACCAGCGCCTCGTAGTCGGGGTTGGCCGCCAGATCGCTGCGCAGGTCTTCGATGAAAGCGTTGGCTTCGGCGGTGCCGGGCTCGTACCGGTCCACCACGTCAATGCGGGTTACGCCGTTGTTCTCGGAGACCACATCGGCCCCGGACACACCCTCAACGGCGGCGAGTTCCTCTGCCGCTGCTTGCGCGGAATCGGAATTGACCAGAACAATTACCGGTGAGGTGGAGCCTGCCGGGAAGCCTTCGGCCAGGGTTTCGGCCGCTGTGACGGCCTGCGGCTTCTCGGTGAACTGCTCATTTTCGCTCAGCCCGATCTGGACGTTGAACAGGAGTCCGCCGGCAGCCAGCAGGACGACGACGGCGACGCTGGCAATGCGCTTGGGCGCACGTGCCGTGGCCTCACCCAGCTTGCCCCAGAACTTGCCTTCGCGGGCGGCATCTCCCACCTTGGGAACAAAGGGCCAGAACAGCTTGCGGCCCAGCAGCACCAGGGCGGCCGGCAGGATAAAGAGGGCGCTGAGGATGGCCAGCACAATGCCGGTTGCTGCCGAGAAACCCAGTCCGCGGTAACTCATGGTGTCGGTGAAGAGCAGCACCAGCAGTGCCAGGATCACGGTGCCGCCGGAAGCGATGATCGCCTCCCGGGTGCGGGAAAGGGCTTTACCCATGGCCTGATACTTGGACTCGTAGGTGCGGAGCTCTTCGCGGTAGCGGGCAATCAGCAGCAGCGCATAGTTGGTGGCAGCACCGAAGACCAAAACGCTGGTAATGCCCACGGCGGAGGGATCCACGTCAATACCCACCACCGGGGCCAGCAAATCAACGACCTTCAGGGCTGCCTGCTCGATGGTTGCCACTACGGCCAGGGGAACCAGCCACAGCCACGGGGACCGATACGTAATGAGCAGCAGCAGTGCCACCACACCGGCGGTTACGGTCAGCAGGATGAAGTTCGCTCCGGAGAACACTCCGGCGAGGTCGGCGGTGAACGCTGCCCCTCCGGTCAGTTCGGCATTAATGCCCTCGGGGGCCGCCTCGGAGATGCTTCCGCGCAGGCTTTCAACCTCGGCGGCAACGGCATCGCCGTCGTCGGCCGCGGCCTGCAGTGTGACCGGAATAAGGCCAACAAGCTTGTTCTCCGAAACAATCGGCGGCACCTGGGGTGGGGGGCCAACAGCGCCCAGCTCCGCGGCGGCGGCGTTGATGTCCGCGATGGCTGCCTGGTCGGCATCCGTCAGTTCCGACCCGTCGGCCCGGGACACCACAATCAGTGCGGTGGATTCCTGGGCATCGGGAAACTCTTCAAGGAGTTCGTTGACCTGGGTCGTTTGGTACTTGTCGCTGAGGCCGCCAACGGTGCTGGCCTCATTTTCCTGCGCCGGCAAAGCAAAGAGGCCAATGACGACCGCAAGGCTCAGCAGCAGCGTAATCCAGGCCGCTTTGGCCGTCTTCACTATCCCTGCGTACATGCTCGCTCCTGGTGCACTAATAAGTATCTCCTGCAAAAAGTATCTCACTTTTAGAGATACTTCAATCTGGAGTTAGTATAGGGGCGTGGACGAAAAGGAATTGCGGCGCAGTATCGTCAATGCAATCCGCGGCATGGGCCTGGACGGGCAGCGTGTGGCGGATACTTTCGCGCACCGACATGGACTTAACAACACCGATATGCGGGCGCTGACCCTGATCATGGAAGCGGAAATGCGACATGAGCCCCTCACTGCCGGCCAGCTCAGCGCGAAGCTTGGCACCTCCACCGGTGCCACTACAGCGGTGATCGACCGGCTGGAGCGGGTCGGACATATCCACCGCAACCGCGACCATTCAGACCGCCGGAAGGTGACCCTGCACTTCGAACCCCTGGCGATGCAGCTGGCCGGAGCCTATTTTGGCCCGCTCGGAGCCCTCACCGACGAGGTCATGAGCCGCTACTCCACGCAGGAACTGTCAACTGTCCACCGGTTTATGGAAGACATGCGCGCTGCGTATTCTGCTCACCAGGCAGCCTTGTCCGAACCAGAGCCTCCGGCCTCGCCCGCCCCGCCGGAACAACACGCACCGTAACGCCTGCAGCATCCCGGCTTCAGGAACAGGTAAGCTGATAACCGCCTGCCGGCCAGTCCGGCAGTCCGCCCTCGTAGCTCAGTAGGATAGAGCGGCCCTCTCCTAAAGGGCAGGTCGTCGGTTCGATTCCGGCCGGGGGCACCACCGCGTTATTGCACCGCTAGCTGCGGAGCGAATCCTCGTCAGTGCCGGCGTCCGCCAGGGCATCCACGGCGAACTGCGTGCCGTGCAGCTCCGCATACCGCCCGCCCAGTGCCAGGAGCTCAGCATGGGTTCCCTGCTCCGCGATGCATCCCCCTTCGATCACCAGGATCTTGTCCGCGTTGCGGATGGTCGACAGCCGGTGCGCAATGACGACGGCGGTGCGGCCTTCCAGCGCTTCCCCCAGAGCCGCCTGCACGGCGGCCTCGGAGGTGGAGTCCAGCGCAGCGGTCGCTTCGTCCAGGATGACAATCCGGGGCTGCGCCAGCAGCAGCCGGGCAATGGTCATCCGCTGGCGCTCGCCGCCTGAAAGCCGGTAACCCCGCTCCCCCACCATGGTGTCCAGACCGTCCGGAAGGGACCGGATGAGATCCTCGAGGCGGGCACGCCGCAGCGCATCCCACACCTGTTCCTCGCTGGCTTCGGGATTGGCCAGCAGCAGGTTGGAGCGGATGCTCTCATGGAACAGGTGCCCGTCCTGGGTCACCATGCCCAGCGCCTGGCGGATGGAAGCAAAGCTGACGTCCCGGACATCGGTGCCGGAGAAGCGCACTGCTCCGGAATCGACGTCGTACAGCCGGGAAAGCAGCTGGGCGATGGTGGACTTGCCTGCACCGGAGGTGCCCACCAGCGCAACTGTCTGGCCCGGCTCCACCCGGAACGAAATTCCGTGCAGCACTTCTTCTCCGCCGCGCGAATCGAGCACCGCGACGTCCTCCAGCGAGGCCAGCGACACCTTGTCCGCCGTGGGATAGGCGAACCGGACGTCGTCGAACTCCACGCCCAACGGACCCTCGGGAACCGGCACCGGGTTCTCCTTCTCGCGGATGAGCGGTTTCAGGTCCAGAATCTCGAACACGCGCTCAAAGCTCACCACCGCGCTCATGATTTCCACCCGGGCGTTGGCCAGCGAGGTCAACGGTGCGTACAGCCGGGTCAAGAGCAGCGCCAGGGTCACCACATCGCCGGTGTCCAGCTTTCCCGTCAGCGCGAAGTACCCGCCCAGCCCGTAGACCAGGGCCAGGGCCAGGGCGGAGACCAGCGTCAGGGCCGTGACAAAAACGGCCTGCATCATGGCCATCTTGATGCCGATGTCCCGGACGCGGGCGGCCCGGACGGCAAATTCGGTGGATTCCTGATCGGGCCGGCCGAAGAGCTTCACCAGAGTGGCACCGGGTGCCGAGAACCGTTCGGTCATCTGCGTGCCCATGGAAGCGTTATGGTTGGCAGCCTCACGGCGCAGCGCGGCCAGCTTTCCGCCCATGCGACGGGCCGGAATCAGGAATACGGGCAGCAGCAGCATCGCCAGGACCGTTACCTGCCACGATGTGTTGAGCATGACAATCAGCGTGAGAACCAGGGCAACAACGTTGCTCACCACGCCGGACAGGGTGCCGCTGAAAGCCTGCTGGGCGCCGATGACGTCATTGTTGAGCCGGCTGACCAATGCTCCCGTGCGGGTACGCGTGAAAAAGGCGATCGGCATCTTCTGCACATGGTCAAAGACCGCGGTCCGCAGGTCAAGGATGACCTGCTCACCAATCCGGGAAGAGAACCAGCGGGTGGCCAGGGAGACCGCTGCGTCGGCCACCGCCACCACAGCAATCAGCAGCGCCAGCTGGATGACCACGGCGGTGGCGGAGCGGGCCACAATGGCGTTGACCACTTCACCGGCCAGGACCGGGGTGGCCACCGCAAGGAAAGCTCCGAACGTGGACAGGAGGACAAAGCCGATCAGCTGCTTCTTATACGGGGAAGCGAACGCGACGATCCGCTTGAGTGTCTCCCGGGAAATCTTGTTGGTGCCGCCCTTGGCGCTGGAGATCTTATGAAGAGAACTCCAGGCCGCGCCTTCCATGCTCATGATTAGTCCTTACGTTGTTAGCACTCTCCAGCTTAAGCCTCGGCGCTGACACAGATATTCCATGGACTCCGACGCCTCGCGGGGGACACCTCGGAACCACTGTTGGCGGGAACAGGGAAGCCCGGAACCGGGCACCGAAGTCAACTGCCTGCCGCAAACGGAACATGGTGTGACGCATCACGCTCCGGGAACCCGGGCGCTGGTACACTACCATTCGCTGGCCCCTCCCGGGACCCCGGCACATCATTGAAAGGCCTCCATGCCCACCGCGCTACTACCAGTGCAGGAAACGTCCGACGACGCAGACGCGCAGTATGCGGTGGTGGCGGTCTGCAGCCCGGATCTCAGGGACGCAGCGGATGCCGTCCTGCAGGCCGCGGGGGTGACACCGGTGCATGCCGAGGATGACGACGAGGCCATCCGCGCTGTGCAGGAGCTGGATGTGGTTCTGGGCATTATCGACGCCGAAATGCTCGCTGCCGCCCGGCCCGAACAGCTGCGCCGGCTCAGGCAGGAACCATCCGTTGCCGGGCTGCCGATCATCCTGCTCTCCGGGGACGGGGAGCCGGACATTGAGACGATGGTCGCGCTTGGCATCACCCATTTCGTGGCTGGCAGGGACCAGGGTCATGATCTAACCAACCGGGTGGCTCTGGTTCTGGCGGGCAGCCGAGCCACGCGCAGCCGGAAAATCGCCGCCGCCCGTCTGCGGGATCGAACTCGGGCGGTCTCCGCCGCGCTGCGCGGAACCAACGATCCTCAGCAGATGGTGGACGTTGTAGTCCAGGGACTGGGCGAGGCCTTCGGTGTCTGCCATGTCCGGATTGACACTTTCCCGGACGAACGCGTTCCTGAGCTGGCGGCATCCTGGAGCATGGCACCCCAAGCGGCCGGCCTTCCTCCGGTCCCGGCGCCCGAGGCCCTGCGGCTCTGCTCGTCTTTGTGGGAACGGGAGCGGGTCCTTCGGGTGGAAGACCATCTCTCCCCCAATGATCCGGAAAAGGCACTGCTGCCAAATGGCGTGCCCGCGGATGTGCGCACATCTGTCATTGCTCCGCTGGCCCACGGCGACCACATCCTTGGCTACGTCTGGCTCGCCGGCGCCACCGGAGCCCGGAGGTGGAGCCGAACCGAGCTTTCCCTCATCCAGCATGTGTGCGGCAACCTGGCCCATGGCCTGCTGCAGGGCCACCTCATCACGGCCCAGCGCGAGGTCCTGTCACGGCTGAGGGAACTGGACCAGGCCAAAACGGACTTCGTGGCCACTGTGAACCACGAGCTGCGAACACCCCTGACGTCCATCACCGGCTACCTAGATCTCATCCTGGACGGCTCCGGCGGAGAAGTCCCGCCGCACATGGTGCAGATGCTGGAAATAGTGGGACGCAATGCCACCCGGCTGGATCAGCTCATTTCCGATCTGCTCACCATTTCCCGCACCGATGCGCACGCCGGTCTAGCGGTGGAGGAACTTGATCTTGCCGAACTGCTGGAAACGGTGGCAGCAGCTCTGGCTCCGGCTGCCGCCGCGAACGCAATCACGCTGCGGCTGGGCCCGGTGGCAGGTCCACTCCTGGTGGATGGAGACGCAGCCCAGCTGGAACAGGTCTTCACCAATCTTGTCTCCAACGCCGTGAAGTTTACGCGCCCGGGCGGGAGCGTGAAGGTGCTCGGCGATACCATCTCCACTGACTCCGGAGCCCAGATCCGGGTCACGGTGGAGGACAGCGGCATCGGCATCCCGGAGGCGGATATTCCCAAACTTTTTCGGCGTTTTTTCCGCGCATCCAATGCCACCAGTGCGGCCATTCCGGGAACAGGACTTGGCCTGGCCATCGTGCAGGACATAGTGCTCCAACACGGAGGGGAACTGGACATCGATTCAGTGATGGGCCGCGGGACCACAGTGACTGTCCAGATTCCTGCCCGCTGACTTCTCACTGACAAGCAGGCACTCAGGGAACAATGCGCTCCGGGAACGAGTAGCAGTTCAGCGACGTTCCGCGGCTGAACCCCACCAGGGTCATCCCCGCGTCCTGGGCAAGCTCCACGGAGAGCGAAGACGGCGCGCTTACCGCTGCCAGGACCGGGATCCCGGCCAGCTGGGCCTTCTGGACCAGCTCAAAGGATGCCCGGCCCGATACCTGCAGGACGGTTCCGCGCAGCGGCAGCATCCCTGCACGCAGGGCCCATCCCACCACCTTATCCACAGCGTTGTGACGGCCCACGTCTTCGCGCAGGCACAGCAGGTCTCCGTCGACCGTGAAGAGCCCGGCGGCGTGAACTCCCCCGGTGCGGGCAAAAACCTTCTGCTGCTCCCGCAGCGACTCGGGCATTGCCGCCAGCGTCGAGAGCGGCACGCGTACGTCGTCGGCCCCTACGGAAAAGTGCGAAGACTTGCGGACCGCTTCTATGGAGGCCGTGCCGCAAATACCGCAGGAACTGGAGGTGTAGACGTGGCGTTCCATCGCAGTATCGGGCAGTGCGGTTCCAGGACGCAGCTGCACATCCACCACGTTGAACGTCTGCTGCCCTGACTCATCAACTCCGGCGCAGTAGCGCAGGCTGATGAGCTGGCCCGGCTCCCAGATAATGCCTTCGGAAACCAGGAACCCGGCCACCAGGTCAAAATCGTCACCCGGTGTCCGCATGGTCACTGTGAAGGAACGGCCTTCCACCCTAATTTCCAGCGGCTCTTCACCGGCCAGCACGTCCTCGCGCTTGGTGGTTGTTCCATCGGTCCGGAACTTAGTGACCTGTCCGCGGCGGGTAACCCGTCCCATGTCTGTCTCCCTCAACGCTTGGTTGTACGTGAACTGCCATGATGCCCCGGCTCCCGGCAAAGAACCCGGTGATTCGCAGCCACAGCGGCCGCCAATGCGCACCTGCACTCAGCTCCGAGATTAGATCAAATTCCCCCGCCGGGACCCTGGATCACAGCAGGATTGGCCCCGGCAATGCGCTGATCCTAGTGGGCGGGCGGCTGCCGGACCGTCCACGGCAGCGGCAGCGCCGTAATCGCTTCATCCGTGGTGCAGCCGCTCTCCGGGATGACCATCACGGCATCGGCATCGGCAATCCCACGCAGCATTCCTGAGCGGAAATACCGCGACGGAAGGGCCCTTCCATTCTCGATCCGACACGGGATGAGCCGGGTCCGTCCGGGCAACGGCTCAATGTCCACACCCACGAGCACATGGCGCTCGGGAGATAGCGGCGCTCCGCGGAGTCCGTCCAGGAGCGGCTGAAGAACAGTAAAGACCGCCATCATGGCGGCCAGCGGATTGCCGGGCAGCGCTACGAGCAACCGCCCGTCGGGAAGGCGTGCCAGCATAGTCGGATGGCCGGGGCGCATGGCAATCCCGTCGATCAGAAGTTCCGCCTGCATGTCCTCGAGGGCCTGCCGCAGATGATCGGCCTCGGAGCGCCCGGTGCCGCCGGTGGTGATCAGCACGTCTCCGGAGGACATGGCGATGGAGGTCTCGTCGCTGGCATCTGAGCTCAGCGCAGCCACCACGTCTTCATAACGGTCCGAAAGACGCCTCACCACATCCATGCGGCCGCCCAGCATCGTGACCAGCTGCGGCAGCTGCGGTCCGAAGGTGTCTCTGACCTGCCCGGATTCCGGCAGGCCGTACTCTATAACCTCATCCCCCGTCAGCAGGAGGGATACGCGGGGTGAGCGCAGCACCGGCAGGGTGTCATGTCCGCAGACGGCGGCCAGGGCAATGTGTGCCGGGTTCAGGAGCGTGCCCCGCTCAAGAGTGACTTCTCCCGCTGCCGCTTCCTCGCCGGCGGGCCGGATGTGTTCGCCGGCAGCGGGCTCGTCCCCTCGGGCCGCGGGGCTAAGCCTCAGCACAGGCTGGTCCCCGTCCGAAACAATGCCGCTTTCGGAGCGGAGCACGCTGTGCGCACCGGCGGGAATCATGCCGCCGGTCAGAATAGGGACTGCCTGCCCCGATTGAAGCGGGCGACGGCCCGATTCTTTGTGGATCTGCCAGCGTTGCGCGGGCGGCTCCTGATGGGTTACCAGCTGCCAGGGCGGCGGACCCGCCACGGCCCACCCGTCCATCGCGGAGGAGGCGTAATGCGGAACCGGCTGCAGCGCGGCCGTATCCTGGGCGAGGATCTGGCCCAGGGCCTCGGCCAACGGGACGGTCTCGAAGGGTAAGGCCCGGCCGGCGGAGAACGCCGAGCTTCGGGCGTGTTCCCAGGAAGCGTTCGGCTGGAGCGGAAGGATCACGGGGGTGGAATTGTCAGTGGTCATCAGAAGCTCCGCTTTCACCGTAGATTTTGCATTCCCGGGCGGCTACGCGCATTGCTGCACCCATGGCCACGGTGTCGTCAGCCTGTCCGCTTCCTGCCGCCAGGCCAGCCGCGAATCCGGCCACGAAAGTGGTGAGCGGCGCGGCGGGGCGTACCACTGAGTGGGCCGCAACCGACGCCAGCTGCAGCACTGCACCGACGTCCACCGCAGTTCCTTCAAGCTCCAAGGCGGTGAGCAGTCTGCCGCACCATGCTTGAAGTTCTTCTTCCTGGCTTGCCATTTTCCTGCTCCTTTGCCGGGTTCACTTGCACGCTGCGGGATTATCCGATTCCCCTGCGCCTGACGTTCCCACCGACCAGCGCCTTGCGTCCTCCCACGTGTCAATGTCCGTTGTGCTGTGGGTCGGCACCGCAACGTTCCTCCACTGCACCCTAGCAAGGAGCCGCTTCATCGAGAGATTATCCAGTCCTCCAGGCCTGTCGAAAAATCCGATGGCGGCACCCAGTGGCGCCGTTCGGTAGAGCCCAGCCAGGGGTTGTACCGCCCCTGTTTCATCGACAGCCAGGAGGGACAGAGGCGGGGCGTGCCCCTCACTGGCATGTGCCGCGGAGAGGAGTGCTTCCACTGCCCCGGCAATGAAGGGCATGTCGCAGGCGAGCACCAGCGTCCATTCCGGCGATGGGCGGGCGGCCGCTTCATCCCGCACCGCCAGGGCCGTCCACGCAGCGGCTACGGCGGCAGCGGGCCCGGAGAAGGGCGGATCCTCGCGAACCAGCACGGTGCTATCTCCGGCGGCGCCCACAGCCTCGCGTAGTTCAGGCGGCCCGGCGACGGCCCGCCCGTCAGCGCCCGAAGCGGCCTCCAGAGTAGCACTCAGCAGCGTCTTCCCGGAGGTCTCCAGCAGCGCTTTGGAGATTCCGCCCAGACGTGATGACCGGCCGCCGGCCAGCACGATGGCATTGAACGCGATGTTATCGAAGGAGGGTCGAGGGCCATCCGGCAGCGGCATCAGGCAGCCGTGCCGGCATCAAGGAACTCGTTCCACTGGGGTGCCGGCCGCTCGAGTTCACGGATTTGCCAGCGTGCTCCCCGCGGCGGCTGGGGGCGGATGCGCAACTGCCACCCCAGCTGGCCCAGCGTCCGATCCCCCTTGGCGTTGTTGCAGCGCAGGCAGCAGGCCACCATGTTCTCCCAGCTGTCGGCTCCGCCCCTGGATTTAGGCAGGACGTGATCCACGGTGGAGGCGGCCTTGCCGCAGTAGGCGCATTGATGCGAGTCCCGGCGCAGGACTCCCCGACGCGTGGCCACGGTGCCCTCCCGGAAGGGAATCTTCACGTACCGGTGCAACAAGATGACGGACGGCCGGGGAAGGATCTCCGTGGGTCCCACCACCGGTTCTCCGTCCTCGGCAACAACACTGGCCTTTCCGGACAGTACCAACACCAGTGCCCTGCGGAAGCTCACAACAGCCAGCGGCTCATAGCCGGCATTCAGAACGAGAGTACGCATGCACATTCCTCTTCGCCTGCGGTCCATCGGCGGGAGGCATCCCGCCGGCGGAGGACGGTACTTCAGATGATCTATGGAAAAGAGTATGCCCGGATCCTGCTCTTCGCTATTTCCTGCGCCGGGAGGCGCTTTAAACAGGTCAAGGGCCCCGCTTGAAGGAGGAGCCCTTGACGGCAGCCGGCAAAACGGCTGCGAAATACCTTGTGCGGTGTTTAGCCAACCCTGATGTACACGCCGCCGGAGCCGAGCTCAGCTGGCGCCACCACCGTGGAGTTACCGTTATAGCCGCCGTGGATGGCCTGTCCGTTGCCCACGTAAACGGCAATGTGGGCCATGCCCATGCCGCCGTCGGCGTAGTAGATCAGATCACCGGGAACGGCCTGGGACGCACTGACGGTGCTGCCCAGGGACAGGTAACCGGCAGGCCAGTCATGGAAGCTGATGCCCGCAGCAGCCAGCGAGTTGGTGACCAGCATGGTGCAGTCCTGAGAGACACCCAGCTGCGCGTAGGCCGCCGCTGCAATAATGGCCGCGGTACCCGAGGATGCCGCCGGAGCGATTTCCTGGGTGGGGGCAGCGGAGAGCGCCAGCGGGGCGGCAGCCCCGGTTTCGAATGCCGGTTCCGGTGCCGATTCCCCGGACAGCTGGGTTCCGGCCTGCGACTGCACGGCAACCTGTGCCTGCGGGGCTTCAGGAGCCACGATGACTCCGGCTACCGCCGGTCGATCAAAGCTCACGGTTGCCGTCTCGGGCACGGTCAGCTTTGCAGCAGTGTTCAGGTCCAAGGTGCTGGACTGCACGTCGCGAACCAGATCGGAACCCGTTGCGTTAGCGGCAACACCGCTGCTCAGGACCAGACCGGACGCGGCAACAACTACGGCTGCCTGGCGGCCGACAGTTCCTGCATTGGCGGACACTGCGTGGGCAAGTGCGCTCAGCGGGGCAGCACGTTCCACCGGCGCCCGGTGACGGGCGCGCTCAGTTGTAGAAGTCATACGGGTGCGATCTCCGATATCTGCAACTGGACTTAGCTGACGCGGACGAAGCTTGCGCCGCCGAGGTAGGACAGCGGGTGCAGGACGGTGTTCATGCCGTCGAAGCCGCCGCTGATGACCTGGCCGTTGCCCACGTAGATGGCTACGTGGCCGGAGGTGATGACAAGGTCGCCGGGCTCGGGCGAGCCAACAACCGTGCCGAAGGCGAAGAACTGTGCGGGAGCGAGATCGCCAACCGACTTGCCGACGGAGCGCAGAGCAGTCTCCACCATGGCAGTGCAGTCCTGGGCGACGCCGATCTGCGCGTAAGCCGAGGCAACCAGGCCGGCACCTACGCCGCTGGCAACCGGGGCGGGGGCCGGAGCCGGAGTCGGGGTGCTGGCGGCGGGAGCAGCCTGGCCTGCAGCCGGAGCGGCCGGAGCCTCGTAGGTCTGGGCCTGGACGGCGACAACCTGCTCAGCCTGAACGGCAGCAGCCTGCTGAGCCTGAACGGCGGCCTGTTCCTGTGCTGCGGCGGCGGCAGCTGCGGCTTCTTCTTCGGCTGCCAGCTGGGCGCGGTACTCGGCTCCGGATACAGAGGAGACGGACTCAAGCGTGGCCAGTTCGAACGGGGCCTGCGCGGAGACCGAAACGGCTCCGGTGGAGGTGACTGCACTAAGTGCGGTGGCCTCGAGTGCCTGTCGATCGGTGCTGACGGCTGCCTGGGCGGGAAGGCCTGCGGCAAGTACGAGGCCTGAAGCGGCGACGACGACGGCGGCCTGGCGGCCCATGGTTCCAACGTTGGAGGTGACTGCCCGGGATAGAACTGAAATTGGGCTCGTCTGGACGGTGGCCGCGCGACGACGGCCGTGAGCTACTGATGACACAAGTTTGCCTCTCCCAATGCCTACGAGGTGAGCTGTCGGATTCGGATGGGAGTCACCCGGCTGCTGGACCAAAAGGTCCGAGCAACTTAACCCCTAGGGCTTCTTGCGAAACCCGAATGTGGTTCCCCCGCCTCTGCCATGCGATGTTGCGAACGGACCTCAAACAGTGGCAGAGCTCGGCGATCTGTTCGAGAGTGCCCGATCTTTGGCCGATCAGGCACGAGGATGACCTTATAACAACATTGGCGAAATGTCACGTTCAGGTCACGAAATGGTTATCCTGCGGTCACAGCCAGCCCAGCGGGTCAACGACCTCGCCGTTAACCATGACTTCAAAGTGCAGGTGGCAGCCCGTAGAAGCGCCCGTGGTGCCGCTGACGCCCACAAGGGCTCCGCGCTCCACTGTGTCCCCCACGGCCACGGCCCGGCTGGACATGTGGTTGTACGTGGTTTCCACGCCGTTGCCGTGGTCAACCACCACACGGTTTCCGCCGCCAAAGTCATGCCAGCCGGAGAAGGTCACCGTACCGGCGGCGGCTGCGGTGACATCAGTGCCGCACGCTGCGGCGAAGTCCTGGCCGCGGTGAAGTTCACCGGCACTGCCCGTAATGGGACTGACCCGGTAGCCGAAGCCCGAGGTCTGCACCAGTTCCGAGGCCAGCGGCTTCGCCAGAGTGCCCTGGGCCGCACCCGCTGAGATCTCCGAACCGGCGGCAACAACCACCTGGCGGAGTTTCGCTTCGGGATCAAACCGGCTGCTCAGCGCTGCCCGCTCAAAATCAGCCGTTGCCTGGGGATCCGCCGAGACTACCGGCGCTTCCACCGCAACTGCCTGCATTTCCTGGACCGGCTCGCTAACGGCCGCCGTGGTCGGCAGCGCGACGGTGAGGATCAGGCCAGAGGTTGCCGCGGTGATGGCGACTTTCTGAGCGGCGTCGCCGATGGAGCGGTTCTTCGTTTCTGCGCGGCGGCGGCCGGATGCCTGGCCGTCCCGCGGACGTGGAGCCGGAGCCTGAGCAGACGCGCGGCGCCTGCTCGGGGCAGCATGCTTCGACAAGTTGTACCTCTCTCATAGGCCTGCGAAGTTAGCTGTCGGATTCGAGTAGAGAAACTCGGCCCCACACTCACCACTGGCCGCACCATGGGTGCGGCCGTTGTGCTGATACTGGAGGCTTCACCCCGAGGCAGCCGTAGCTGCCAGTTGATGGGTCCTCCGCCCCTGCCTGAACGGTTTGAATGTCCGGGCCAGCGGCAGGGTTCGGCGGAAGGCCCGGATAACGGTGTTATTTCAACGTCAGTAAGTCACTATAGGGGAAAAAGGGCAAAAGAGACCATTCCGTTATCCGATGGAGGACACAAACACGTGGGCGGCCACCTCGGGGGGCAGCTCCAGGGCACCTTCGATGCCCGGAACCCGCACTGAAACGTATCCAGCGACCACTTCGGCGGTGATCTCCGCCCCCGGGCGCAGCCCTGCCTCATCGAACTGGGTCAGCAGTTCAGGCTCCACCTGAACCGGCTCCGCCAGCCGAACCAACATCATCTTGGTTCCCGGCTCAGCAGCGGCCACGGCTGCAAAGAGATTGGTGACTCCGTGGTGGAACAGTTCAGCAGGCATGCCGCCAATCTCTTCAAGGCCCGGAATGGGGTTGCCGTACGGCGACTCCGTGGGATGACCCAGCAGCTCGTACAGCCGGCGTTCCACACGCTCACTCATGACATGTTCCCAGCGGCAGGCCTCGTCATGGACGTAGGCCCAGTCCAACCCGATCACATCCGCGAGAAGCCGTTCGGCCAGCCGGTGCTTGCGCATTACCTCGGTGGCACGGCGGCGGCCCGCTTCAGTCAATTCCAGGTGTCGGTTGCCGGAGACCACAACCAGCCCGTCCCGTTCCATCCGCCCGATCGTCTGGGACACAGTCGGCCCGGAATGGCGCAGCCGCTCGGCGATCCGGGCCCGGAGCGCCACGATGTTCTCTTCTTCGAGCTCCAGGATGGTCCGCAAATACATCTCGGTTGTATCAATGAGGTCCGTCATGGCAGGCCGCTCCTATGTACTCAGTGGAAAGATCAGGAGAACAACGGCGGACGCCGCCGCCACAGGTCATTACTGCCAATACGTTAGCTCATTCGGACATAGTGCAGATAATTCCGCCGGCATCGGACAGGCCCCGCGGCGCGTTCACAAATGGCCCGAGACGGGACCGGTGGGGCAGAATAAAAGGGCATATCAGAGCACCTGCCTACCGCTTGGAGCGATACACCATGGGCGAAGCCGCCGCACTCAAGATTCCTGCCGAACTTCTCCCGAAGGACGGACGGTTCGGAGCCGGGCCCTCCAAGGTGCGCCCGGAGCAGTTGGAAGCCCTGTCCCGGGCGGGCACCAATCTGCTGGGCACCTCCCACCGGCAGGCCCCCGTCCGCAACCTCGTGGGCAGCATCCGTGAAGGACTTTCGAGCCTCTTCCGCGCTCCGGACGGATATGAAGTGGTTCTGGGTGTGGGCGGGTCCACTGCTTTCTGGGACGTTGCATCCTTCGGCCTGGTCCTGGACAAGGCCCAGCACCTGTCCTTCGGCGAGTTCGGGTCCAAGTTTGCCGCGGCCACCAATAAAGCGCCGTTCCTCGGACCCTCCACCATCATCAGGTCCGATCCGGGCACTCGCCCGGAGCCGGCGGCCGAAGCCGGTGTGGATGTCTACGCCTGGCCGCAAAACGAAACCTCCACGGGCGTGGCGGCTCCGGTACACCGTGTTGCGGGTGCCGACGCCGGTTCCCTGGTCCTGATCGATGCCACCTCGGCAGCGGGCGGCCTGGATGTGGATCTGGCCGAGTCCGATGTCTACTACTTTGCCCCGCAGAAGAACTTCGCTTCCGACGGCGGCCTCTGGCTGGGGATGTTCTCACCGGCTGCATTGGAACGGGCCGCCCGGATCAATTCCTCGGACCGCTGGATACCGGACTTCCTGAATCTGCAGACGGCTATCGATAATTCAAAGCTCAACCAGACCTACAACACGCCCTCGCTGTCCACGCTCGTGACCCTCAACGCCCAGATCGAATGGCTCAATGCCAACGGCGGGCTGGACTTCGCTGCGCAGCGCACTGCGGACTCAGCCGGCCGGATCTATTCCTGGGCCGAGGCGTCTGCCGTGGCTACCCCGTTCGTGACCCGTCCCGAAGACCGTTCCAATGTCATTGCCACCATCGATTTCGAGGACGGCATTGATGCGGCGGCCATCGCAAAGACGCTGCGCGCCAACGGAGTGGTGGACGTGGAGCCGTACCGCAAGCTGGGCCGCAACCAGTTGCGCATCGCAACCTTCGTCTCCATTGAACCGGACGACGTGAGTGCACTGCTGCAGTGCATCGACTACATCATCGAGCACAGCCGGTAATCTCCGGGAGCAGCTCTGCAGGACCCGGGCCTAGAACAGGTCCGGGTCCTGTTCCGTTTCACGGCTGGTCAGGCGCAGCCGGCGGGGCAGCGTGCGGTCATAGTGGATCCGCAGGTGATGGGCACGCCACGCCCAGATAAAGCCGACCACGGCGGTGATCAGCCCGGAGGCAGCCGCAACCCCCAGGCTCCAGCGCGGCCCGAAGCTGTTGGACACCCATCCCACCAGGGGAGCACCGATCGGTGTTCCGCCCATGAAGATGGCGAAATACAGCGCCATCACGCGCCCGCGCATGACCGGGGCAGTGGTTGTCTGGACGTACGCATTGGCGCTGGTCATCAGGGTCAGCGCAAACAGGCCCACCGGGATGAGTGACACCGCAAACCAGAGCAGCGTGGGTGATGCCGCAGCCACCAGGCAGGCAACTCCGAAGGCACCGGCGGCCCCAAAGACGAAACGCAGCCGGGGCTTGTCCCGGCGGGCCGAGAGCAACGCCCCGGCCACCGAACCAATGGCCATCACAGAGTTAAGCAGCCCAAAGACCCCGGCATCCTGGGCGAACTCCGTGCGGGCCATAGCAGCGATGTACACCGCAAAGTTCAGGCCAAACGTTCCAACAATAAAGATGGCCAGCAGCACCATCATCAGGTCCGGGCGATGCCGGACGTACCTCAGCCCTGCCCTGATACGGCCCTTTCCCGGAGCCGCCTTAGGCAGGACCCGCAGTTCGGAGCTGCGCATCTTGAGCAGGGCACCAACCATCGCGGCAAAGGTCAGCGTATTGATCAGGAAGACCCAGCCCGGCCCCACGGCGACAGTCAGCAGCCCGGCGACGGCGGGGCCCACCATGCGGGCACCGTTAAAGGAAGCACTGTTCAGCGCGACGGCGTTGGGCAGGTCGGCTTCGCTGACGACTTCCGAGACGAAGCTCTGGCGCGCGGGCGCGTCCACGGCGGAGACCACACCCAGTGCCAGAGCAAACGCGTAGACGTGCCACAACTGGGCTGCCCCGGAAAGCACGAGCACGCCCAGTCCCAGACCCAGCGCTGCCATGGCCACCTGGGTGAAAAGCAGTACCTTGCGCCGGTTGTAGGTGTCGGCAACCAAACCGGCCCAGGGCGCCAAAACCAGCTGCGGGCCGAGCTGCAGGGCCATCACAATACCCATCGCCGCTGCATCCTGCTCGGTGAGGATGTCGTACACCAGCCAGTCCTGGGCTGTCCGCTGCATCCAGGTGCCTATATTGGACACCAAGGCGCCCAGGAACCAGATGCGGTAGTTAAAGAGCCGAAGCGAACGGAACACGGCTCACCACCGGCCAAACAAGAACTCGATGATGACTACCCCCGGGCCCACTGGTTTAGTGTTCCTCCTGAGTTCCCGCCTCAGTACCGTGGGAATCCCCTGCCGGCACATCCTCACCGGCAGCGTCGTCGTGTACCTGATCCTGCGCCTCTTCCTGCGCCCGCGCTGCTTCCTCAGCAGCAACATCCTCCGGGCGCAGACGCTCGGACCACGGCACCCACTCGGGAGCAAGCACAGCTTTTTCGGACGGTAGGAGTCCAATCTCGCAAACGGTGACGGCCTTGCCTCGCGGTACCCGGGCAACAGTGGCATACCAGTGCCAGCCGTTGTAGCCGGGGCGCAGGGATTCAAAGCGGTGCGTGACCAGGCGTTCCGCGTCCGGGAAGGCCCCGATGTATGCGCCGATCTGCTCAGGCGGAACAACTTCGAGCAGTCCGGCGCGTGCCGTTTCGACGGCCGCGGCAAGAACCGCGTCCGGCTTGGACGGGCGACGTGGAGCACGCCGCGGCGCCCGGGCAGGAGCAGTTTCCCCGGCGGGGCCGGGCGTCTGGGAGACTGAGTAGGAAGATGTTGTTGCGCTAGTGGTCATTCAGCGGATCCGCCTTATACGTCCAGGTCATCGGCAACGGCACGCAGGACGGCCGCCACCTTGGTGGCATGCTTCTTGTCCGGATAACGGCCCTTGCGCAGGCCGTTCGAGACTGCATCCAACAGTTTAATAAGGTCTTCCGTAATAATGGCCATGTCATCCGCGCTCTTGCGGGTGGCACGCGCCACTGACGGCGGGGCTTCCAGGATTCGGGCCGAAAGGGCCTGCGGCCCGCGGCGCCCGTCGGCAACACCGAACTCCATGCGGGTACCGGGTTTCACCTCGGTGACACCTGCCGGAAGGGCCGAGGCATGCAGGAAGACTTCCTGGCCCTCGTCCGTGGCCAGAAACCCAAAACCTTTACCAGTGTCGAACCACTTGACCTTGCCGATGGGCACTTCGGTTACCTCGTTCTTAGCTAATGAGTGCAGCAGATATATCTGCCGCAGTGTTGCGCAACCCGCAGTGCCGGCCGTGTGTATTAAGGCATGGCCCGTGCTCTCCGAAAACGCTGGATGCGTGCAGAGATACTGCTTCCAGAGATACTACGGGAGAGATACTACGGGGAAGTCTGTTCCCTTTAGAATATCCCGCCCGGGTAATCCATCTCCGTCCCGAACCTTTGGCCGGGGAAGTTTCCGCTGTTAGCGTTAAAGCCCATGGACACCAGCACACCCTCCCCCGGCAGGACACCGCACCGAACCGCAGCGGACGGACCCCGGTGGCGACGGATCCTCACAGGTGCGGCAGCCTTTCTTGCCGTCCTGGGGATGCTCTGTCTGGCAGCGGTGCTGCTTTCCGCTCTGCGCGGCGAAAGTGTCTGGCCCGGGTTCGCTGCCGGCGCCATTTATGCCCTCCCAACAGCGTTCCTCCTGATGGCAGCCCTAATAATTGACGGAATCCGCCGCCGGCGACACGGCTAGGCCGTTCGTTTTGGTTCGTGGTCGGGTAACGTGGAGACGATGTCCGCGATCCGAGCTTTAGCCGAAGATCTAGCTGCACGCAGTGATGACCAGCTGCGTGAATTGCTTGCGGCCAGACCGGATCTGGTGCTGCCTCCGGTGCCCGATTTCCAGGCCCTCGCAGCCCGCGCCTCCACCCGGATCAGTGTTCAGCGGGTCCTTGAAAAGCTCACGTCCCCCGAGCTGCAGGTCCTGGAAGCTGTGGACCTGACCACCAACGAAGATTCGCATCTGAGCACCACGGCATCATGGCTCAAAAGTGCCATTGCCGGGTCAACGATCAAGGCGCTGGACGCCATCTTGAACCACCTGCACGCCCTCGCCCTGCTGCGCCGGGCCACCCCGCATCCCGGAGCACCAAAGGCCGACGCCGGACGTCGGTTCTATCTGCCCGTTTCGGTGCTCGGTGAAGCGCTCGGGGCTTACCCCGCCGGTCTGGGGCGGCCCTACTCCACGCTGGCTGTCCAACAGCCGGAATTCGGCCAGCGCCTGGTGGACATAGTGGAGGGACTGCGCAGAAGCGGCATAAGCATGGAACGTGCGGACACTCCGGCCACCGCGGCGCATTCGCTGCACCACCTGGTCTCGGACCCGGCAGCCTGGGAGATGCTGATGTCCGACGCGCCGCCCCAGACCCTCGAGCTGCTCCGGCGCTTCAAATACTCCCCGGTGGGCGCCATCCCCAAGAAGGCCGCTTTGGGCCGGGCTGTGCTGGATAATCCTTCCCCCACTCCGGTGGAGTGGTTGGTGGCCCGCGGCCTACTGGTTCCCCTGGACGCCCTGCATGTGGAACTTCCCCGCCCGGTGGGGCAGGCATCCCGCGGCCACGTTATTGTGTCCGATTTCAAGCTATCCCCTCCCGCGCCGGTGACCAGGCAGGTCGCTAACAGTGTGCGGGACAATGCAGCGTATGGAGCCGTGGCGGAAACGCTCCGGCTGGTCACCGAACTGCTGACACTGGCTAAGGCCACGCCTATCAGCACGCTGCGCTCCGGCGGAGTGGGCGTGCGGGAAGTCCGCCGCGTCTCGGAATCGCTGCGCATCGATGCTGCTTCCACCGCCTGGTTGTTGGAACTCGCGGCTCTGGCCGGTTTGCTGTCCCTGGATGTCACCACATCCCGGTGGTGTGTCACCGAGGGAGACTGGCTGAGCCTGGACCGGCACAACCAATGGAAGCAGCTGGTCGCGGCATGGCTCGAGGGCGACCGTGCGCCTTCCCTGGTCGGCAGCCCGTTGCCCGGCGGTGGTGCCATCAACGCCCTGGCGGCAGAGGCATCGCGGCCGGACGCTCCCCTGGTGCGCAAACGGGCCCTCGAAATGCTGGCTCAGATGGTGAATAAGGACGTCACCGAAGAAGGTGCCACCGGCGCCCTTGACGCCGAAGCCCTGGTCAGCGCCCTGACCTGGCATCAGCCGCGCCTTCAGCGCAGGTTCGCACGGCTGGTACCGGGCATCCTCAAGGAAGCGGCACAGCTGGGACTGCTCGGGTCCGGCGCCCTCACCGAGCTGGGTGCCGCGGTTGCCGCCGGAGAATGGGACGCTGCCTTGGAACGCCTCCGCGGGGCCCTGCCGGAGCCGCTCAACTCCTTTCTGCTGCAGGCGGACCTGACCGCGGTGGCGCCCGGTTACCTGGAGCCCGGCGTCGCACGTCGGCTTGCGTCCATCTCCGTGGCCGAAGGCCAGGGCCCTGCCGCCATCTACCGCTTTTCCGCTGACTCCATCCGGCAGGCCCTGGACAGCGGACAGGGCTCCGCTGAGATTCTGGAGTTCCTGCACCGGCATTCCGCCACGGAGGTGCCGCAGCCGCTGAAGTACCTGGTGGAGGACACCGCTGCCCGTTACGGCAGGCTCCGGGTGGGCTCCATGGCGTCCTATCTGCGCAGCGACGATGAAGACGGCCTGACGGGGCTGCTCGCGGACCCGGGCACGGCGGCCCTGGGCCTGGTTCGACTTTCACCCACCGTCGTCGGGTCCGTTGCGAGCCCACAGGAGCTGTCCTATACGCTGCGCGAACTGGGCTATTCACCGGCGCTGGAGGGCAGGGCACGGCCCGTGGCCGGATCGCACGCCCACCCGGCGGTGACCGTGCCGGCGTCGTCCCCTACCCGGATTAATCCCTGGCAGCTGACCGATGATGACATCTCCGACCAACTGGCCGCACTCCGGGGGCAGGGACCCCCGGTGGCTGGGCACAGCGAAAGCCAGCCGCTGGTGGGACTCGAGATCCTGCGCGAAGCCATTCGCACGCGAAGCTCGGTCCGGATGGGTGTCGTCGACAGCCAGGGGAATCAGCGGCAGGAGATCTTTGTTCCCTTATCAGTCACCGACGGACGGGTGCGGGTCTTCGATCCGCGCCGGGACGTGGAGCGAGTAGTGTCGGTGCACCGAATCATGGATGTTGAAATAGTGGAGGATACCCCGGCGCATGGCTGACGGACCGTTGATTGTCCAGAGTGATAAGACCATTTTGCTGGAGGTGGATCACGCCCAAGCTACGGAGGCCCGGCATGCCATTGCAGCCTTTGCCGAGCTGGAGCGTGCACCGGAGCACATCCACAGCTACCGGCTGACCCCGCTGGGCTTGTGGAACGCCCGGGCCGCAGGGCTCGACGCCGAGCAGGTCCTGAACACGCTGCTCACCTATTCCCGTTTCCCCGTTCCGCACTCGCTGCTCGTGGACATCGAGGAAACCATGTCCCGTTACGGTCGGCTGCGGCTGGAGAAGGATCCCCAGCACGGCTTGGTCCTGCGCACCACCGATTATCCGGTGTTGGAAGAAGTGATGCACGCCAAGAAGATCCAGCCGCTGCTGGGTCCGCGGATCGACGGCGAAACGGTGGTGGTGCAGTCTGCGATGCGTGGCCAGCTGAAACAGCTGCTGCTCAAGCTCGGCTGGCCCGCCGAAGATCTGGCCGGCTATGTGGACGGCACGCCGCATCCCATCATGCTCAATGAAGACGGCTGGTCCCTTCGTCCCTACCAGAAGCTGGCGACGGAGAACTTTTGGGCCGGCGGATCGGGCGTCGTCGTCCTGCCCTGCGGGGCAGGGAAAACCCTGGTGGGCGCCGCTGCCATGGCCACCAGCTCCACCACCACGCTGATCCTGGTGACCAACACCGTTTCCGCCCGGCAGTGGAAGGATGAACTGCTCAAACGGACGTCGCTGACGGAAGATGAGATTGGGGAGTATTCCGGCGCAGTCAAGGAAGTCCGCCCGGTCACCATCGCCACCTATCAGGTCCTGACGCTCAAGCGCGGGGGCCTATATCCGCATCTGGAGCTGCTGGATGCCAACGACTGGGGCCTGATCATCTACGACGAGGTGCATCTGCTGCCGGCGCCGATCTTCCGCATGAGCGCGGATCTGCAGGCCCGCCGCAGGCTCGGCCTGACCGCCACTTTGGTGCGCGAGGACGGGCGCGAGGGCGAGGTCTTCTCCCTGATCGGGCCCAAACGCTACGACGCGCCCTGGAAGGACATCGAGGCGCAGGGCTACATCGCCCCGGCCGAGTGCATTGAGGTCCGCGTAGACCTGCCGCGGGATGAACGGGTGGCCTACGCCATGGCCGAAGACGGAGACAAGTACCGCCTGTGCTCCACCTCGGAAACCAAGACCGGCGTCGTCGAGCGGCTGGTCCGCCGCCATGCCGGGGAGCAGACGCTGGTGATCGGACAATATCTGGACCAGTTGGACGAACTCGCCGAGCGGCTGGATGCTCCGGTCATCAAGGGTGACACCCCGGTAAAGGAACGCCAGCGGCTCTTCAACGAGTTCCGCGAGGGCACCTTGAACACCCTGGTGGTGTCCAAGGTGGCTAACTTTTCCATCGACCTGCCCGAGGCTTCGGTGGCCATCCAGGTCTCCGGGTCCTTCGGGTCCCGGCAGGAGGAAGCTCAGCGCCTCGGCCGGCTATTGCGGCCCAAGGCCGACGGCAAGGCTGCACACTTCTACACCGTGGTGGCGCGGGACACCGTTGACCAGGATTTTGCGGCCAAGCGGCAGCGCTTCCTGGCCGAACAGGGCTATGCGTACTCCATCCTGGATGCCGCGGATATCGAAAAGCCGGTCTAGGCGCCGGCACCAGCGCACAGTCAGGAACCACCGGGCCTACCTACAGACAACGCACAGCTAAATGTAAGAAACTGGAGCCGTGAATAAATCATCCGGACCTGAAGCTCGTCTCCTGGTCGTTGACGACGAGCCCAACATTCGCGAACTACTGTCCACCTCGCTGCGTTTTGCCGGCTTCGACGTCGTGGCTGCCGCCAACGGGCGGGAGGCCCTTGCCGCCGTCGAGGAGCACGCCCCTGACCTTGCCGTCCTGGACGTCATGCTCCCGGATATGGACGGCTTCACCCTGACCCGCCGCCTGCGCGCTGCGGGTCGTCACTTCCCGGTGGTCTTCCTCACCGCCCGGGATGACACCGAGGACAAGGTCACCGGGCTGACAGTCGGCGGGGACGACTACGTCACCAAGCCGTTCAGCCTCGACGAAGTGGTGGCGCGCATCCGGGCAGTGCTGCGGCGCACCCAGCCGCTGGACGACGACGACGCCGTCCTGCGCGTAGATGATCTGGAACTGGACGACGACGCCCATGAAGTCCGCCGCGGAGGCGTCACCATCGACCTCTCCCCCACCGAGTTCAAGCTGCTGCGCTACCTGATGCTCAATCCCAACCGGGTGCTGTCCAAGGCCCAGATCCTGGACCACGTCTGGGAATACGACTTCAACGGCGACGCCTCGATTGTTGAGTCCTATATTTCCTACCTGCGCCGCAAGATTGACCGCAGCCCGGACGCTCCCGCCCTCATCCAGACCAAGCGCGGGGTGGGCTACCTGCTGCGAACGTCGGAGAAGCGCTAAGTCTTGCTCCGCCGCTGGAAATCTGCCTCACTTCGCTCCCAGCTCGTGGCTATCATGGCCGTGTTGATGGTCATCACCGTGACCATCACGGGTCTGGCCACGATCTATGTGCTGCGGCAAATCCTGGAGTCACGCCTGGACGTGGAAATCAAAGACAACGCTCCGGCGGTGTCCAGATATCTCCTTTCCGACGGACCGGCAAGCGACACATCGCTGTTCCAGTTTTACGGCCTGTATCTGGCCAATGACGGTACCTACGGCCCGGAGACGCACTCGGATCCCTACGTCGACACCCCCGATGTTCCGCACTACACCGCGGAGCAGGTGAAGGAGATGGATCAGCTGGGCCAAACGGTTCCCGGCACTGCCCCCGGCAGCAAGGGCTGGCGCCTGCGGGTGTACTCCCTGGACAGCGTTCCCGGCTCCGTGGTTGTTGCGCTACCCCTGGATTCCGTTGCGGCAACGGTGGACGAAGCGGCCTCGCTGGTGTTCTCGGTGGGCCTGCTGGGAACCCTGGGAGCCACCGGGATTGCCTACTGGGCCGTCACCCGCCAGTTCCGTCCGCTCAGCCAAGTGGAGAAGACTGCTGCGGCCATCGCCGCCGGGGACCTCTCCCGACGCGTGGATGTGGGTAACCCGGCCACCGAAATTGGCCGGCTCTCCCGGTCTCTCAACGCTATGCTGGCGCACATTGAAACTGCTTTCGCGGCCCGCACCAAGTCGGAGCAGAAGATGCGCCGCTTCGTCCAGGACGCATCGCACGAGCTGCGCACTCCGCTGGTAACCATCCGCGGCTTCTCTGAGCTGTACCGGCACGGTGCACTGCAGAAACCCGAAGAAATCGGTGCCGCCATGGGCCGGATCGAGAGTGAAGCCAAGCGGATGGGCCGGCTGGTGGAGGATTTGCTGACTCTTGCCCGCGTGGATGAGCAGCGTCCGCTGGAATATGAACCGGTGGATTTGATGCTTTTGGGCAATGACGCAGCATTGGACGCCCGGGCCAGCTCCCCCGGACGAGAGATCCGCGTGGTGGGGCTGGACGGCCAGCAGCCGCGTCCGGCTCCCACTGTGGGTGATGAGGCCAGGTTGCGGCAGGTCGTCGCCAACCTGATGACCAATGCCCTTCGATATACGCCGGACGGCTCCCCCATAGAGATCGCCGTAGGAGTGGCTCCGGTCATCCACAACCGCTCTGACGCCGTGCTGGAGGTGCGCGACCACGGGCCGGGAATCTCGGAAGAAGACGCGGCACGGGTCTTTGAGCGGTTCTACCGCGCTGATTCCTCCCGCTACCGCGAAACCGGTGGTACGGGCCTCGGATTGGCCATTGTCGCGGCGCTGGTGGCCCAGCATGACGGCACAGTGCGTCTCTCTGAAACGGAAGGCGGAGGCGCCACTCTATCCATCCGTCTGCCCTACCGCGCTCCGGAGGAGTTCGACGACGAGCAGGAAGATCCCGCCGACACCTAGCATCTGCGCGTCCTCCCTCCACAGGCGGCGCCCGGCCCTTTCGCCGTCCCTCTTGTCCACAGGGCCCGCTGCTGCGCGGGGCTTGAACAACGCGCCGGCCTAGCCTCGAAAGCTCAATGACCCCTCGAACCTTCGAGCCTCAGACCTTTCGAACGGAGACAACCATGGGACTAGTTTCAGTGGACAGCGAGGTCCTCGACGCCAAGAGCGCCGAAGTCCGGGGCACCATCGACCGGCTGCAGTCGGACATCAACCGGATGCAGTCAGGCCTGCAATCCCTCAGCGAATCCTGGCGGGGGCAGGCCTCGGCGAACTTCCAGTCGCTCGTCGCAGACTGGCGCAGCACGCAGGCAAAGGTTGAGGAATCACTGGCCAGCATCAACCTGGCACTGGGCCATGCTTCGGCCCAGTACGCCGAAACGGAAGCAGCCAATGTAGCCCTGTTCCGGCACTAGGCCGGACAAAAAATGAGACACAAAAAGAGGCGCGGAACCTCAAAAGGTGCCGCGCCTCTTTTTCGTGAAGAGCTAAGCGTTAAGCGTGGGGCTGCTAGAAGCCGCCCATCCCGCCCATGCCGCCCATGTCGTCGCCGCCGGCCATGGCCGGTGCAGCCTTTTCAGGCTTGTCGGCAACCACTGCCTCCGTGGTGAGGAACAGACCGGCAATGGAGGCCGCGTTCTGCAGAGCAGAGCGGGTCACCTTTACCGGGTCATTCACACCGGCAGCCAGCAGGTCTTCGTACTCGCCGGTTGCTGCATTCAGGCCCCAGCCCTCGGGCAGGCCGCGGACCTTGTCAACAACAACGCCCGGCTCCATGCCGGCGTTGAAAGCGATCTGCTTCAGCGGAGCATCAATGGCAACACGGACAATGTTGGCGCCCGTAGCTTCGTCGCCCTCAAGGTTCAGGTTGGCGAAAGCCTTGAGTCCGGCCTGGATGAGGGCCACGCCGCCACCGGCAACGATGCCTTCTTCAACGGCAGCCTTTGCGTTGCGGACTGCGTCCTCAATGCGGTGCTTGCGCTCCTTGAGCTCAACCTCGGTGGCTGCGCCGGCCTTGATGACTGCAACTCCGCCGGCCAGCTTGGCCAGGCGTTCCTGCAGCTTCTCACGGTCGTAGTCGGAATCGGAGTTCTCGATTTCGGCACGGATCTGGTTGACGCGGCCCGCGATTTCCTCGGTGTCACCGGCGCCTTCCACAATCGTGGTTTCATCCTTCGTGACAACAACCTTGCGGGCCTTGCCCAGCAGGTCCAGCGTGGCGTTTTCCAGCTTCAGGCCAACTTCCTCGGCAATAACCTGGCCACCGGTGAGGATGGCGATGTCTGCCAGCTGAGCCTTGCGGCGGTCGCCGAAGCCCGGAGCCTTGACGGCGACGGACTTGAAGGTGCCGCGGATCTTGTTGACAACCAGGGTTGCCAGGGCTTCGCCCTCGACGTCTTCGGCGATGATCAGCAGCGGCTTGCCGGACTGCATGACCTTCTCGAGAACGGCAACGAGATCCTTGACGTTGGAGATCTTGGAGTTGACGATCAGGATGTACGGGTCTTCCAGAACTGTTTCCTGACGCTCAGCGTCAGTGACGAAGTAACCGGAGATGTATCCCTTGTCGAAGCGCATGCCTTCAGTGAGCTCAAGCTCCAGGCCGAAGGTGTTGGATTCCTCGACGGTGATGACGCCTTCCTTGCCCACCTTATCCAGCGCCTCGGCGATCAGGTCGCCGATCTGCTGGTCACCGGCGGAGATGGAAGCCGTAGCAGCGATCTGCTCCTTGGTCTCGATCTCCTTGGCGGAGGAGAGGAGCTCGGCCGTGACGGCTGCAACAGCCTTCTCAATGCCGCGCTTCAGGCTCAGCGGGTCAGCTCCGGCAGCAACGTTGCGCAGGCCTTCCTTGACCAGTGCCTGGGCCAGGACGGTTGCCGTGGTGGTGCCGTCGCCGGCAACATCGTCAGTCTTCTTGGCAACTTCCTTGACCAGCTCAGCGCCGATCTTTTCGTAAGGATCGTCGAGCTCGATCTCCTTGGCGATGGAAACGCCGTCGTTGGTGATCGTGGGGGCGCCCCACTTCTTTTCGAGGACCACGTTGCGGCCGCGCGGGCCCAAGGTGACCTTCACGGCGTCGGCGAGGATGTTCAATCCGCGCTCAAGGCCGCGGCGTGCCTCTTCGTCAAATGCAATGATCTTGGCCATAACGGCTTTCGTCCTTCCGGAACAGTCATGCTGGGTGCTTAGATGTTGCATTCCAGACTGGGGTGCCCGCGACGGACGGGCCTTCGGGACGCGATCTCTTTACGCGCCCGCAGGCCCTCACCTCAGTGGCTTGCTATTTCACTCAACACCGACAATTCTTAGCAGTCAGTCGGCAAGAGTGCTAACTCAATAATTAGCACTCCCACACACTGAGTGCAAGCGATCACGCCTGCACGATGCCGCTGTCACATACATCCCCTGCCAGGGTTGGCATACCTATCCGCAGCAAACGGCGGCGCCCGTGCCAGGGGCGAACCACGGCAAGGCCGGACCGGTCCCCGGATTGTGCGCCTGGAAGGTGCGTCTAAACGGCGCGGACGTCCTCCGCCTGCGGGCCCTTTTGCCCTTCACCGATCTGGAACTCCACCCGCTGCCCCTCTTCGAGCGTGCGGTACCCCGACGCCTGAATGGCGGACCAGTGCACAAAAACGTCGGTTTGAGCCTCATCTACGGTAATAAACCCGTAGCCTTTCTCCCCGTTGAACCATTTGACGATCCCCTGCGCCATGTGCGTTTCTCCCACCTTGTTCCGAGCGTGCATTCCGCCAGGGTGCCCGTGGCGGAACGGGCCGGCGCACAGTCGGCCGTGATCAGCGGATTTCTCTGCCCGGTCCGGTCGGCGTGGCACGGCTGGCACTCACTTTAGCCAGAGTGATACAGCCCATGATCGGGGACGCCGGATCGTTATGCAGTTTTAACGTAAAGGCGCTTTTCGTCCCTTATTGGAACCCCGGGCCGGCAACTATTGTCACCAGATTAAAGTCGGGCGAATCAAAGAGGGTGGGGATGCCGAGCAGAGCAGACAGAGCCTGAGCATTGGGCAGCTGATCCTCGCCGTTGTAGAAAATGATCGAGGTCTGCAGCGGTTGCCCGCCCCAGTTAGCCACCTGCGCAGTGGTCCAGCCGTCGCCCGCTATCCGGGCCGACAGGTTGGCGCCCAGGCCGCCAATACCGCTGCCGTTAAGGACCGCTACGGGTTGGCTCCGGTCAACGGCTGCGGAGGGCTCGGGCGATGGAGTCGGCGTTGGGGCAGCGCTCGGCGTCACGCTTTCGGACGGGCTGGGTTCCGCCGTCGGCTCCGGCTCTGACGCCTGTGTTTCCGGGGATTCGGCGGCGGCGGACGAATCAGCTGCCGGTGCCGGGGAGCCGTCGTTCGCTCCGATGCCCAACCGGGGAAGGACAAAGAATGCGGCCAGGCCAAGCACAAGGGCCAGCACTCCCACAGTAATGATCAGGCCGAGTCCGCCGGACTGCGAGGGGATCAACCGCTCCCGGTGGACGCCTTGGCGCGAGGACGTCTCGGAAACCTTGTCAAACTCATCCCGGGGGTATTTGCTCATGGTGGGGTAACAGTCCTTGGTCTCAGGTGGCGCCGGGTCTAGACGTCAGAGCCTGAACGACGGGCGGTGCGCGCGCGCTGACGGGTTGTACGTAGTCTACGCAATCTCTTGACCAGCATGGGGTCGTGCGCCAGGGCATCCTCTGTATCGATCAGGGCGTTGAGGACCTGGTAATAGCGGGTGGCAGACATGCCGAAGAGCTCACGAATAGCCTGCTCCTTCGCCCCTGCATACTTCCACCAGGCCCGCTCCAGGGCGAGCATCTGCTGTTCCTGCTCCCCCAGCGGACTCTCAGGGTCAACCGTGCCGTCCAGCGAGAAGGCTTCGGTTGTTTCGGCCACAGGATGCTCCCAGATAGGTTGACGGTTTCACTTCCATGCTAGTTGCTGAATCACAAGCTTGTCATTTGTGCGCCGTACACGGATTCCTGCGTCCAGCTGGATGTTCGCCCGCCAGCAGGGGGACTACCGTTGCCGGCAGCCCTAGGCTTGAAGGGTGAGCTCCAATGAACCAACACTGTTTTCCCTGCCGTCAGAGTACTCGGTCTCCGCTTTCCTGACAGCGGCGGGCGCTTCCGAGGCCGACGGCGGGGCACCCGGCACTGGTGCCGCCAGCCCGGCTGCCCCGCCGTTCCCCTTCGCAGCGCCGGCCCCGCTCAGCGACGTCATGGCTCCGGACTGGGCAGCGGCTCTGGGCCCTGCCGCTTCTGACCTGCACCGGATCGCTGCCGGGCTTCAGGAGGAGCGTGCCGCCGGCCACCATGTACTTCCGGCGCCCCATAACATCCTGCGGGCATTCTCCCGTCCGCTTGCAGAGGTAAAAGTCCTGCTGATTGGCCAGGACCCGTACCCCACTCCGGGCCATGCAGTGGGGCTGTCCTTCTCCGTCGATCCCGCAGTGCGGCCGCTACCCCGGAGCCTGAACAACATCTATAAGGAGCTGAACGCTGACCTCGGCATAGCTCCCTGCACCCACGGAGACCTCAGCGGGTGGGCGGATCAGGGCGTCCTGCTGCTGAACCGCGTCCTGACCGTCCGGGCGGGAAGCGCCGGATCCCACCGGAAACGCGGCTGGGAACAGATCACCGAGCTGGCGGTCCGCGCCGTCGTCGCGCGCAGGCTCGCTGACGGGAGCCGCGCTCCCCTGGTAGCAGTGCTCTGGGGCAATGATGCCCGCTCGATCGTGCCGCTGCTTGAAGATGTCCCCCGGGTCGAATCTGCCCATCCCAGTCCGCTTTCGGCGTCGCGCGGATTCTTCGGATCCCGCCCGTTCAGCCGGGTCAACCAGCTACTGCAGGATCAGGGCGCGCGCCCGGTTGACTGGCAGCTGGACGCGATACGGTAGGACAAACCCCTGATCAAGGAGAACCACATGCCTGAGTCCGCTATGCCCGCCGGGAAGCCTGCACAGGAAGCTCCGCGCCGGTCCCGTCCGCTCCTGACCTTGGAGGTCCTACGGCGGGAGCAGCTGACACCCCATATGGTTCGCATCATTGCCGGCGGCCCCAACTTTGCCCGCTATGCGGAGAACGGCTTTGCCGACGCGTACTGCAAGATCTGGTTTGGTCCGGACGGCAAGCCGCTGGACGGTACAGCCGAACTCGAGACGCTCCGCGAGGAGTTTCCGCGTGAACAGTGGCCGGTATCCCGCACCTACACCATCCGCAGCGTCGATACCGCTGCCCGGGAACTGGCCATCGATTTCGTGGTCCACGGAGATGAAGGCCTTGCCGGACCGTGGGCTGACCGGGCCGCAGCCGGCGAAGCCCTGACGTTTTCCGGTCCGGGCGGGGCCTTCAACCCGGACCCTGAGGCAGGCTGGCATCTGTTCGCCGCTGATGAATCCGCGCTTCCTGCCACTGCAGCGGTACTGGAGGCGCTGCCGGCCTCCGCCGTCGGGCAGGTGTTCCTGGAAGTGGGCGGCCCCGAGGATCAGCAGCCGTTGACTGTGCCTGCCGGCATTAGCGTCACCTGGCTCCACCGCGGAGACATCCCCGCCGGAAACACCGGGCTGCTGGCTGCCGCCGTCGCGGCCGCTCCGTGGCAGAGCAACGATGTTCAGGTGTTCGCCCACGGTGAGCGGGAGGCCATGAAGGCGCTGCGGGACGTCCTTTTTGGCAGCCGCGGGCTGGAACGCCGGCAGGTGTCCCTGTCCGGATATTGGGCGTCCGGACGCAGCGAAGACGCCTTCCAGGCAGAAAAAAGGACCCCGGTCGGCAAGATCCTCTAGATCCTGCGTTCCGGGGCCCGTTTCCGTGCCGGTTAGCTCCCGCTAGCGCCGGCGGTTTCGCCGGTCGTTGCCGGAGAGGTTCCGGGTCAGCGGCCGCGCCAGGTTGTCTCCGAACACTACGCCGCCGGCAATCGCCAGAATCACTGTCAACGCGTTGAAGATTCCCACCGCGCCAATGGTGATGTCGTCCGAGCCAATGCTCAACCCATACATGGCCCGGAAGATGGAAAGCCCGGGGAACAGGAACAGCACGGCCGGCACCGCCACGATAAGCTGCGGCGCCCCCATGCGCAGGGCGATCATTCGGGCCACCATGCCAATGAAGATGGCCGCAACTGCCGGCGTCAGCCGGGGGCCGACGCCTACCAGTTCCGCGACCTGGAACACGAGGAACCCGGCAACTCCGGTCAGGACGGTGGGCAGCACCAGGTTCACGGGCGACTGTTCCACTACGCAGATGGTTCCCAGTGCCACGGCCAGCAGCAGCAGCGTCACCGCAAACGGATACTGGGATCCGGCCACCTGCGTGACGTCCAGCCGCGGCACGCCCAGCAGTGCTCCCACCACCAGCGCGACGGCGATGCCCGCAACTAGCGCACCGAACGTCAGGAACGCGGACAGGAAACGGCCGGAGGCCGTGACCGGGAAGCCGTTGATCGCATCCTGTACTGCGGAGACGAGCCGGCCGGTGGGCAGGAGCAGCAGGATTCCTCCGGCCACCACGATGCCCGGAGAGATGGGCACGTCCAGGGACCAGAACAGCATGGCCATGGCAGTGACCAGGAAACCGCTGGCCGCCGTGGTGAAGAAATCCGGCACGCGCCAGCGGCCCAGCACCCGCTGCAGCAGGCTCACCATGAAAGTACTGATGAAGGCCACCACTGATGCCAGCGGGCCGCCTCCGATGAAGCCTACGATCGCCGCCGCGAAGGCACCGGTGGAAAAGGTCACCGCCCAGCGCGGAAACGGCTTGGGCCGGTGGGTAATTTCGTTCAGCCGGTTGGACGCCTCTGCGCGGGAGACACCGCCATCAATGATGTCGGTGACCAGCTGGTGCACCAGCCCCAGGCCGGCATAGTTGTTGGTCCAGGAACGCACCACCCGCATCACGGTGATGGGGGTCTGGTCCTTGGGCGAGTAGTTCAGCAGCACCGACTGGTTGGTGATGTCCACCTCGATGCTGTCCAGACCGAAGGCAGCAGTCACTGCGATGATCGCGGTCTCCACCTCCAGGGCACCGGCCCCGTAGCGGAACATCGTTTCCGCCAGTCCCAGGGCCAGGTCCAGAGTCTTTCTGGCCGAGGCATCCGGCCCCGCCGTACGCACCAGCGGGTTGGCATAGGGGGAACCTGCCAGCCGCTCCACAATGGACATGGCCTGGGTGGGCGGCGTTTCGCCCTGTACGAGCCGGCGCAGCATCCGCTTGGCCGCAGCCGACGAGCGGTCCTGCCGCAGGGCGCTGGCACTTCCGGGATGATGATGGCCGCCGGGCACGGTTTTGCGCGCCCGTGGTTTTCGCGGCGGCTGGCCTGCCGGGCTGATCGGCCCGGAGCCCAGGCCGCCCGACGTACCCTTCACCGGGGTCTGCATCACGGAGGTGGTGGGAGGCGGCGGCTTGGGCTTGGTACTGCGCAGGCCGACGCCGGTGGGGCCGGTGGGCAGGCCCGCAGCGCCGTTCGAGGCCTGGACCGATTTCGGAGCCTTGCCGGGCGCAGCTGGACGCCGGACCTTGCCCTCGGATCCCTTGGCCTGAGCCCCGGGTTTGGTTTGCCCCGCGGATTTGGCCTGCGCGGCGGATGTAGTTTGCCCAGCGGATGTAGTTTGCGCGGCAGGTTTGGTCTGCCGGATCACCGGAATCAGCCCCACCATCGGATCCGGGTTCTGCGCAGGCTCTTGGCGGTCTGCATCGGACGTGTTCTCCAAAGGACTCACCCTTTCGCCTTTTGTTGGCCTGAAACCTCTTCAGGCGCACTTGCTGTTTAGTAGAACGGCTGCTGGTGCCGGCGCCAGTAAATCTGGCGGGCCACGCGTTCGCCGATGGTGTTCCAGATCTTGTACCGCAGCGGGTCCAGCACCAGGTCATAGCAGCCCACAAAGTCCGTCACCGTCTTCGAGAAACTGGTCTTGAACAGGCCGAGGCCATGGTGCGGATGTTCCTTGTTTTTCAGCTGGTCGCTGGGGGGCGTTCCGCAGAAGTCGTACTGCTCAATACCGAAGTCTTCCTTCAGCTCATTGATGGCGGTCCACTGGACCAGGTGGGAATCCCCATACTGGTTGCGGCGCGGCTTGGAACCGCCGTCCTTGTAAGTGCCCTTTTTGCCGTAGGCGATGACAAAGGCACCAACCGTAGGTTCGCCCTCTTCGAAAGCAAAGTAGAACCGGCCCTGGCCCGCCGCCACAAAGTTGGACCAGAAACGGTGGTAGTAGTCGTAGGAGCGCATCCGGGCCGAGGAACGGTCCTCGATGTGGCTCATCAACTTGTACATGGTGCGCATGTTCTCTTCGGTGGGTTCCACCCGGCGCACGTCGGCGCCCTCGCGGATTGCCCGGCGGACAGCATTGCGGCCGCGCGAGGAAAGGTTCTTCAGCAGCTGCTCGGTATCCGGAGTGGTATCGAGCAGCGCCGTGGAGTCATTGGGCTGCAGGTTAAAGGTCTTAACCAGGCCGGCACCCTCGAATTGGGCCCGCACTTGCGGGCTGTCTACGATGTCCGGCTCCACCTTGACAGCAAACACGTTGCGCTTACTTTCCTTGATGAACCGGCGCAGCGCATCGAGGACCTCGGGCACATGGGACGGCTCAGCCACGTCCGGTCCCTTAATGAGGTACCAGAGGCTACCCAGGCCGGGCACCTTTTTTTCGATCGCCAGGTTGTAGGTGGTGTATCCGTGGCCGGTGAACACCAGATACATCGGATTCCAGCCGTGGTGGGACTTGACCTCCGCGTAGGAAGCGGACTGCAGTACGTTTCCGCCGCAGGGGTTGGACAACACGTGGCTGTCCCACTTTTCCATCTCGTCGGCTGTGGCCAGGCGTACACTAAAGTCTCGCAAAATACCTCAACTAATCACTTGATCGCTTGATCATTTGCACCATCGGCTACTGATCCGTTGCGGACCCTGGAAATTGCCCGGGGAACCGTCCCCAAGTCTATCCGCTGGGATGTTCTCTGCTGTAAATCCGTCCCGCTCCGACAGTGTGAGATGCCACCGCCGACGGCTCGGGCCGGGGACGCTTTTACCGGAAGCCCCGCTAGACTAGATGCAAATACATGGACTTTTGTGGCAGTGATGGGAGCAACACATGGGACAGCGGTTGGAACTCGGATTGGACACCTTCGGTGACGTCACCTCGGACCCGGCCGGTGAACGGCTTCCGCAGCACCAGGTGCTGCGGAATGTCGTGGCCGAAGCAGTACTGGCCGATTCGGTGGGCATCGATTTCATTGGCATCGGCGAACACCACCGAGAGGACTTCGCGGTCTCAGCCCCGGACGTGCTTCTCGCCGCCATCGCCGGCCAGACCAGCCGGATTCGGCTCGGCTCGGCAGTCACCGTCCTCAGCTCCGATGATCCGATCCGCGTTTTCCAGCGCTTTTCCACACTGGATGCCGTCTCCAACGGCCGCGCCGAGGTGATCCTGGGCCGCGGGTCCTTCACTGAGTCCTTTCCACTGTTTGGATTGGAGCTCGCGCAGTACGACGAACTCTTCGAGGAAAAGCTGGAGCTTTTCGCGGAGCTGCGCCGTGAAAATCCGGTGACATGGAGCGGCAGCACCCGTGCACCGCTGCAGAACCAGCGCGTCTACCCTCCCACTGCCTCCGGCGAGCTTCCGGCGTGGATCGCCGTAGGCGGCACTCCGCAGTCCGTGGTCCGGGCCGCACACTACGGCCTGCCCCTGATGTTGGCCATCATTGGCGGCGAACCCGCGCGCTTCGCCCCGTTCGTGGATTTGTACAAGCGGGCCCTGGCGCAGTTCGGCCGTCCGATGCTTCCGGTGGGTGCCCACTCCCCCGGCTACATAGCTGCCAGCGACGAGCAGGCACTCGAGGAAGCCTGGCCGCATTTCGAACGCATGCAGAACCGGATCGGCCGCGAGCGCGGGTGGAACCCCACCACGCACAGCGACTACCTGGCCTCTGCCGGACCCGACGGTGCCCTCTTCATCGGCTCCCCAGAGACCGTTGCCGCAAAGATCGTCCGGGTGGCCAGGGAACTGGAACTGTCACGCTTTGACCTGAAGTACAGCCTGGGAACTCTGCCGCACGAGAAGCTGATGAAGTGCATCCGGCTGTACGGCACGGAAGTTGCTCCGCTGGTGCGCGCGCAGCTCGCCTAAGCAGGTCCGCTCTCATCCGGCGCATCGGAGCCCCGGCGCCGGGCGCCCCGGATGACCGGCGATGGTGCGTTTCACACAGATGCAGGGATGAACCAGCGGATCCGCGGCGGCACCTCGGCCAGCTCCGCCGCCTCATCGATAACCCTGCGGTCCTCCCCCGTGGTGCGCTCCTGTTCCTGGCGCAGATACTCCCGCCAGGTGGCGACGTCGTAAATCTCGCGGAATTGGCTGGAATCAGTCACCGAGTGCACCAATTCCCAGTCCCGTGCTCCGGTCCGCATCCGGGAGAGGCGGACATCGTGCATGGCATGCACAAACTCCGAAGCCTTTTCGGGAGCAAGCTCATAAGCAATGAGGACCGTGACCGGTCCCGCATCCGGCGCAGGCTCCTGGGCACTCTCGATCCCCACATCCGCTTCCGCGACGCTCCGGTCCAGCCGCCCCGTGCGGGGAAGCAGCGGCAGCACGGAGACGCTCAGTCCCACCGCGACCAGCAGGATTCCCGCAGCCGCCAGCACGGGGGCATAGCCAAAGGCGGTGGCCAGGGACCCCCACAGGATGGCGCCGAGAGCCTGGGCGCCGGTGGTCACCATCAGATAGACCGAAAGGCCGCGGGCACGCACCCATTCCGGCAGCGTGAGCTGGATGGCGCTATTGAGGATGGAGAAGGTGGCGATCCAGGAAATACCCGCGAAGACCAGCAGGATGGCAAGCACCGCAGCCGGGAGGAAGCCTGCGGCCAAGGTAGCGGCCCCGAACACGGCAGCCGCCAGGCCGAGCATCAGGTTGTCATGGATCCGCTCCTTGACCCGGGGAAGCAGCACCACTCCGAGGACGGCGCCGATCCCCAGCGCACCAAGCAGCAGACCGTAACCGGTGGAGCCGAGCCGCAGATGGCCGTTCACGGCCACCGGAAGCAGTGCGTAGAGGGCGCTCGCGGGAGCCATGAAGAGGGCGGTCCGTAGCAGGATGCGCCGGATACGCGGTGCCGCCCGAATGTAACGCATGCCCGCAGCGAGGGCCTCCCCCATCCGTTCAGGATCCTCTGGCCCCGGCGGAGCCCGCCATATGTACACGGCCACCGCGGTACCCACAAAGGACACGGCATTGAGACCGAAAACGAAGGCCGGCCCGAAGAGGGAGACGAGTACTCCGGCCAGGGCAGGGCCCACCGCCCGAGCGCCGTTCACCGCCATGCTGCTCAGCGCGGACGCCGCCCGGATTTCCTCCCACGGCACCAGATCCGGATTGATCGCCTGCCACGCCGGCTGCGCCAGGGCCACCCCGCAGCCGATCAGGAAGGTGTACAGCAGCAGTGAGTCCGGATCCAGCAGGCCCAATGCCGCGATCACGGTCAGGACGGCTGCGGCACCGGCGGCAAAGAGGTTTGCCCCGAGAATCAGGCGCCTGCGGTTGAAGGCGTCTGCGAGGAACCCTGCGATGAGGCCCAGCAAAAGAGAAGGCAGCAGATTCGCTGTCTGGACCAGCGACACCAGGGCCGGGTTGGAACTGTTCTCCACCAAAAACCATTGGGCGCCCACGGTTTGCATCCACGTACCGATGCTGGAGCCGAGGTTGGCGAGCCACAGAATCAGGAACATCCGGCGCCGCAGGGGCGCCCACGGCGAGACAGAATCCATCAGGACACCTCCGTCCTGCCGGCGTTGCACGGCCTGGGCCCCATCAAAAAGCGTACGGGTGCCTCACCGAACAGGTAAAGGGGACAGGTGCGCAGCTCAGACCACGCGGGGGAATCCTGCCCATGCTTTACGGAACCGATTCCGCGCCGCTTTCCCGCGTTGCTCCTCCAGTGCGTGCAGCCGGCCGTAAGTGAATCCGTTCTGGCCGTATCCGGCAGCCGTGGCCCCGAGCCGGCGCAGGTAATCGCGGCTGACAACGCTGTCCTGATGCTCACCGAGGATCTTCTGGATGTGTTCGGCACCGGCAACCAGCTCGGCGGATCCTTCCGTCCGCACCGGTTGCGCCACCTCGGCCGCGTAGCGCAGACGCTTGGCGTCTTTGCGGGCCTCGTGCAGGGATTCAGACCGCTGCTCATCGTCGCTGGCGGCCCGGGCATCGCGCACCCGCTGGTGCAGGCGCCTGCGGTCCCGTTTCAACATCCGACCGGCGGTTTCAGCTGCCGGCGCGTCCGCTTCCCGGGTGAAGTCAGGCTTGGTCACCATAATCTCCAGCTGCTCCAGCAGACGGATGTAGCGGTCGCCGTCGAGCACATGGAGAATTATCGCGTGTGCTGAGTGATAGTCACCGAGCAGATCTTCGTCGATTCGCTGCTGCACAGGTCCCATCACCAGTTCCGCGGGCTGGTCGGCCACCAGGGCTTGCAGGCGGGCCCGCAGCACCTGCGCGTCCCGGGCGGCACCTAGAATTCCTGCCAACCATTTCAGTTCGTTGCGTGCTTCTCTGGCCGGATCAGCTGCCAGCACTCTGCGGTAGCTGGCCAGTGCCGAACGCATCCGCCGCGTGCTGACGCGCATCTTGTGGATGGCGTCCGGTTCATCGGCCCGTACCCGCGGATCCTCGTGAAGCATGGTGAGCAGCTGCTCGTGCAGGTAGGACTGCAGGAGAAGCCCGGCCAAACCGTCAGGCTTTGGCGCCTCGGGCTGGTCCGCAGCGACGCGAACGGCGATCTGCGTAACGGTCAAGGAGAGCGCGGGGGCATCGGGAGTGGCTTTTTTACTGCCGGGACGGGGCACATGCTCCCGGATTTCCGGCTCCTGAGCGGTAGGCATGGCTCAGTATATGACCGCGAATCGACTCAGGGGCAGGGGTTCCGGCGGTGCAGCGGCGAACAGTGCATCGGCCCTGTTCCCGGGCGTTGCCGCGGCGGTAGCATCTCCGTACGGCTTCAGGGATTGCTGAGCTCAGAGACCCGCGAGCGCATGGACCCGGGCAAGGCCGCCACGATACGTCAAGGTATGAGAGTCACACCATGAGATTCGTAAAACTGGGAAACTCGGGAGCCACAGTGTCGGCAGTGGGCCTGGGATGCATGACCTTCGGTGATCCGCACCGTGGAAACCACGGCTGGACACTGCGCGAACCTCAGGCCCAACCGATCCTGCGGCGCGCTGTGGACCTGGGCATCAATTTTTTCGATACCGCCAACGTCTACTCGGCTGGGGACAGCGAGCGGGTCCTGGGCGGCACCGTGCTGAAGTACGCCAAACGGGAAGAGGTGGTCATTGCCACCAAAGTCCACGGCGAGATGGCCTCCGGCCCCAACGGGTGGGGGCTCTCCCGGAAGCACATCCTGTGGCAGGTGGATGAGAGCCTGAAGCGGCTGGGCACCGATTACATTGACCTTTATCAGGTCCACCGCTGGGACGCGACTACCCCGCTGGAGGAGACCCTGGAGACGCTGGACGGCCTGGTGCGGTCGGGAAAGGTGAGGTATCTGGGCGCTTCCACCATGTATGCCTGGCAGTTTGCCCGCGCCCTGACCCTGCAGCGGGCCCATGGCTGGTCCCCCTTCATCACTATGCAGGCCCATTACAACCTGGTGTACCGCGAGGAGGAGCGTGAGATGTTCCCCCTGTGCGAGGCCACCGGCATCGGGGTGCTGGCCTACTCTCCGCTGGCACGGGGCCGGCTGGCACGGGGCTGGGATGAAGTAACCCGGCGCCAGGAGCAGGATGAACTGGGCCACTCCCTCTATGAAGGCTCCGAAGAAGCCAACGGTGCCGTGGCTGATGCGGTGCGGAGCGTGGCTCTGCGCCATGGGGTTCCGCGCGCCCAGGTGGCCCTGGCCTGGGTCTTGACCCACCCAACGGTGAGCGCGCCCGTGTTCGGGGCCTCCGCCGTCGGGCATTTGGATGATGCTGTGGCCGCCCTGGACCTCCGGCTCACGCCGGAGGACCTGTATGAGCTCGAACGGAACTACACCCCGCGGGCCGTAGCCGGGTTCTAGCCCTTCACAGCACCGGTGGTGAGCCCGGAGGAAATGAAGCGCTGCAGGAAGAGGAACAGGGCCATGACCGGCAGCGCTGCCAGAACGGCTCCGGCGGAGAAAACGCCCCAGGTGCGGGATTGGCTGTCACCAACAAAGGAGTAGAGGCCCACCGCCAGGGTTTGGGTGTCCGGATCGTTCAGCACGATCGAGGCGATCAGGAACTCTCCGGTGGCGGTGATGAAGGACAGCAGCCCCACAATGGCAAGGATCGGAGTGACCAGGCGCAGGATGATGGTGAAGAAGATCTGAATGTGGCTGGCGCCGTCGATCCGCGCCGCCTCGTCCAGGGACTTGGGAACGGTGTTGAAGAAGCCGTACATCAGGTAGGTGTTCACGCCCAGCGCCCCGCCCAGGTAGACCATGATCAGGCCGGTCTGGCTGCCCAGCCCCAGCCAGGGCACCACGTCGGAAATCCCGCTGAGCAGCAGGAAGATGGCAACGACGCCGAGCATCTGCGGGAACATCTGCAGAAGCATCAGGCTCATCAGTCCGAACCGGCGGCCGGTGAACCGCATCCGGGAGAAGGAGTAGGCGGCCAGTGCGCCGAGGAACACGGTGCCGGCGCTGGTGATCAGCCCCACAACAAGCGTGTTCACAAACCATTTGGCGAAGGGCTTCTGCGGGTCCGAGAACAGGTCAACAAAGTTGTCGAACTGGATCGTGGTGAACAGGCCGTTGGCCGACACCAGGGTTCCGGTGGGGCTCAACGCGGCCGAGAGCACGTAAGCCAGCGGGAAGAGCGCAAACACTCCCATGACCACGCCCACCAGATGGCGCCAGCCCTTGTCCCGGAACCAGTGACCGAAACTTTTGCGCGGCTGCGGAACCGCACCGGCGCCTGCGGTGCGTTCAGTGGTCCCTTTACCTGCCGGGGTCAGAGTCGAATTGCTCATGAGTTCACTTCCTCCAGCGCCTTGGTCTGCCGGAAGCTGACCGCTGAGATGACTGCCACGATGATGAAGATCAGGACGGCCAGCGCGCTGGCCAGCCCGTAATCGCGTCCGGACCCCTGCCCGAAGGCCACTTTGTAGACCAGCGTGATCAGCAGATCGGTGGCTCCAATGTCCATGTTGGTGTCGGAGAACCGCGGCCCGCCGCCGGTGAGCATGAAGATCACATTGAAGTTGTTGAAGTTGAACGCAAAGGTGGAGATCAGCAGCGGTGCGGTGGAGACCAGCAGCAGCGGCAGTTTGATGGAACGGAAGATCCGCCAGGCGGAAGCACCGTCCATGCGTGCGGCCTCGTTGACGTCCTCCGGCAGTGACTGCAGGGCACCGGTGCAGACCAGGAACATGTAGGGGAAGCCCAGCCACGTGTTCACCAGCAGCACGCTAAATTTGGCCAGCCACGGGTCAGTCAGCCAGGGAATATCCGCTCCGCCGAACACCGCGGCGTTGATGAAGCCAAATTCCTGGTTGAGCATCCCGGACCACACCAGTCCGGCCAGGAACGCCGGGAACGCGTAGGGAAGGATCATGATGGTCCGGTAGAACTTCTTGCCGCGCAGATTCGCGTGGTTGAAAGTCAGTGCCAGGAACAGTCCCAGACCGAAGCAGAGCAGCACCGAGACCAGGGCAAAAGTAAAGGTCCAGAGGATGACGCTGACCAGCGGGCCGCGCAGATCGGGATCGGTGAAGGCCCGCTCAAAGTTATCGAAACCCACCCCCACCTTCCAGCCGGTGGCCAGGCGTTCGCCCCCGGCCGCAACAAAGGAGCCTTCACCGCCGTCTACGTAAACGACGCCGGTCTCAGTGTCCGTAAAGGTGTCGGCGGCCTCGTCGTAGATCAGCACCGGCTTGAACACATAGGCGTTGGACCCGTCAGCGGTCGCCAGGATCCCGTCGTCGAGGTCCTCCGACAGCGGAACCTTGATGGCGGTGATTTCCTGCTGGACGGAAAGCAGTTCGTTGAAGTTCAGGGTGCGGTAGCCGTCGGCACCCACGGCTTTGCCGGTGCCTCCGATTTCAGCGTCTTCGGCCTCGCTCAGCGGAACACCTGTGGTCCCGATGAGGACGCCGCCGTCGGGATCGGTGACCAGCAGGGACAGGACATCATCCTTCTCCACCACCGAGATCTGGTAGGCCGGCGAATCCGGAACGCGTTTCTGCGCGCTCATGGAGATGGAGGAGATCGCATCGTCCTTGGTGCTGTTGTGCCCGTCGCCGTAGTTGGTGAATGCCACGTAGCCGCTGTACACCACCACAAAGACCTGGAAGACAAGCAGGAACAGGACACCGGGGGCCAGGTACTTGGCCGGCAGGCCGCCGCGGCGCAGATAAATCCAGTTGATCAGCACCGTTACTGCGGCCGCGACGGCGAGGACGAGCCATTTCTCGTTCATGAACAGGGCCATGAGGACAAACACGGCAAAGGCATCCGTCAGGCCCAGGAGCAGGATCTTAGCCAGCAGGCCGGTCGTTGAATCCGGGCTGCGGCGGCGCTTCTTTGGTGGTGCGGGACTGTCGGAGCGGACAAGGGTGTCCAGCTGATCAACCATCGGGGTTCTCCTTGAACCGGTTCGGGCCGGGACGCTGCGCAGAATCTGGGCGGCGTCCCGGCCCGCATACCTAGTCCGCCGGCGAAACCGCCGGCGGACGTGTCTAACTTAGGTGCGGCTGATGCCGGACTACTTGGCGATCTTGGCTTCGACGTTGCTGACCATCGTGGCCCACGACTCTGCGGGGTCGCCCTGGCCCTTGATCAGGGCTAGCTCGGTGCCGCCCCAGTCAGCCCAGACAGCTCCCATTTCCGGGATGGCCGGCATCGGGACGCCTTCGGCGCCGATCTTGCCGAAGGCTGCGACGATCGGATCTTCGGCAGCCTTGTCGAAGGAGGCGGTCAGGGCCGGCGGACGTCCGCCGCCGTCGAACATGGCGTCCTGTACGGCTTCGGTGGTCAGATAGTTCAGGGCAAACTCTGTGGCGGCCAGGGTGTTCTGGCTCTTGGCACTGATGAAGAAGCCGTTGACGCCGATGAACGGCTGAGCGGGCTTGTCGCCGGTGGTGGGAAGCGGGTCAACGACGACGTTGATCCCGGCTTCCTGTGCCAGCGGTACGTTCCACGGCCCGGTCAGGAAGTACGGGGACGCTCCGGCATTGAACTTTTCCTTGGCAATGTCCGCGGAGATGTTGGAGTTCAGGATGCCAGCTCCGGCCTCGCCCCATTCCTTCACCTTGGCCGCAAAAGCCGCACCGTTTTCGTTGCCCAGTTCCAGCTTCGAGGCGTCGTAGCCGCCGGTCTCATCCGTTCCGAAGACGGGCACGCCCATGGAGGTCTGGAACGGGTACAGGTGGTAGGGATCGCCCTGCTTGGGATCCATGCCCACCAGGAACGGGAACTCGGCACCCTTTTCCACGGCGGCCTTGCCGTTGGCAATAACTTCGTCCATGGTTTCTGCCGGTTCGGGGACCAGGTCCGCGTTGCGCAGCAAGCCAATGTTCTCGATCGAGTAGGGAACACCGTAGGTGCTGCCCTCATAGGTCATGGCGGCGACGGCGGATTCCTGGAAGTCCGCGGCCTTGTCGCCCAGCTCGATCGGCGCGATCACGCCGTTCTGGACGAACTTGCCCAGCCAGTCGTGCGGGCCGACGATCAGGTCCGGACCCTTGCCGGTGGGAACCTGGGTGATGAAGTCATCCGAGACCTGCTCAAAGTCCTTGGTCACCAGCTTGATCTCAATGCCGGTGTCTTCCTTGAACCGGGCAGTGACATCAGTCAGGGCCGGGGAACGCTCCGCGTCAACCCACATGGTGAGGGTGGTGGCGCCGGCGCTGGCCAGATCAGTGGAGTCCGGGCTGTCGGCGGCGTCACTGCCGCCGCAGGCGCTCAGGACAAGGGCAGCGGTGACCGAAACGGCCCCGAGAGCGAAGGAACGGCGGCCGAACGCCGTCGTACCCGTGGTGTGCACCTTCATTGGTGTACCTCTCCTAGTTTTCAAGTGGTTTCTGGCTCGCCCAGGCTGATGCCCGAACCCCTTTGCGCTGGAATAGCACAAGGGCCAGGAGCAAACGGAACTCTCCGTCGAGACCTAAGTATGGAGAAAGTGTAAGCGTGTACACGTTGTGCGTCCAATCACAGATCTGCGTCACTTACGGATGCGGTCCGATGCATCAGAAATATGCCGGGCTTCCCGGGCGAACGCCGGAAAGTAAGCAATCTTATGACCGGCATCCGGAGTGCAAGCGTTTTCATTCTTGGTCGGATATACCCCTAGGATGGCTCCCATGCTCAGCGACGTTATCTCCGGCACCGGATCTGTTACCGGCCCCTCCCTTGTCCCCCTGCACGCTGCCTCCAGCGAGCAGGACCGCCAGTGGTGGCGTTCCTCCGTCATCTACCAGGTGTATCCGCGCTCCTTCCGCGACCTGAGCGGCGACGGCATTGGAGATCTCCCCGGCATCACGGCCGAGCTGGGTTCGCTGGCGGAACTGGACATCGACGCGCTGTGGCTTTCTCCGTTCTACAAGTCCCCGCAGAATGACGCCGGCTATGACGTGGCCGACTATTGCTCGGTCGACCCCCTGTTCGGAACGCTGGACGACTTTGATGCGCTGGTGGAAGCTGCCTCCGGCCACGGCATCCGGATCATCGTCGATCTGGTGCCCAACCACTGTTCCAACGAGCATGCCCTCTTCCAGGCTGCACTGGCCGCTCCGGCAGGCTCCGCGGAGCGGGACATGTTCATTTTCCGTGACGGCGCGGGCGATAACGGTGACGCTGCACCGAACAACTGGCAGTCCCACTTCGGCGGCTCAGCCTGGACCCGGACCACCAACCCTGACGGCACCGGAGGGCAGTGGTATCTGCACCTGTTCGATTCCACCCAGCCGGACTTCAACTGGGACAACCCCGCTGTCCGCGCCGAGTTTGAACGCGTACTGCGCTTCTGGCTGGATCGCGGCGTTGGCGGTTTCCGTGTGGATGTTGCCCACGCCCTGGTTAAGAAGTCCGGGCTGCCTGACTGGGGCGGCCGCGCGGACGGTTGCTCCTCGGAGGGTTTCCCGGGCCATGATGCGCCCATGTTCGGCCAGCCGGAGGTCCATGACATTTTCCGATCCTGGCGAAAGCTGCTGGAGGAGTACGACGGCGAACGCGTACTCTGCGCGGAAGCCACCATTGATCCGCTGGACCGGCTTTCGGACTGGGTCCGCCCGGATGAGATGCACCAGACCTTCAACTTCGCCTACCTGAACCACGACTGGCATCCCGGCGCCGTCCGTCACGTCATCGGCTCCTCGCTGGAGGCGTTCGACAAGGTGGGGGCACCCACCACCTGGGTGTTGTCCAACCACGACGTCGTCCGCCACGCCACACGCTTTGGCATCCAGGAGCACCAGGAGCGTCCCGGCGACGGTCTGGGCCCGGAGGATCCGCAGCCCAATAACGAACTCGGCCTTTCCCGTGCGCGTGCCGCAACACTGCTGATGCTGGCGCTGCCCGGCGGCGTTTACCTCTATCAGGGTGAGGAACTGGGTCTGCCGGACCACACCACCATGCCGCATGATTTCCGCCAGGACCCCAGCTATCACCGCACCGGCGGGGCACGCCTGGGCCGCGACGGCTGCCGTGTTCCTCTCCCCTGGTACTCGACGGCTGACAGTTTTGGGTTCAGCAGCACCGGTCAGGCCTGGCTGCCCCAGCCCGCCGACTGGGCCTCGCTGGCACGCGATGTTCAGCGTGAAGATCCGGCGTCAACCCTGAACCTCTACCGCAGCGCGCTGGCGGTGCGCCGGGAATATGCCCTCGGCGCCGGCTCGCTGGCCTGGTGGCCGGACGTCGACGGTGATTCCGCCGTCGCCTTCTTGAACGGGAACGTTCTGACTGTGCTCAACATGGGCACCGAACCGCTGACGCTTCCCGAAGGGGAGGTGCTGGTGGCCAGTGAAGCCGGTGCAGCCGGCGGAGGAATTCTGGCGCCCAACCGTGCCGTCTGGCTCCGGCTAAGCTAATGCGTGCGGCACCGGACCTCGGTCCGGTGCCGCAGCCCGGCTGTGTTCCTGTCCCACGTTCCTGTCCCGCTGCCGGTTCCTATCCAGTTAGCGGCCAGCTGCCGTTAATCCCAGCAGTCGCCGAATAGAGGAAAAACCGTGCCAGGCATCAAAGATGTGGCCGCACATGCCGGTGTCTCTTCGGCCACGGTCTCGCGTGCCCTCAGCGGCAACGGCAAGGTCTCCGAAGCCACCCGCCTCCGCGTACAGACGGCTGCTGATGACCTCGGATACGTCCTGTCCTACAACGCTTCCTCCCTGGCGTCGGGACGAAGCCGCAACATCGGCATAGTGATGCCGACCGTTGGCCGCTGGTACTTCTCCCAGGTGCTTGAGGGTGCTGCCGCTGCGCTGATCGATGCCGGTTACGACCTCACCCTCTACAACACCAGCGACGGGCCCGGCCACCGCGAAAGCGTGTTGACGGAGATGCTGCGCCGCAAGCGGCTCGACGCCGTCATTGCGGTGGCGCTGAAACTCACCGATGAGGAACTCGCCCAACTGCACGCCGTCGGTAAGCCCATCGTCGCCATCGGCGGACCCCTGCCCGGGACCCACGCCATTAGGGTGGATGAGGCCAATATTTCCGTGCTGGCAACGGAGCACCTGATCTCTCTTGGACATACCCGAATTGCCCACATTGGCGGCGGTGAAGAGCTCGAACGCGACTTTAGGCTGGGCAGCACCCGCCGGGACGGATACGAGCAGGCCATGGGCAGGGCCGGGTTGGAATGCCTGCATATCAACAGCGTGGACTTTTCTGTGGCCAGCGGAGTGCAGGCGGCTAAAACCCTCCTGGCGGCTCCGCACGGCCGTCCCACCGGCATCTTCTGTGCGTCCGATGAGCTAGCTATCGGCGCCATCCTTGCAGCAAGGAACCTGGGTCTGCGCGTCCCCGAGGATCTGTCCGTCATCGGCATCGACGGACACGAGCTCGGGGAGGTCTTCGGGCTCACCACCATCAGCCAGGATCCGAAGGGCCAGGGGGCAGCCGCCGTCGCCGCAGTGTTATCTCTTTTGGCGCAAAAACCCCTGGATGCCGACTGGATCCAGCGGTTTTATCCCACCGACTTTGTGGTCCGGTCCAGCACATCCGTGCCGTCTGACTTTCACCGGTGATGAACGGGTTGGCGCCGCACCTTTGACGGTTGTTGTTTCTCCCTCGTTTTGCCGTGCCAACCGTGCTTGACTGGAGCGTTCGATTAGTCCGGCCGAAGGAACACCGTCTCACCCATGTCCCTTTTTCTTTGGATCCTGCAGATAGTCCTGGCCCTCATGTTCATGGGAATCGGCGGCCAGCGCCTGACTCGATCCGCTCAGCAGCTGCGGAAGCTGCCCTGGACTGACGGTTATCACCCGGCGGCCATCCGCGCCCTGGGCGGTGTGGAACTTCTTGCCGGTCTGTGCCTGCTGCTCCCGGGAGTGCTGGGGTGGGCTCCCCTGCTGACACCCGTGGCCGGAGTAGGCTTGGTAGTCCTGATGGCCCTGGCGGTCCTGATGCACCTGCGCCGGGGGCAGCGGCAGGCCGCAGTTCTTCCGGTTATTCTTCTGGTCATGGCCGGGATCGTGGCATGGGGCCGGTTAACCCAGATGTTGTAGGTGCATTGGTGTTGCGTGCGGACACATGTTGTGAGCGGAGGAGCATGACGGACAAGGCCCAGGTCGTCGCTGACCTGTACGCGCTGATGCCGGAGGCGTTCACTGCGGCCAGGAATCGGATCGCCGCAGAAGCCTCGAAGAACGGGGACAAGGAACTGGGCAAGGCCATCCGGTCGCTGCCCAAACCCTCCGCAGGTGCCTGGCTGGTTAATATGCTGGCACTGCAGCGCCCCGAACTAATCTCGGAGGTCCTGGAACTGGGCGCACTTCTGCGCGAAGCTCAGAACGACATGGACCAGGAGCAGCTGCGCCTGCTTAGCGGTGAGCGGCAGCGGCTGCTGCGCTCTGCCGCTCGTGCTGCCCGCAGCCTCGCTGAAGAACTCGGCCATCCGGTCAGTGCCGCTGTGGGCGCCGAGGTGGAACAGACGTTGTGGGCTGCCATGACCGATGCCGATGCTGCGGCTGCCGCTGCAAGCGGACAGTTGGTGCGGGCATTGGAAGCGAACGGTTGGGATCCGGTGAAGGTGGAGGGATCCGTAGCGGATCCTGACTCAGTCCGCCCCCTCACTACAGGCGGCGCCCAGCGGCGCCCACCTCATGACACTTCGGACGATGACTCCGGTGGGGCCACGCTGCCCAGTCCGTCCGGCCAGAGCAGCGATCCCCGCGGCAAAGGCAATCAGGAACGCAAGGACAAGGCGGCGGCCGCCCGGGCACTTCGTGCCGCACGCACGTCCCTGGCAGATGCGGAGCGGAATTCCCAACAGGCCGAGGAAGCCCTGCGAACCGCCCAGGACGAAGTAGACGCCGTCGCGGACCGCCGGGATGAACTGACGGATGAAATCGATGAGCTCCGCGACCGAATCCGTGAGCTTGAACGGGAAGTGGCCACCGTTGACCGCCGGGCCGGATCCTTGGAACGGGCACGCGATGCTGCCCGCCGCACCGCGCGTGCCGCACGCCGAGCTGTGGAGAGGGCCCAGGCGAAACTCGAGGGCTTGGGCTAGGCAGAATCGCTGGGGCCAGGCGAAAGGGCTTGGGCCAGGCATCGACTGCCCGGTTCTGCGGCCTCGACAAATTGCTGGTCCGGCCCGATTGGATGGTTCGGTCGCGGTGAGACGGTTCCGCCTCGACGCTCAGAACGGCGGTGGATCATCGCCGTAATCGTCAGGGTCTGACCCTTCGGGTTCTGAGCCTTCAGAAGCTTGATTTCGCGGTGCCTGGCCCGGAGCAAGGCTGAGGTGGGGTTCGGTACGGTAGATCCTCCCGCCCGGCGAGGTCCACTCAATCACCCCGGGCCTGCTCTGCCGTGCTTTCCAAAACCCCCGCGTCTTGAACATGTGATGCCGCCGGCACAAATGCTCCAAATTGTCATGATCCGTGACACCACCCTGACCCCAGGGCTTCGTATGGTCAATCTCCGATAACAGGGCATTGGTCCGGCATCCCGGGAACCGGCACGTCCCGTCCCGGGCCCGCAGCCAACGCTGCAGCCCGGACGGTATTTTTCGTCTGCGTCCCACCCGCAGGATCTCCTCGGTATGCGGATCGCGTTCCACCGGGGTCCACCGGGCCGCCTCCCGAACAAGCCTGCGGGCAGCCTCAGGGCTGATCGGCCCGTATCCGTGCAGTTCAGCGGGCTGCTCATCAGCCCCGCACAACGTTTCGGCGCTGATCAGCACCAGAACCTCCGTCCGGGGCCCCGAAACCCTGCCCCTACGACGGGCAGCATCAGCATCATTGCCGTGGCTCCCGCCACCGGCCCCGGTGCCGCTCCCGGTTCCGTGGTTCCCGCCGGCCGTGCCGGTGCCACCCCCAGTCCCACCAGCGGTGCCCGTGTCCGTGCCGGCGCCCGTGTCCTTGTCCTTGCCCTTGTCGGTGCCCGTGCTCGCCGGGCCCTCCGGTGCCCACACTCCCGCACCCTCCACCCCCAGGCCCTCCACACCCGGGCCCCGGAGCAGATCCGCGAGAATATCCGCCCGCAACTGATCCACCAACCGCGGATCCCCCGCCGCCTGCTCACCCCGGGCCGCCACACTCAACTG